>CAYOQG010000012.1:0-40391 GCA_964405925.1 uncultured Phycisphaeraceae bacterium | reverse complement strand
ATGTCCGACACGTCCGGGCCCTCATGTGAAGGAGGCGCATGGCGGAGGGCGGTTTCATCCGCTGCGGGACCGCACATGTGAACGCTGTGCTCCAGGACCCCCCCAGTGATCAGTGCATCCCGTATCCTGCGGGACGCGGCGAAGGCGAAGCAGGACTCGCAGCGGAACGGCTCGTCCCACCGGCTGACCACCGCCTCGGGGCCATACCATGCGACCACCGGGAGAGCGTCGGGCAGAAGTGAGCCCATGGCGCCTGGGGCACTATTGACCATGAACACAAGATCAGCTTTGGATTCGTCAATCGCCGCAAATCGTGCCACCATATGGCACTTACCCGGTGTATCTGGGACACACACCTCGTGCGGCAGCCCTAATGTCGAAAGCGCGCGCCCCACGCGCTGCGCTTGCTCCAGGGAAACCGGCCGGGGGTCGCGGCTAAGCAGAGCCACCCGCGGTCGTTTCGGTAACGCGCCAAACGTGCGAGCTTGCAGCGACCGAGTGCAAGCCTTCGTCACCCGGGCCTGCACGCCGGCGACCACATCCGCGGCTTGGGCCAACTGGTGCTGAAGATCCGCGATTGCCGACGCCGAGAGCTGCGGTACGGTGAGCATGTGGCTAGGCCATTCATACCCTGAATGCCGCTCGAAGAAAGTGCGCAGACCGTCGATCACTGCGTCGCCCGTGCCCAGCACAAAAACCAGCCGCCCTGCCTGCACTAAATCCTCGTAAGCATACAGGTGCATGGCCAGCTTGAGATTCAATGGATCCGACTCGATCACGAACAGGGCCGTGTGCGGTGGTAGTCTCTCGGCTATCACGAGCGGCTCGCGCCCGGTGAACACGCCCGAGAGTAGTACATTGCCGTCACCACCTGCGGTGGGGCGGCTGTCGTGGTACGATTCCGGGAAGAGCGCATCGGCGCTGATGCTCGGCATCGACGATTGGCCAAACCAGGTGAAGCCTCCATCCTCGGTGCCGATAAGATATGTTGGGCTGCCGTCCCGACCGGTGGCAGGTGAGACGGTGTCCGGGACAGGCGTGGCATCAACGGCTTCTGCCACCTCCGGCTGCCGATTGGCGAGAGCAGCCAAGTTGTGGTGGTAGCGAACATCCGTCCGCTCGCTCATGTCGCTTCGATTGAGTGCCAAGAATTCGTTCCTTCGATTCAAGGTGGATCGGCATCCCGACGCAGTACGTGTCCAGCGTGTTTGGAAGCCTCGCTTCAGCTCCCCTCCGCGACAAGCCGGAGCAAGGTGCTACGGATTTGGGTGATCAGCTCGCTGCGCTACCAGTACTTGTCAGCAGCATGGTGAGCAAGAACACGATCCAAGCTAGCCACGCGCAGGCCGCCAGCGCCATGGGCCACTTCGGCAAAGGCGGAGCGTCGCCAACCGGTACGCTTGGATCCGCCCAATCGATCCGCGGCTTGCGTTGCTCACGGTCAGTCGACCGGTGGCTACGGTCAGTCGACCGACGGCTACCAGACGATCCTGAATCCGATACCATCGCACCGTTCCTGTCGTGTACACTCATCCGGACCCGTCTCGACGGCGCGGTCCATTACCTGCCGCGCTCCGGCACCTCGATACGGATGGGAATCTCGAGGCGCCGGGCCCCTTTGAGGCTGGTCATCACCGTCACCATAGCCTCGTGCTCGCCCGGAGCAAGCCCGCGGTCAGCCGAGCGCCGGCTACGCTCAGTCGAGCGATGGCTATCGTCAACCGGTTGCTGGCTGTCGGTCAGCCTGGCGTCCAGGAAACAAAGGTGATCGTATCGGGAACTCGCCTGCTGGTCGACCGTGATCGTGACCGAGCCAAGGTCGCACTCGATCTTCTCGATCTTCAAAACGGACTGCGGTGACGCCTGAAGCTTAATACGGCGATGCATTCCCACCTCCGTCCCATCCAGCCGTAACATAATCATTGGTGGTTCGACGGTAACCGGCGGGGCGACAATCCCAAAGACGGGAACCTCGATCAGCGGCTCGTCCAACGAATCCGTTCGCACGTGGAGGGTCGTGCCAAACGGGCCAGCCTCGGCATCCTCCCGCACCGTCAACACAACCGAATATCGCGTCCCGGGCGATGCGGCGCTGACTTGCTCAACGCTGATATCGAACGGTGGACCCGCATCAGCACCGAGAATCTTGAACGCGAGGTCCTCCTCTGAGCGGATGATGAGTGGGGGCAGACGCGTACCACCTCGGGCGAGGTGGCGGGTGATGTCCAGCACCCTCGGTGTCCAAGACAAATCGCCGACGACCGAACAGCGGATTGGGACGACCCGCTCTTGTTTGATATCACCGATCCGAAGCCCGAGTGTCAGTTCCGTGGTGATCGTGCCGAGTGAAGCCGATTCATCAACGCTGACGCGTATCCGCCACCCCTTGCTGGGGGGTGGTTGCCCCTTCGAACCGTCCGCATCAAACGGTTCCACGAGAAGGCGCAGAGGGACATCCTCTGGAACATGAGCGCTTAGGATCTCGAAATCCGCCTCATCACCCGGAAGAATGTCGATCGTCTTGGAAGCGGTTCCGCCACGGCGAACACTCTGAAGGTTAGCCATACCGGACGGCTTGATCGTGTAGAGGGACTTGATGTTGGCAACAAGCTGGAGCTTGACCATTGGTGAGACGGGGTCGTTCGTAAACACCGTGATCCCCTTGGTCTGCTTGCCGCGGCGACCTTGCGTATGGAAATCCGCCTTGAGGACGCGAGATCCACCTGGGGGTATCACTTTCTCCTCCTCTTTCAACCTCACGACCGTGCATCCACACCCGGCCCGTGTTTGCTTGATGATGAGGTCGGCGTTAACGCGGTTTACGAGAACCCAGTTCGCGGTAGGCCGATCCCCCTCGATCACCTCGCCGAGGTCGACCACCGGCTTTTCGAGAAAGAGCTCCGGTTTCGGGGTCTCGACTTGATCGACTTTCTCAGGAATGGGAGGAAGCTGGGCTGCTGCGGAGTACAGCGGGATGGCCGCAAGGATCACTACCTGGAAGAAACAAGCTCGTCTCGTCATCGCCGTTTCATCTCCTTCCGCAAGCCGGGTCGATCGTGGCTGTGGCGCCCGGGATGGGCCCACACAAGAAAATACGCAAGCTTTACTGCGTTGTCCGCTTGCAGGTCGCCGCGCCAGCTACGCCGTTTCTGCCTCGATGCGCGGTGGTGTTCGGGCTAGAGCGAATCCCGTTTTCGTGGACCGGTCGACCCCCCTCTTTCCCCCCTTGGCAAGGGGGGATTACAGGGGGGTGCTGCGGCACGCATTTTCGAGAACCGCTCTAGGTGGTGCGGGACTCTTGGTTTCGTTCCGCTAACCTCAGGAGGATTCTACAAGTCCGTCCTGGACACGAAAAGTAACGTATGAGTAATCATCACAACGTGTGCGGTCGTCGCCCGACGCCGTCCGGAACGTGCCATGGCATCGCCGGGCTTGCAGTGAGTGTGGGGTTTTCGCTACACTAGAAGGACAGTGGGGCACCGAGGTGCGGAAAACCTTGACTCGTGTGCCGTGGGGAAGATTCGGGCAGAGACGGCAAACCCAAAGATTCTCTTTCCCTCTTTAGATTAGGAGATTGTGATGATGGAGGGCAGTGGAAAGCCGCGCCAGGTGAATTGGCCTGTCGCAGCAATTCTGGCCATGGTGCCACTGTCAGTCCCGACGTCCGTCGGGATGGCGTCCGAAGCAGGCGCGGTGGGCGCCGCGTTGGTGGAACTCGAGAGCTACCGCCATTACCTCGAAGATGAACTGTACACCCAGGACGGGGATGACCGCTGGTATGGGCCCGAGCACGATCCAGCCCGGGACAACATCCTGGCGCTCATGTCAAGCCTCGGGTTGGTGGCTCAGCTCGAGCCCTTCGAGTGGAGTGGGGGCACGTACTACAACGTTGTTGGAACCAAGCTCGGCACGCTTGATTCGTCGGTCGAATACGTGATCGGTGCCCACTACGATTCGATCAATTACTACGATCCGGAGCTGGGAGCACCGGGTGCTGACGATAATGCCAGTGGTGTGGCTTTGGTGCTGGAGGCGGCCCGCGTGCTGACCCAGTACGAGTCGGACTACACGATTCGCTTTATGGCTTTTGACCGTGAGGAGCAGGGTTTGCACGGGTCCTGGGGATACGCCCTCGACCATATCGGCGACGACATTCGAGGCATGATCTCTGCCGACATGGTCGCCTACAACGTCGGGACGGGTTCATTCGACATCTTTGCGCAGAGCGCATCGGCGGCACACGCGAATGCTCTGGCCGATGCCGTCGCGTTGTACGGGGAGGACATCGGCTACCAGTTCGGCGGCCCATCCGGTGGGAGCGATCATGCTCCGTTTGAGGCCGTGGGTTTCCCCGCCTGCCTACTGATCGAGGACTGGGGGAACCCTTGCTACCACCATGCGTGCGACAGCGTGGATTCACCGAACTACGTCGACTATGAGATGGCGACCAAGGGTGTACGGTCAGTGGTCGGTTTCCTGGTGGACAATGCAGGTGTTGAAGTGGACATTCCCGATGGAGATTACACGGGCGATGGCAACGTCGATCTAAGCGACTACACCGAGTTCGAAGCCTGTTTTGCGGGTCGCAATAACCCGGTCGATCCCCCGTGCGACTTCTTCGACTTCGATGGGGACGGCGATGTGGATTGCACGGATTATCGCGTGTTCAAGGCGGTCTGGACGGGCCCTGGAAACCCTCCGGTCTTCGGGGGGTGCCTGCTCCCGCCGCCGATCGCGGTCGCTGAGAGTGGTCGCTCTCTGGCGGTGACACCTCCCGAGCACACATCACCAATCGCCCTGCTTGTCACAGGTGACGCGGCGGATCCAAATGTCTCCTGCATGACCCAAGCGCCAGGCGAGCGCCACTATGTCCAAGCGGACGGCCGGGTCGGAACCAACCCGGTCTTCCAGACCTATGACACGTGGGGAACCGTCATTGTCAACGGCGACGAGGTTGTCCCGGGGACCCGCTACACCGTGTGGTGTGACTATGGCGCGTATGGCGTCTCCCTCGGTGGGGCGGACGCCACGACCAGCAGGTGGGGAGATGTGGTCGGTGACTTCGTGAATGGACATTGGACATCGGCGAACGGCACCGTCGACTTCAACGACATTTCCTCGGTTGTCGACGCCTTCCGGAGCTTGCCAACGGCTCCACCCATATCGTGGGCTGACATGGTTGGGCCGAGCGGTAATGAATGCAATCCAGACCTGGCAATTGACTTCCTAGACATTGGAGCGACGGTCGACGCGTTCAAAGGATTCGACTTCTGGGAGACAACGTCCTGCCCCGCTCCGTGTGATTAATCGCACTGGCAGTTGCGGCTTACAACAACAAGCTGCCCCGACCGGTCGAGAAGCAAGCACACGCAAGGCTAGGGAATATCAATCGCCCGCCAAGGGTTCCATCTGCGGGACACGCTCTCGGTGTCGGTCATGCCGTACGCTCGGTCCAGGGTCTGCGGATCGTGCATTGGCCATAGACGGAAGTACCGCTCCTTGCTGTGCAGTGAATAAGGGGAATTGGCATTACCCACCCTGAGGAAGGTATAGCGGATGGAGTCTTCGCGAGGATATCACGCAAGAATGCTGTGGCTGGTTCTCGGGTCTGTCATAACAGCGACCGCGCCAGCATTCGCATCTGACATGGGCGAGGTTGCGGCTCAATTGGTGACGCAGCAGAGCTATCGCCACATTCTCGATGACATGCTTTATACACACGACGGACACAATCGGGGTTTCGGCGCTGAACATGACCTGGCGATGGCTAACATCACCCTTCTCATGTCCAGTTTCGGCCTGGAAGTGACCCTGGAGCCTTTCGAGTACGAGGGTGTTATTCACTATAACGTTGTGGGTACGAAATGGGGAACGCTTGACCCAAGCAAGGAATACATCGTCGGTGCCCACTATGACTCCTTCGGCAACGCGGGTGCCGACGACGACGCCAGCGGTGTGGCTCTGGTCCTGGAGATTGCTCGTGCGCTGACAGGCCAGGTGTCGGATTACACGATTCGTTTCATCGCGTTCGACCGGGAGGAGCGGGGCCTGGTGGGAAGCTGGGCGTACGCGCTGGATCACATGGCCGACGACATTCAAGGCATGATCGCAGCCGATATGGTCGCTTGGAATCGTGGTGGAGACGTCGTCGATATCCATGCTGCTGCCGCTTCAGCGTCCTTTGCAAACGCGTTGGCGACGGCGGTAAGCCTGTACGGGGACGGTCTGGGTTACCAGCTTGCCGGTCCCTCCGGTGCCAGTGACCATGCCCCCTTCCAAGCCATTGGAGTCGAGGCCTGTCTGTTGATCGAGGACTGGGGCAACCCTTGCTGGCATCAAATGTGCGACAGCGTAGACCATGTTGACTACATCGATTACGCGTATGCCGTAAAGAGCGTTCGTTCCGTCGTGGGTTTTCTCGTTGATCATGCCGGGATCACGATCGAGCTTCCTGATGCCGATTTCGACGGTGATGGCGACGTCGACGCAGAGGATTTCGCCGCGTTCGAGCTGTGTCTCGAGGAAGCGGGGACACCACCACAGCCACCGTGCGACTTTTTTGACCTCGACGCCGACGGCGACGTGGACTGCCCTGATGGAACGCTGCTGACAAACGCTTGGACCGGACCCGACGTCCCGCCGACGATCTGGGCATGTATGCCGCTGCCTCCAAGAGCAGAAGGCCAAAGCGGGCGGGCCCTGGCGGTCACCCCGCCACAGCATGGCAACCCGATGGCCCTGCTCGTGACCGGTACCCCTGACGATCCGGCTGTCTCGTGTATGTCACTTTATGTTCAACCTGACGGTCAGCTTGCCACGACGCCCGTCTTCCAAACCTATGACACCTGGCAGACGGTGATTGTCAGCGGCGAAGAGATCGTCCCCGGCACCTCCTACCGAGTCTGGTGTGATTACGGCGATCAAGGCGGAGCGGCGCTTTCTCCGATCGGAATGGAAGCCAGCACGGTGATGTGGGGCGACGTCGTCGGCGCTTTCTACAACGGCCGGTGGACGCCGGTCAACGGCACTGTCGACTTCAACGACATCCTCGCCATCGTGGAGGCCTTCAGGCATCTGCCAACGTCACCCCCCCTGTCCACCGTCGACCTCGTCGGGTCAAGCGGCAGTGCCTGCGCACCCGATGAAGTCGTCGACTTTTTGGATATCGCTGCAGATGTGGAGGCCTTCAAGGGATTTTCATACTGGGAAACGACATCGTGCCTGGCCCCGTGTGAATGAACGACTGGGGTCTGGGGAGCCGTCCGTGTTTCCGCAGGCTCTTTCAGGGTATGGTCAGTTCAAGACTGTGAATCCGGGGCCCGTCGTTCAGTTCGCGCAGCACGAGTCGTGCACTGCGTCCAGCCAGGGCCTCCGCCCCAAGAAAACGGTACTCGAGCGTCTGCGTGTCACCAGGTCCAAGATTCGCAATCGTGCGGTATTGCCGCTGATGGCCGGGCACGTTGGCTGTTCCCCGAAAGCTCAAGACGGACCCCGAACGGTTGGTCACAATGTGTCTCAACAGAAGATCGTCCCCCTCCGGGATGGCCAGGCCCCGGACCACCAAGTCTGTCAGGCCCAACTCGATGGTAAGGGGGATCTCCAGGTAGTAGCGAGGTGTTTGGCCAAGCGTGATCTTTGCCAGGATTTGCTTGGAGCCCGCCGGCTCGTTGTGCGGATAGTAAATGTCGAGCGTATGTCGTTGGGGACGCTGCGGTAGCGCAGTGAAGCTGAGTGTTCGCGGCGCGATGTCCCAAGTCTGGGGGGCTTGAAGGATCGCTTCTCCACTGAGGGCCCGGTCACCCTCGTAGGCAATCTCAATCTCGTGTCTGGCCAACTCCGTGCCGGACTCGACTTGCGCCGGCTTGATGGAGATAGAGGTGCGAAGGTCAATCAGCCAGCGCTCGACGCCAACAACGAAGACCGGGATCGGTGAAAGATGCACGAGCTGTCGTCCGTGCCTGTCTCGCTGAAGCGGCGTCGCCTGTCCCCACAAATCGATCTGTGCCTCGGCCTGGCCCAGTTGCACGGCGTGCCGTCTTCCTTCCAGCGGTGCCGTGGGGTCCCACATCGCAAGGACGTTCACGCTCTGTCCTCGGTCACGTTCACCTTGGCGCGCCTGAAACGCCAGGCATCGAACGTAACCGGAGAGCGGCACCGTTGGTCCCGGCGCGGCGTCCCCAAGCACATCCGCAATCGTACGGAGCAGAACATACGCGTCGGTCGGTTCGGTAACGGGGCCTGCGGGCGTGAGCCTCGTGTGCCACGTCTGGGGCACGAAGACAGTGTCCGCACCGGCGTGACGAGCGGTGATGATGCGCTGTGCGAAGTCGGCAAGCGATGGGAGGCGACGATACTTGCCACTGGGCAATGGCTCCATATAGACGGATACATGCTGATATCCAAGCGTGCGATAGCGCTCGAGGAGCGACGCAAACTGTCCCGGTCCGATCTCATGACCGATAGCCACTGAGATCTGCTCGACCGGGAGCCTATCACCAGTGATTTCGACGGCCGTCAAGGTTGGTGCGGCGAGGCGCGGCATGGTAGTGTAGGCGCGCATCGTCTCCCGTACCTGATTGAGCGCGCTTACAATGTTACCTCTTTGGTCAGTAGGTGAACTCCCGTCGCGTCCAATTTGCCACCAGCGATACACACTGGAATAGGGTGCGACCACCGCGGCGAGGTGTTCCGACCACACGTCGGCGTCACCGGAAAGCAGGTCGATCAACGAAAGTGCGTACCTACCGTCATCTCGGAGGAGGGCACGGGGTGGGCCGGCCAGAACCGCCGTCAGGGCAAAACCCACCCTCGTCAGTTCTTGCAGCAGTTGGTCCGTTTCGCGAGCAGCCACGAATGTGGTGAACTCATCATCGGGACTGCTCCATACGGGCAATTTGACCGAACGAACACTCTGATGCGTGAGTAGGGCGAGCTGAGTGGCTGTGTCCGTGCGGCCTGCTTCGTTCACGACCACGCCGAACGGGCGAGCGATTCCTCCTGTCGTTCGAAGAGGCCGGGCCAATCGTGCGAAGATGAGCATCCGCGATACAACGGGGGTGCCGCCGGCGATGACATGAAGGCTTGCGCGGTACACGCCAGGGGGCAAATGATCGACTGCGATTCGGACGGGCTTGTCCTGGGCATCCAGGGTGACCGGGACTCGACGGCTCTCTGTCAGCTTGCCGCCACCATCCACGATCGAAAGGTCGGCGTACACGCTGGGGTCCTGGATGTCGGTCAACACAACCTGTAGTTCCTGCGCGTTGCCGGGGACCAGGACATTTCCCGGTGCGTTGGTTGTGATTCGTGCATGTGGAAGGGCATAAATGCTTATATCGTCAAACCAGGCGCCACCGCGGACATCCGTTCTTGGTATGTGTCGAACGGCCGGCACTGCGTCTCGCCACGTCTGCTCCTGCAGCACCCACGCCACCAATCCGATGGAGTGCGATTCTGCCGGTGCCGTTGGGAGGTACAGTTCGACACGCACCCAGGTATCCCCGTCGCCAGATCCTCCCACATACCGGGACCGTACGAGCGTATCCGGGATTGGTTGGCGGAACCGATCCAGAAAATGGACACTTAGACATGCTCGCCCCGATTGCAGCCTATCCGCCCGAATGAACCCTTCAATCTTGTAATCCACATTGGCTCGAACGGGCGTCTCGGGACCCAAGTAGTGATAGGCGACGTTCCTCCCCTCGCTTGCCAAGTGAAACGAGGGTGGCGCCGTTCGTCCGACCTGAAAGTCGAACGAACCACGGGTGTAATGCGGGAAGCCGCTCGGCCTGAGCGGCTCCCAATACTTCGGCACGTCTTCGAGGTTTCCGTCCGCACGTTCATCGAAATCAAAGTTGTGGACGACGCGCCCTGCGGAAAGATTGGAACCGGGATCCTCCGGTCGTAGCACTACTTCCGGTTGGGCGCGGGCAACGGAGGCGAGCGGCGCCATAGCCAGAACAACAAGACACACTCTGATAGGTCCCGCGCCTAACACCGAGTCACCGCTCTCCTTTCATCGAACGGCCTGTAGCAGACTCACCCAGCCAACCACAGGCCGGACAGTCTCCACCTACACCGGTCAATGAGCCGCGCAGCGTTGTTATCGGCGGATCAGGACAACGGGGTTAGGGTCCTGAGGAGACCCTCGGCTCACACGGTCGTCCGCAGCCGGAAGAGGGGTGTGGTCATCAGGAGGCAGGGGCCTTTGTGGGAATATCGGGTCGAGGGCTTGAAGCCACCGGGACTTCCACGGGTTGCTGCGGGTCTATCGAAAAGCTGTATTCGGGAACGAGCTGTCCGAGCGCCGCCTGCAATTCGACGCTCGTGGCTGTGTCCGCCATTGCCATCAGCCTGTCAACAGCACTTGTCACGATCTTCGGGTCCTCGAGTCGATGCTTCCAGATACCGATCTTGGGATGCGTCGTGTCGCCGATGTGTTCGTCCTCGGTGGAAAGCTCCTCAAAGAGCTTCTCACCCGGGCGAATACCGGCAAAGGTGATCTCGATGTCTGTCTCCGGGCGCAACCCGCTGAGTGTGATCATGTCCCTGGCGAGGTCAACGATCTTAACCGGATCGCCCATGTGAAGCACGTAGATTTCACCGCCCTTTCCCATGGTCCCGGCCTGGAGAACAAGTTGTGCGGCCTCAGGAATGGTCATGAAGTACCGTTTCATTTCCGGGTGGGTCACCGTGACCGGTCCGCCGCGTTCGATCTGCTCCTTGAAAATGGGAACGACGCTCCCGCTACTGCCGAGCACGTTGCCGAAGCGAACTGTGACAAACTGGGTCACTGTCGATGGCTCGAGACTCTGCACGTACATCTCTGCGACGCGTTTCGTGCAACCCATGACAGAAGTGGGGTTGACGGCCTTGTCCGTGGAGATCAAGACCATCTTCTCGACACCAGCGGCCACAGCGGCGTTGGCCAGCGTTGCGGTCCCACCAACGTTATTCTTGATAGCCTCGCCGGGGTTGAGTTCCATCATCGGAACGTGCTTGTGAGCGGCGGCGTGAAATACGATGGAGGGGTTTTCGCGCTCGAAAATCACATTCAGGCGTGGCTGATCGCCGATATCGGCAACACACGGGACGACGTCGAGATCGGGCCAGGTCGCCCGTAGCTCGCGATCGATCTGGAATAGATTGTTCTCGGCCCGCTCTAAAGCGATAAGCCTTCTCGGGCCAAAGCCGGCGATTTGACGACACATCTCCGACCCGATGCTCCCGCCGGCTCCCGTGACGAGCACGCATTTGCCGCGGAGTTGCTCTCCGATCTCGTCGCTATCAAGCTCGACCGGTTCCCGCCCGAGGAGATCTTCAATATCGACGTCACGGATCTGGCTGACCTGGACGCGCCCTTCCATCACGTCCGTGACGGCAGGGATGGTCCGGAACAAGACGCCCGTGCCCTGGCACCGCTCGACGAGGGATCGAATGGTTTTGGGCGACGCGTGCGGAAGGGCGATCAGCACCTCTTGGACTTCATGTTTTCCGCAAAGCTCGCGGATATCGTCGGTGCGGCCAAGGATCTCCACACCGTGAATCTGACCGTGGAGCTGCGCCACGTCGTCGTCCAGGAACCCGACGCACTCGTACCGCTCTCGCCGCATACGCAGTAGCTCTCTCACGGCGGCTTCACCCGTATCACCGGCTCCGACGATGAGAACACGGTTTGGGTTACCCACTCGTCTGGGCTGAATGTCCTCGTAATAGAAACGCACGAGAATCCGTGCCGCCGAGACAAAGGCGATCGTCGCCGCCCAATCGAGTAGGAAGACAGACGACTCGTGCAGGCTAATCGACGACCGGTTGAACAGGCGGGCTTGAAAGGCGTTCTGCCAGAGGTTCTCCAAGACAAAATACAAGGTCAGGAAGAAGAAGCTACCCACGAGGGACGCACTGATCACGGTGTACAGGTCGCGCAATCCCACATACCGCCACGATCCCCGGTACTGTCGCAAGACGCCGAAGACAACCAGCTTCACGGGAAGGGCCAACAGCAAAAGGGGACAGTAGAGACCCAGAAACCATGAGGCTCTTGTTTCTCCCTCGCGGACGACCCATCGGAAGTTGTAAGCTGCCAGAAAGGCCGCAAGTAACGCAAGGGCAATCAGCACACCATGGGCTGTCACCACCAACGCGGTCCGATGGCGACTTCTGAAGCTGGGCGAAGGGTCGAGGGTCTTGTTCGTCTCTGCACTCACTTTGTGGTCAGACCTCCAATAACCGTTTCAAAACCGTCCGGGAGACGGCATCCGTTCTTGCCGTGGGTCGGAGACGATCAAAGTGGGTTGGCCTGCACCCCGGCTTGGCCTTCGGGTGCAGACCGCACCCTGACACGAAAGCGTCGAGCACACCCGTGCAAATCGGGCCTAAGGCTTGTCATCTTCCGTCGTTACCATCGCCCGAGCAGCGCGCATCATCTGAGGCCACTCTGCGTACGCAGTGTCCGCGAAGTCGCGGGCAAAACTCGTGGCGGTGACGATGGCCTCGTCATGCTCGCCGATATACCACAGAACAAGAACGTGCAATGCAAGCAAATCAGCATCACGATCCGCGTCCTGCCCCCACAATCCCGATTCCACACCGAGTTCACGGGCGAGATCCGGGTTGGAATACATTTCAGACAGATTCAGTTCTGCCATAAACGGGTTCAAGTTGCGTGCGTTCAGGCTCCGCTGGACGGCAATCGCGGTTCTGATCGCTCCAAGGGACAGGTGGCAGAAGAGTTCGCCGATACGAGACTCGACGTCCAAGGCTTCCAAGCGTGCAGCGGACTCGAATCCCCGTGCGGCGCGATGGAATTCGTCTTCCCGAAACCACTGCCACGCTTCAGACCGGGCCCGCTGATGGGCGAGCACGACGCCCAGCCTCAAGCGCTCGTCGAAAGTCATGCCCGAAGGCGCGAAGTTTCGCGTCAGGTCAAGGTCCCCCGGTGCCGTCCGCTGCGGCAAGACACCAAGCCCCGCAGTCGGTTTAAGCATCGACCGATACACCGGCGCGTTCAGCGCCGTCGCAGCCATCAGAGCATAACGCCGCTCGACCATCGACTCGAAGTTTACCGCGGCCAGGCCACCGGGGCGCGGATCAAACCCGCCATAGCGGGCTAAAGCACCTTGCCTCCACTGGGTCAGCTGCCGTCGCACCATCGACCCCCGGTACCCGGTCCTCAAGGGCCGTTGGGGGATCGTCCGAGCGAAAAGACCGGTCGGTAGAGTCAGCGTGCCCATCGCCCCGCGCTGATTCACGGAAGGCGCATCCCACCCGTAGGCGTGGAACCCCTGTTGGGCCACTGGCTGCTGCGGGGCTACTGCCAGCGGTATACGCTGATATACGGGTCTGGCGTTGCCGTACGCATCAGTCTGCGCCGCCGGACTGTAGCTGATCTGCTGTTGGCCCCGAGCCGCCGCAGGGAACAGGCAGACGACGCAACACAGCACGAGTCCCGCGGAATACGTGAATGAACGAAGCGCGCGATGACGCCGACCGACCTCATGACGTTGGGTCACGTAGTGATTCATACAGATGCCCCTACGGTATGGCTTTACAATCGGCAAATCTTAAGACCCCGCACAGTTCAAATCAAGGATGGCCTCTGCGTCCGTGGGATTCTTGACGCCTCGACGGTCGCAAGGCGACCCAAGGTTCGCAACGCCGCAAACACTTTCTCAGCCTCAGCCCCGACGATGAATGATACCGGTTCCAGTGCAGTGAGGCGGACTCCCATGCGAAACGCCCAAGCCCCGCGTGAGACCGCTTGGGCAGAGAGCCTCGCGACTCAGCGCCGACCGATCCGCAGGGGCGGGGAATGACAGCCAAACCTTTCTGAGATTACGGAAGCCGGTCGCTGGCGAGCCCCGTACAAGCGAGTACCACCTGCATCGGGAGTGCGGCCACGTTCCTACGCTGGTCAGCTAGTGTCCGCGTTGGTCACGTTGTTTGCTCTCTTCTCGCTGGCCGGTCGTGGGGATCGCGTCCAGGCGGCTCTTGAACTCAGCAAACAGGGCACGGATGGGTTCGTATGATTCATGCGTCTCGCGCTCGGCTGGTGGTACCTTGTTGAGTAAGTCGGCATGGCTTTGCACGCAGGCTCGCCCTCGCTCGACGAGTTCGGCGTGGATGGACTCGGCCGTGTCTTCCTGTCCTGGATCCAAACTGAACTGCTCCTTCAGCTCCAACACGCACGCGTACCAGGTCTCCGGATCGTGGGCGACACACTTGGCGACCTTGGCAGGTCGAGTGAGCTTCGATTCAGGTCGCGCGGCGTGCTCTGGCGGTACGTCATCCGGCATGCCTGAAGCAGGCGCGTCTCGGTGAAGTGGATCGTCCTCTAAGCCCCAGTCCGATGGTCGCCACTGCCCGCGGGCCCAGCGCTCAAAGGACTGATCCATGAAGGCCTGTCTTTTCTGGAAGCTCTTGATGTCCTCGTCGAGGATTCTGAGTTTGTCAGGATCGAGCATCGGTCTCAACGTCCGGGCGAGGCGATCCGCGCTTGCGCGCATTTCTATCACGATCGGTTGCCCTTCCCGCATCCATCGTGCCACCTGCTCGGCAGTAAACGGTTTGCCTTCTGAGCGGATTTGCATGTACTCCCGGATTTGCTTCGTAATCACCTCCATGTTGCGCATGAGGACCCCGCTGGTTTCACCGATGATGGCCCCCTGAAATTGAGCCGCCTGGGCATCGGAGAGATTGTAGCGCTGTTTCAAGCGCTTGTTGATCGTGCTCAGCCGCTTCATCACTTGCCAAGGTGGGATGGAAGCCACCTCGCGGGCGACGTCCCGTGCGAAGCGGTCACCGTCGGTTGTCCAGCCATTTTGCTCCCAGAGTTTGTCGATCGACCTGGTGATGGACTGAGACTCTCGCTCCCAGCCGGGCTCGTCCATGTGCTCCGCAAGCCGCCCGAAGGAGTCGAGAATCGGTGGGGCGTAGCCCTCGGTGGGCGGGTCCGATGCGCGGGCCACGCTTACCGGCAACACGAGCAAGATGAGTCGGACGAAGCTAGCCACGCTGCAGGGCGACTGCATGCATCCAACAGGCCCACCCATCATCCAATCTCCTACGTTGCGACCATCAATACGAGGCGGCCCGAGGCAAAGGGCCAACAACCCGCTTGAGGTCCGCCATGTGCAACCTGCTATCGGAATTATACCACACCCGCCAAACCGGGGCCTTATAAAGACGGGTCGTCTTCCGAACCGCTTGACAGGAGATTACAAGACGGCCGGCCCGTCGTCCTGGAGAACTCCTCCACGGCGAGCCCTAGAACTGTCGTTGGACGATGAACTGGGCCAAACCCTGGAGCGAGAATCTGGCCTCGCTGGGTGGGAGGTGTCCGAGGCGGTCGACGGCCTCGTTCACATAGTCGTTCGCAGCCGAGATGGCGTATTCGAGGCTTCCTGTCTCGTCGAGCCATCTCCGGAGTTGCACCCGATCGCATGGCTGGCGCCCCATCGCAGCTGCCCTCAACGCGCGGGCTACATCCGTCCTTGCGTGGGCTAGGCAGTGAATGGTCGGCAACGTCAATTTGCCGAGAGATAGGTCTCGGCCCACGGATTTCCCGACAATCTGCCGATCGCCGGTGATGTCCAGCACATCGTCAATGATCTGAAAAGCCGTCCCCGCTGACATCCCATAAGCCGACAACGCCTCAACGACCGCGTGCTCTGCGCCTGCGTATTGTGCACCAAGCTCGCAGGAGACAGCCGTTAAGGCTCCGGTCTTTCGTCGAATGATGTCGAAGTACTTCGATTCCCCCAGTTGGTCGTTGCCCCGCAAGCGGTTTTGCAGCAGTTCCCCTTCACATACGCTGTTTGTGGTGGCCCCGATGCGCCTGGAGGCGAATTGGTTGTCAAGGCTGCTGCAAAGGTGAAAGGCATGGCTGATCAGGTAGTCACCCAGTAGGACAGCCGTGACGTTGCCGGACGCTGCACAGATTGTTGGCTGGCGGCGACGCTGGCCCGCCTCGTCCAAAACATCGTCGTGCACAAGCGTCGCCATGTGAACCATTTCAACGACCGCGCCGAGCGTGTGGTGCGTGTTGGTTGTCTCGCCCGTCGCCTTGGCCGCGAGCAACAGTAGCGCGGGGCGGAGCATCTTGCCGCGATAGGAACGCACGCGGCGGCATAAGCTATTAACGAACGAAAGCTCGCTCGCCAATTCTTCGTCAAAGATGCGTCGCACGGTCTCAAGTCCCTGCTCCACCGGCTGGTAGATGTCAGCCAGCGAAGTTGCCCCCCGGCTGACAGGTCTGCATGTGGTCGACTCACGCACGATCGTCATCTGCCCAGACAGACACACCCCTCACCCACGAGATCAATCTTAATGCCGAGCAGACAACGACCACAATTGTTTTCAAATGTTTTGAAAGACGCCGCAACATGTATATCTGTCGTCCCGCGGGATGTGGTTGGCTTTTGTCCTTACCGGCACCGGTCGTAGAGAGAAGCGTCCGCCAGCTTCCTTATCGGGGACGAGAGCTTTCGCGACGT
Source organism: uncultured Phycisphaeraceae bacterium (assembly GCA_964405925.1). Lineage (GTDB taxonomy): Bacteria > Planctomycetota > Phycisphaerae > UBA1845 > UBA1845. The sequence goes on along the minus strand of CAYOQG010000012.1, from coordinate 23,898 downwards.
CCATCGTGGCCGCCCGTAGACGCGCGAAACACAGTGATCCCGAGGTCTCCGGAAGCGGTCGCTACCGCCATGCCGACTCGCAACACCTCAGTGCACGAAGGCGGACGTGCGACCTCCTTGTATTGTCTTGATGTGTGCGCATGCGCGGTTAGCGGTCGCACTCCGAAATGTCGTGCCTGCGAGGCGGCACGTTGGGTTCGAGAAGGCATTGGTCGCTGCTCAGTGTTGGCATAGGTGCAATAATGGCAGGGAAGGTCAGTCCGGCAACATCGATGATCGGCAAGCATTCGTTATCGGGGTTATGGCAGACCGGGTCCAGCGATCATGCTGTGACCAGCACGATCCGATACGGAGTATCATGGCATGGTGCCCCACAACGCCGCTCTCCGACGCCATGGCCCAGCCGGGTGCTAACCGAACCTGGTTATCCGACTTGCTGCGGTGGATCGCGGAGGCCCGGTCCCACAGGGTCATTTGCCTCGTGCTCGGAATCTGGGTGTTTAACGGGTTTGATCTGGCGTTCACGATCATCTCACATCAGCAAGGCATGCTGCACGAGGAGAACCCCCTGGCGAGGCACATGCTTCAATACGGGACGACATCGATCGTGCTCTACAAGATCGGGTTGGTGTTGATCGGGAGTTATCCCTTCCTGCGCTTTCGACGGGCACGCATAAGTGAGCTGGGGGCGTACACGATCCTGATTGCCTACGCGTTTCTAGCCATCCACTGGTCGATGTGCGTCGATTGGTACACGATTACATTAGTCAACGACATCAATCTCGCGGGCATAGCCAATACGAGCTTTGCGCCGCCCCAATAAAGCGGCGCAGTCCAGACATCAGCCGCTTCAAGCGATCGAGAGATTAGCGGCCTGCTTACGACCCACGTCTGGTCTGCGCAAGCCCATTTCAACAGTGCACTGGGCCGCAGAGACCGAGCCCGGCGACAACCGAGAGTCTGCTTGTGTGCCGCGCCGCACTCACAAAAAGAGGGCCCGGCGGGGTGGACCGGGCCTTAGGGAGCCGTCCAATGGGGGAATTGGACGGCGAATGAACCATTCTCAGTTGAAGCACGTCACACCGCCCTCACGCGAGGTCGGCGCAACGCAAGCGTATCACTACGGGTTCTATGCTACCAGATCGCCCCAACGGTGAAAACCCCCTGCCTTCCAATTTCTCCAAAATGCTCCTGCGTAGCCCGTGCCCGGCCGTTCCCGGCAGCGTCGCAGGAAAACCGGACGAAGCCCCGTGCCCGGCGGCAGGGTCCGCATTTGTCGAAGGCCCCCCTTACGACACCACTGTGGCCGACGCGCCTCAGTCCGTTAGCCCGTGTGAAGTGTCACCGTAAGAGCCGCAGGTCGTTATCGCCTATCCGGGGCGTGCGATCGCGTACGGACATCTCGGGCGGTCAACCCGCTCTGGTACCCCGATACTCGCCGATCCCGCGGTGGATTGGCACGGATAGCCGCGTGGCTGAGGCACGCGAGGTCCGGCGGCGAGGACTCGGCACACCCGCAGAAACCGGGAATCGGCACCGGTTGCGTCGAGGACAACGCTCCGGTTCGGCCGGCCGTGACGTTGACCAATGCTGACCCGCATCGATGTGGTCTCCCTCGGCAGCGTTTCGGAGCCCAGCCAACAGTGCATACCGCACTCGGTTGTCGGCAGTTGCCCTGCCTATGGCGTTCGATTCGAGCGGGAAGCGGCGTGGGCGAGACTTGTCGTTGTTGCGCCGAGCTGCCGTATCTCAGTAGCTCCCAATGGCGATCGATCGCCAATAGGAAACGCCGTAGTGGCGATCTCGAGACGGCGCTTGGTACTCGGAGGTTGCACGGAATTGACGCACTGATCGGGTTGCTTATACTCGCTGTACACTGACGGACGGGTGATGGATAGGCGCGGAAGCCTGGGCCGAGGGGGCACGCTGCAAATCGTGGGAACCGAGGTCCTTGTTGACGATCTCGCTCGGGAGGTGCAGCGTGTCACGGATGGTTGAGGCGCGTCCGATAGGTTCAGCTCCTTGATGATTATGGGTCGGCTCGGCTCCAGCATTGTTTTGGCATGTTGTCTGAGCGTTGCCGTTTACGCCCAGGGACCTGTGCCGCTCGGAGACCCTGTTGACCGTGCCCTTCTCCCGAGTGGCGTCTCCGACCTCCCCCTGAGGTTCAACAGTAGGCTCGCTTACTTCTTCACAGAAGAGGACGGCACCGACGCTTCGCACCTGGTCGGTGACTTTGTTTTGACCATCGGGGATGAGACCGTGCAGCGATTGAAAAGTCGGGAAGCCGTTGCGTGGATCAGCTCGCAAGAGCATCGTGGAGTACCTTACCGCCATCTTGAGATCATGCTTTGGGGCGAAGCCGAGATCCACGAGGTGGGTGACACGGTCACAAGCGGACCGGCTCTGTTTGTCACGATCGATACCTCCGGTGAGATCACCGTGGCGACCGACGACGTAGCACTCCAGCCTCCCTCGGATAGCCAGGTTTTCGAAGAGGGGCGGAGGGTGCGACAGGCCATCGCAAAGGCCACGACGCCCGGGGCGGATCAAGAGGCCCGCTGGAGCGTCTTTGACGTGTCCGGGCTGGTTGGCGCACCACCGCCCAAACCCAAGCCGGAGTACCAGTTTCGGTCCGAAGGAACTGTCGCCTGGAGTGAGCTGGAGGAGGGACAGCAGGTCGTAACCGTCAGCGGTGGGGTGTTCCTTTCGCGAAGAATACCTCAGACCCGTGGCTACCTGGAGATGCAAGCAGGGTCTGCGGTTTTCTTCCTTCCGCCTGCCGTCAAGACCCAACCGGATGGGGGCGAGGAACCGGTTGGACTCGGAGCCAAGCGACCCCGGCCAAGACGCAAGACGGACGATCCTCTGGGTCAGAATGGATTCGGCGGCGATTCGTCAGCCGAGGGTCGGCAGAGGCTTTCGGCGGAATTCGGGAGGATGGACGTTGAGGCTGCCTACCTCGAAGGCGATGTGGTCGTGCGGCAGGGCCCGAACATGATCCGGGCCTCCAAGGTCTACTACGACTTCCTTGCCGACCGGGCGCTGATCTTGGATGCCGTTGTCGAGACGACCGTCGCTCAGCGGAACATACCGCTATACGCCCGGGCGGCTGAGGTCCGGCAGCTCTCGCAGAACCGGTTCGCTGCCAGCAACGCCCGATTGAGCACGAGTGAGTTCTACACGCCGCATTACCACGTAGGCGCAGGCCATATCGAGCTGACCAACAGAACCGTGCCCGACCCCAGTGGTCGCAGTCCGGTGCTGAGTGCAGGCAGTTTCCGGATTCGTCATGCCACCTTGAATGTTGGTGGTCATCCGATCGCCTATTGGCCATATATCGGCGGCAACATCGACACCAGCGAAACCGGGATCAAGAACATACGAAGCGGCTACAGCGACGACTTTGGAGTCGAGTTTGAGACAGAATGGCACTTCTTCAACGTTCTGGGTTTCGAAACGCCTAAAGGATTCGACGCCACGTTGAGTGTGGACTACTTTTCTCGTCGCGGGCCCGCGATTGGGGTGGATGCTGAGTACAAGCGAGATCGGTACTTCGGGTTGCTGCGTAGCTACCTCATGACTGACAGGGATGAGGACTTCCTCGGACGCGAGCGTGAAGCGTTGTCCGAAGAGGACCTACGCGGGCGAATCCTGTTGAGGCACCGCCAGTACCTTCAGGACGATTGGTCGGTCTCGCTCGAGTTGTCGTACATTTCTGACCGAGGTTTTCTCGAAGAATTCTTCGAGTCCGAGTTCGACACCGAGAAGGAACAGGAGACGCTGCTTTACCTCAAACGGCAACGTGAGAATTGGGCGTTTACGGCTCACGTGCAGCCGCGGGTCCTGGATTTTGTGACGACGACGGAACGGCTGCCGGAACTCGGCTTTCACGTCGCGGGAGAGCCCATCGGCGACATCGGCACGTTGTATAGCGAGACCCGGTTGGGATTGGTGGGCTATCGCCCCGGGGAACAGACATTCCTGCAATTTTTGCGAAATGGGCGTCGGGTTGGCTCCGGAACCGTTGGTCGCGTCGACAGCCGCCAGGAAGTTGGCCTGCCTGTGGACATGGGTCCGATTCGGCTGGTGCCGTTCCTATCGCTGCGTGGAACGGCTTGGGACGACTCCCCTCACGCCGGCGGACTCGTGCGAGCCATGGGGACCTGGGGCGTGCGCGGCAGCCTTTACCTTTCCCAGACATTTCCTGAAGCTCGCTCGGCGTTGTTCGACGTCGAGGGGGTCCGGCACATCGTAAAGTCCGACCTCGTCGCCTGGGTTAGCAGTACAAACCGGGATTCGACGGAGCTGTATCCCTTCGATGAAGCCGTCGAGGAGATTGACGAAGTCGACGGGGTGGCACTTGGAGTCCGACAGCGCTGGCAGACGAAGAGGGGTGGCGAGTCCACGCGTCGGACCGTGGACTTCTTGACACTCGATACCGAGGTGGGTGTTTTCAATGATGCGAAGAGTGATGAAATCACCAACGGTTTCACTTCGTTTAGCCGACCTGAGCACAGCATAACACAGAACTATCTGAACTCGTCACTGATCTGGCGTGTCAACGATCGGACAGCGCTTCTGAGCGAGCTCAACTACGATCTCAATGACGGCGAGGTCGACATCCTGAACGTGTCACTGGCCGTGGAGCGATCTCCTCGACTGAGTTATCTGCTGGGATATCGGTTCATCGAGGAAAGCGACTCGGAGCTGTTCGCGTTTGACGTCAATTACCGCCTCACGGAAAAGCACACTCTCGCAGTGCGAGAGCTGTACGATTTTGCCGAGGGACGAACAGAAGACTTCACGATCGCGTTGATTCGGAAGTTTCCGCGCTGGTTCGTCGCATTGTCCTTTGCCCTGGACGAGCCCGAAGATGACTTTGGCGTGTCCATGAGCGTGTGGCCGGAGGGGTTGCGACAGGCGACATTGGGATCTCGGCGGTTTACAGCCCTCGGATCGACCACAACGCTTCGTGCGGGCCCGTAGCGATAATGCAAACGTGAGTGCCTGGAGAGACGGACTGCATGTCTCTCCTCGATCCCTGCCCACTTGCCCCTACGCGCCTTTTCCCAGTCTCGTCGCCTGCTTCATGATCTCAACGTACTCAGCTGATCCCGTGTTACCGACCGCGAGTCCGGCATCCGAGGAATCATAAGGGGGCTCGTCCCGCATTGCCGTTAGATGGTCAATTATTCTGGCAACCACGCTCAAAACCCGTCCGGAGTCAGGGTCGCCCCCCATGCGCTCAGCGATACGGACAGCTGCTGCCAAGTCGTTATAATACGTCACCTTCCAGGCGACCCTGAAGTAAGTGTGACGTTGCTTGGCCTCTTGATTGAGGAGACTTCGCGCAGAGGCAATGAACAGAAACCCAAACGAGAGCCCACCGGCCAACAGATGCCAGTCTCGTGCAGGTAGTTCCGTTATCTTCTCGGGCACAACTTCAAGCTGCTTCAGGACCCGGAGGTCGGCGGCTGGGTCTTGCTCTAAGTAGAAATACCCGGATAGTATTGGCGCGAAGACAGCGAGTATCGTAAGCGCAGTTCCGATTCTGTGCAGCCCGGTACACCGTCGCTCCGCTAACAACATTGCCAGACGCTGTCGTTTAACTGACAGTTCCAGTGCGTTGCCGACGAACTGCACCAGGGACTCCTCCCGAGCGTCTCGCTGCTCCATCTCTTCGATAGCCCCTGCCAATTCCCGATGCTGCCGATCGGAACGGCGAAACGCCCTTGCGGCAGTGAGGCCAATGGCTAACGCGACGACCGCGGAAAGAGTGACCAGGGCCGTTGCGATGACCGCGCGTGCGAAACGCCATAGACCCGGCGGGTGGAAACCTTCTGGCCATCGCGTGAACCTGTTGAACCTGACGCCCTCCTAGTGCGCTTGCTCCGCACCTCGCGCACCTTCAAGGTCTGCATATCGTAAATCGGCGTCATTAAACGTTGCGCGCATCAGGTAGGCCTGTCGAAGGTCTGTACCTGTCAGATCCGCTTTGCCCAGGTCTGCGTCGGTGAGGTCCGCGCCTCGCAGGTCGGCACCGGACAACTTGGCATCCCTGAGCGTGGCCTTGCCGAAATGTGCCCCACCCAACCTGGCGTACCTGAGGTCGGCTCCTGTCAAATCGGCCGCAGGAAACTCCGTCCCCTCGGCCCAGGTCCTGGACAGGTTGGCCCCTCGCAGGCTCGCGTCATAAAAGCGCATGCTCAAAAACCACCCCCGTTCAAGGTTCGCACCGTCTAAGTTGCCGCGGATCACAGTCCCGGGAAGCATCCGGTCTCCGGCACGCCGCCCCTCCTTTCCGCCGGTTTCGACCCATCTCTCGTGTGCTGACAACATGTCCGCAAGTGTTTGTCCCCCGCTGGGAGGGCCCTCTTCGGCGGCTGCGTCGTTGCCCGTCGTGGGGTGTGTTGGGGGGGCCGAACTCTGCGTGCTGGACGCGTCGCAAAGGGCTGGCGCGACCACGCAGGGCAGCGCGACAAGACACGCTGAGTATCGGAACGTCCAAGCGCTCGACACCGGGAGCGCCCGTACGCGTTGTGGGTTATTGCGAACCGGGACCGTTGTCCACACCTTACCGTTTCGTGGGCCATTGACGGCGCACAGAAGGCTATCTTACGTGCTGAACGCAAGTGGGACTTTCTAGTCTACTCATCTTTTCGCCGGGAGTGGGCACGATCAGCAAGCGGTAGTGTAATACGACGCTGGGAAACCTGCACGGGGGCGCCCGGCAACCTGGGTCCACTTTGTGGGCGCGTTCGACCCATGACGGAACCCGCGCATTGCGAGGGAACCCACAACCCTATCGGCCGTCTAAGCGCAAGCCTCCGTGGCGGTCGACGGCCACTCCGACTATTCGCGCGTTCGGAGTAAGCAGCGCAAACGCTCAGCGGCGCACCGGCTTACCGGTAGCGCGGGTATTCAATCAACGGCGAGCCGGACAGCAGAAAGCTGCCGTGCCCCTCTCTCGCGAAGCAGTCCGTTCCTATTTGTTACCTCGCGCGGTCAACTGTAGAACCAACGCTCTGGCCTTCTCCGGATCGCCAAAAGCAAACTCAGTCGCAAGCATAAGGGCGATGTCGGCGTTCGCGGCAGTCGCGCGTTGCTCGATCTTCTCAACATCCGTCCCTGATGACAGCAAGTGCGACCTCAACTGGTCCAGAGGTAACGTCTTCAGTACCTCAATATGGCTCGCCGCCTTCGCCGCGTCAGTGCGGACTTGCTGCTCAATCGCGTTCGCAGCCGCCGCGTCCCTGGATTTAGTGATCCAATCATGGATTGAGAGTACTCCAGCCTCGGCAAAAGTCACGTTGACGCGTTTTAGGACTCCCTGAAAGCCAAAGACACCGAAGAAGGCGTACCAAAACCATAGCCTGCCCGGAAGAGTCAGAATCGTGTGTCCATCCTCACCTGAACCGACTCGATCACTCGAATCGCGCGATCTTGCCACGTTGTCGTCGCCGCGGGCCAAACCGCCCTCTTGCGAATCCGAGTCTGCTTCTGTCTTGGCGAAGTAAGCGTCCACAAGAGAAGCGCTCGCCAGCGTCGAAGCCGCGTTGCCAACCCCCAGGATGAATAGATAGAGCCAGAACAGCAACGAACTGAGAATGGGACCGAGACTCGCCTTCGATTCCCCTCGAACGTCAATAAGAGCTAAGGCGAAGCTTAGGCCAGTTGCAAGGACCAGAGCTAGAGTGACGTCATCCAACTAATCGGACTCGCCCCCCCGGCCTGCACCGATTTCAGTCATCTCGTCAGCCCCTTCTCCCTGGCGGCCTCTAGCCCCGTGGACGTCAGGTAGAAGGTGGACAGCTCGTCCACTTCACCCGAACTCTTGATTAAACCATACTGTCGGAGCTCGCGAAGGGCCCTCTTTGCCTCATCCTCTGACAACCCCGACTCTTTGACTAGGCGCCTGAACCGCGCTTGCCGCGCCTGCGCGACCACCTCGAACACCGCGGAAACCACGGCATCCAGCATCAACCCCATGATACGCATTTCAACGCTCATACTCGCGCTTCCTCCGTCACATGCACGCGTATATTATGACCGGAATGGACAAGCAAGTCCAGCAGCTAGGTCGCTGGCCCGCAGTTACCGTCCGGTAACTCCTTGGGCAGGAACCTCACCCGAACATGATTCGGTGGACAGTCTAAAGGTACACTTCACGGCGTTGGTCGACGATTCAACCCGGGCCCTTGTCTTCAGGTCCGCTCCGAACATCCAGAGAAGCAGGCTGATGATGACTACTCCTCCGGTCGTCTCCCTTGGTATGCCGGGCTGGGCCGGAAAGCATCGGCCATCCCCACGGCAAGTACGGCGCTTGAGCGTTCGGCGGAGGTAGGAGGAGAGCATCGCACCTTTGCGCCGTGCACCCAGCCTCGCCTATACATTCCTGACATCGGCAACGCCCGCGAAGCGTGCCACATCGAGAGCACCACAATAGCCCTGCCCCACGGCTGCTGCATCCTCGCCCCAGTGCGAATCATAGCACCCGCGCAGGAGGAAAACTGGGTCTCATTTCTTCTTCGCGACGCGTTTCTTGGTCGCTCTTTTAGCGGAAGTGGTTTTCTTGCGGGACGTTTTTTTCGTCGTTTTGGTCGCCTTCTTTGCCTTCGGTGTCTTCGTGGTCTTTGTCTTCCCGAGTTTTGTTGATTTGGATGGTTTTGCCGGTTTCGTCTTCTTGGTGATTTTGGCCTTCTTGGGCGGCTTCGTCGTCTTGGCGAGCCTGCCCACTTTTGCGGGCTTGCTGACCGCAGCCACTCTCACGACTTTCGCGGTTTTGGCTGTCCTTCCCGTTGCAGGTGGGGCGGCGCTCTCTGCGTCGGTCGGGCGCTTGCGCTTCTTGGACGCGGTGGGCGAGTGCCGCGTTTTTGCCCTGTTGGTGTTGGTCTCCGTCTTGGCCCCGACGAGCGCCAGAGTGCGGGCATCCCCACCAGAAGGTTGTTTGACTTTCTCGGCCAGCTCGAGGATTCTCAGATTGCGGTAGTACCCCTCTCGGTTCACGCGTTCCAATTGGGCCTCGACATCGGCCCGTTCGATGGCTTTGAACAGCGTGAGGGCAACACCGTGCGCTTCGCCGATCAGCTTCCACTGGAATGGGATTACTTCTTTAGCACCAGCAGGTTTCCTGGCGTGCGAAGCGGGTGCACGTTCTTCCGCTTCCTCGGCAATCTCGGCCGGGCTTGTCTCGCCGTCGATGGCGTCCTGCTCGGCGACTGGATCGGTGGTTTCGTCAGGTGTTGTGCTGTCCGAACTCGTCACGTTGACCGCACCTTTGGCAAAAACGAGAACAGTAGAAAAGCCACATCAGCCAGGGGCACGCCATTCGGACTCTCGGCTGGCCCCGGTGACCGCACGCTTCTAACGGCCCACCGGTGATAGCAGCGTGGCTGGACCTAATCCTCACCCATAATATAATGCAAGCTGGTGCAAGTGGTAGCCCCGCAAGAAAACCGAGGAGCGGGTCCTGGCGGTAGATAGTCGTGCTGGGTCCCGGTGCGGGGTCGTTGCCGGGAGTCAAACAACGCGCCCGTAGCTCAATTGGATAGAGTGGCTGGCTTCGAACCAGTAGGTTGGAGGTTCGAGTCCTCCCGGGCGCATGGCTTGGTCCGTAAGCCGACAGGCCGCCGGATCGCCGCTTCGCGTTTTTTCGCGACCGTCTCGTCCGAAGCCATCCTGGCCTGTGAGTTGCGCGAAGGTCGTAGCAGCGCCCATGGTCGTTGCGGGTCGGGCGTGCGTTTCGTTCGTCAGTGTTGCCCAACGCCCCTCTTTCCCCGCTTACTGAGCGGGGATGGAAGGGAGATCCCCGCTATGCCGTTTCTCCCAAAGTGCCGGAGCTTGTGGGCGGACCGTCAGTCGTCGGGCTGGAGGATCGACATGAACGCCTCTTGGGGGATGGAGACATTTCCGACCGTTTTCATCCGTTTTTTGCCCTCCTTTTGTTTTTCCAGCAGCTTTCGCTTGCGGGTGATATCCCCACCGTAGCACTTGGCTGTGACATCCTTGCGGTAGGAGCGGATGGTCTCGCGAGCGATGATCTTGGCGCCGACCGCAGCTTGAAGTGGGACCTCGAACATGTGTCGGCCTATCTCCTTCTTGAGCCGGTTGATGAGTCTGCGTCCTCGTGTCTGCGCCTTCTCACGGTGGACGATGACCGACAGGGCGTCGACGGGCACGCCGTTGACCAAGATATCCATCCTGACCAGGTCGCCGGGTCGATAGCCCTGAAACTCGTAGTCCGCGGTGCCATATCCGCGTGTGCACGTCTTGAGCTTATCGTAGAAGTCGTAAATGATTTCACAGAGCGGGAGCTCGTAGTGCAGCATCACTCGGGTCGGGGAGAGGTACTCCGTCTTCAAGTGCTTACCCCGTCTTTCCATGCTGAGCTGCATAACCGCGCCAACGCTATCGGCGGGAACGATCAGGGAGGCGTGGACGATCGGCTCGCTGATCGTGTCGACCGCAGACATGTCGGGAAGCTCACTCGGAGACTCGATCCGCTTGGTTGTACCATCCTTGAGGGTCACTTGATAGGTCACTGTCGGAGCCGTTTGGACCACGGCGATGTCGTTCTCGCGCTCCAACCGTTCCTGGATGATTCGCATGTGCAGCAGGCCCAGGAATCCGCAGCGAAAGCCAATCCCCAAAGCATCCGAGCTGACCGTGGAATAGGTGAACGAGCTGTCGTTGAGCCAGAGCTTCTCCATCGCCTCCCGGAGCTGAGCCGTTGCGCACCCGACTCCGGGATAAAAATCACAATACACCATCTGCTGCGGCTGTTTGTAGCCAGGCAAGGTTTTGTCCGTTGGGTTGGCCGAGTGGGTGACCGTGTCGCCGATGCTCACGTCGGCGATGGTCTTGATGCCCGCGAAGAAGTAACCGACCTCGCCGGCGCTGAGCGACTCGATAGGCGTCCGCTTGGGGGTGAACTTGCCAACCTCGGTGATCAGGTACCTGCAGCCAACGGCAACCAGATCAACCTGGTCGCCACGGCGCAGGCAGCCATCAAAAACACGCGTATGTGAGATGACCCCGCGGTGGGGATCGGGTTTGGCGTCGTAGATCAAAGCCCGGAGTCGATCAATGGGATTGCCTTTCGGAGGGGGGATGCGCCTGACGATGGTCTCAAGCAGTTCGTCGATACCGGCGCCCGTTTTGGCACTGGTGAAGATGGCTTCGGAGGCGTCAAGTCCGAGAATGTGCTCAGCCTCAAGGGCGGTATCTTCCGGGCGGGCGGCGGGGAGATCGATCTTGTTGATCACGAGAATCAACTCGAGATCGGCCTCGATGGCCAGGTGGGCGTTGGCGACGGTCTGGGCTTGGACACCCTGCGTTGCGTCGACGAGGATGAGGACGCCTTCGCACGCCGCCAGAGCCCGGGACACCTCATAGTGAAAGTCCACGTGGCCAGGGGTGTCGATCAAGTTGAGCATGTACGTCTTGCCGTCGCAAACGTAGGGGACCGTCGCCCGGTTGGCTTTGATGGTAATGCCCATCTCCCGCTCAAGTTCCATATCATCGAGGAACTGGGCACGCATTTCTCGTTTGGAGATCACTCCGGTGCGCTCCAGGATCCGATCGGCGAGCGTACTTTTTCCGTGGTCGATGTGAGCGACGATGCTGAAGTTGCGGATTAGACTCAGGTTAACCATGGTCGTCTGTGAAAACCCCACGGCCAGCCCCCCTGGCGCCGGCCTCTGAATATCGTCCGAGCCCCGTATTGTAGTTGAGGATGTAGGTTTGCGGAACGGCTAGGCAATCGACGACCCGAGATGAGGAACCCCAGGCTACTTCACCCGCACCCAGGCAGGCAGAGACCGTTTCGGGCACGCAGGCCCGCATTCCGTGAGGTGAGCCTCACTGTCGTACGCGTTAAGACACACGTCGCAGGTCTGATCGTCGGGTGGACGTGACAGTCTAACTGAGTAACCCTTGATGAACTTCCCGCGGAGCTTGTCTGTGTCGAGGCGGAAGCTGAGACCGACCTCCTCGCCGGGGTCGATCCAGAACGGCTCAGTACGTATCGAACAAATGCACGACAGAACGACCTTCACCCAGGCCGGCTCGGTTCCCACGTTCCTGAGCGAAGATTCGTGCTCCAAGATCGGGCCGATCCAGATGGTCCCGAAGTCATGGATGGGCTCGTCACACACGACAAAGGCACCTTCGCGGGAGGCTCTGGCAGGTTCGATGACAACATCGGGCCAGGCGGCCGTATCGGTTTTGGCCGCTTCATCCGACTGCGGGGATGGTGGATTCGGTCGGTCGAGACATCCATCCAGCCAACACGGGCCAAACGAGGCCAAACTGAGCAAGTACACCAGCCGCATCCACATAATCCAAGTGTACCCAACGCTGTGACTTTTGGTGGTCACACCTCGGTAACTCAGCGCCAGAGGTACTGAACCTGCGGCTCTTTCGGTCGCCGGCGTTTCCAAAACCAACGTCACATTTGAATTGCCAAATCGATGCGGGACCGTTCCAATAAGACCGGAGAGCGTAATGGCCGAACAGAAAGACTTTTACACTTTCGATCGCGTCGTTCGGATGGTGCTCAGCGCCGCCACGATCATCCTCGTGCTGGCGCTGCTGCGGTACTTGTCGGACGTTCTGCTGCCCTTTGCGGCTGCCGTCGTGCTAGCCTATCTGCTCAATCCTCTTGTCAACGCCTTCGAGCGGTGGACCAAGCGGCGTGGCGTGGCGGTCGCGATGACCATCGGGGGGCTGGGAATGGTGGGCTTAGCTGTCGTGGTCTTGGTTGTCCCGCTAATGGTGTGGCAAATCAGCCAATTCCAAGATGCGCTGGGGAGGCTCAAAGAGGACCTATCGGCATCGGTCGCTCCCGCTGTTGACGGACCGGCGACGATACCAAAAGCGGGCAGCACCGAGGTTGCTGAGAAACCCGCAGGTGAGAAGTCGGCTTTCGGTGTGCGGGAGCTGCGGGAAGCGTGGGAGGAATATCGCCGTGACGCCGACAAGCACTCTCGATCGGAGCGATTGGCCCGTGTCCGTGAGAAAGTGCGGGGGACCTATGTCGGTGATTTGCTTGAACGAGGTATCGAATACACGGAATCTGACGAGTTCAGCGCCTGGCTTGTCAGCATGGCCAAGCGAGTGGCGGTCGGTGGCTGGACATTGGTCACTTTTGTGGTGAATCTGATCCTCGGGTTGACCGGATTGATCATCGTGCTGATATACCTCGTATTCTTGCTGCTGGATTTTCCGGAATACGTCCGAGATTGGCAGACGTTTTTGCCACCACATTATCGCCAACCGATCGTGGAGTTCCTCGAACAGTTTAATACTGCGTTGCACCGCTACTTCCGTGGGCAATTTGTCGTAGCCATATCGGTCGGAATTCTGTTCGCGATCGGGTTTTCCATTATCGGTTTGCCGATGGCGGTTCCCTTCGGTTTGTTCGTGGGCTTGCTCAACATGGTCCCCTACCTGCAGGCGGTCGGGTTGGTGCCGGGTGTGCTGCTTGCGGGGGTGCGGGCGATCGAGAGTGACTCGAGCTTCGTGGTCTCGGTGATCCTGGTTCTTGTCGTGTTCGGGGTGGTGCAGGTCATCCAGGACGCCCTGATCACACCGCGCGTGATGGGAAGGGCTACGGGTTTGCGACCAGTAGCGATCCTCCTGGGCGTATTCATCTGGGGCAAGCTTTTGGGCTTCTTGGGGCTTCTGCTCGCAATCCCACTGACATGTCTTGGCATTGCCTATTACCGGCGTTTCATCTTGCTGCGGTCACCGGAAGCTGCGGGCGTCACACCGGATTCGTGATGGTCGGCCAATCAAAGCGGGTGGGCGGCGCGTGCCTTCCGACGGCGCCAGCGCCCCCACAGCCTGGTCAGACACGGAAGGAACTCGTATATCCCCTCTTCGGACTCATCGATCAGCTCAACATTTAAGAAACGAGCGATGTCCTGGGCGACGGTCCAGGCTGGGATCGGCTGATGGTGCGAAATCACCTCGAACTCATCGTCATCGGAAACGATGAAGACGGGGAAACGGCTCCAGGAGGCCGCGTCGGAATGCGAAATCCTGTGGCCCAGGCGAACGGCTGTCGGCGAAATGACCTCCGTTTCGCGGAAGACGGGGAAGGGGAAACCCCACCATAGCGTCACCGTGTTGTTCTCTCGATCGATGACCGAACCGCTGCGATAAGCAACCGTAAGAACGCCCACGACGGCCAGAATCGCTCCGGCAATCTCAGCAGTTTTGCCCGGCAGATCAATGACTTCGGGGGCGCACCAACAGACAAGACCGAAGATGGCCATTCCAAATCCAAACAGCACATCGATCCTCCGTCGCACCCCGTGCAACTCGAGCTTGCCGTGCTTTTCGATATCGATAGCTGCGTTCATTTGATCGAAGCCCAGTGCATCCAGATCCCAACCGCAGAAGATGGGCACTCGCTGCCCCACGCGTAAGAAAGTGTACGATGCACGAGGCGCCGGCCGGACGTCCGGTAGAATGGCGGCAGGTGATGCAGGGACTCGACTACCAGCATAAACGCCGTTGATGTGACGTGCGCCAGGCGCACGCCATTCCGCGGGAGCACATACATGAGACAGAAAGCGCCTGATCTCTCCAAATTAGACCCCGAAGCGTATCGGAAGAAGATGGATGACCTCATCGGAACTCGCGACCCCATTGAGATTCTGTCCGGGACCGCTGACGTGTTGAGGCAGATCGTGGACGCCCATACCGCCGGGCAAATGCGGTCGCGTCCCTTTGAGGGGAAATGGACGCCCAATGAGATCATCGGACATCTTGTCGACGCCGAATGGGTGTACGGCTTTCGGATGCGACTCGTGCTATGCGAAGAATCACCCACGATTCTGGGAATGGATCAGGAGCTTTGGGTGACGGGCCAGCGACACAATGAGCGCGAGCCCACCGAGCTGCTCAAGGCGTTCTGCGGTCTGCGGGCATGTAACCTCGCCCTTTGGAGGCAGATGACGGCTGGTGATCTTAAGCGCGTCGGTCTGCACAATGAAAGGGGCCCCGAATCTCTCGGGGTCATGCTCCGAATGTGCGCCGGTCATGACCTGTCACATATCGATCAGGTTCAGCGGTACTTGGAGGCAGTAAAATCAGAGGCATAGGGAGCGCCCGCACCAGAAGCAGCCTTCCAAGAAGGCAGAAAAAGGGGACATTCTACTTTTCTGGAAAAGTAGAATGTCCCCTTTTCCCTTTTCTGGCTGGGGCTTCCGTTCACCATGGCACGCAGGAGACTCTCACTCCGTAGGCAACGCCCCATGCCTGGCGCGCGACAAGGCGCAGGGCGGCCGAAGCCGCCCTGTCGTTCGCGTTGTCCGAGAAGAGGAGGAACGCCCCCTACTCAGGCTCGGCTGCCGCAGCTTCGATTGCGATTCCCACGTCGAGGTCCGGCATGAGAATCTCCGTGCCATCCTCCGAGATCACTTCCGGCGGCAACTGCTCCGCGGCGCCTACAGTTCTGCCGTCTTGCAGCTGATACTGGAGCAGGCCCCACACGCCCCCTTCAGGATTGGACGCGTCATAGTGGGCGTTCAGCACGGTGAACCGTAGACCAGCCTTTAGCTCCCGCATCTCCGCGAAGATCCGTTCGCGCTCCTCCAGGGTACTCGGCGGGTACTGCGTCTTGAGATCCACGGTCGCTCCATCAGCCAACGTAAACCGGATCAAGTAGTTACCCATTCCGATCGGGAAGGATTCTTGGCTGAGGATCTCACCTTCGCCAGCATTTCGGAGACGCATGATCTCGTCGATCCGCATGTTCTCGGCTTGCTTGCCGGTTGGTATCGAGGAGCCAATGCTGGTCTTCTCGCCGTTGTCTCGCGTGTATTCAACCTCGAATACGGTGAGGTTGACACCCATGGATCCGGGGCTTTCGATGAGTCCCACCAGACGCCCCTCGCCGGCCTGTTGACTGGCGTAAATCTCGGCGAATTCCTGGGCAACCGCGTCCGCCTCGTCGGGATGGTACGGTTCTTCCCGCCCAGTCGTTGATTGTGTCCAAATGCTGCCATCCGGAGCTTCCCACCTCGCGCTGTGTGCTGGCTCCACGGGGGTGAAGACCCAGCGAATGAGGTTCCGTCCGCGCTCGGTAGCAGCGAGCCCCACGCCCGAGACACCGATGGCAACCACCGTTACCAGGAGAGCATTGCGATACGGGTGTGAACGACTGCCAGCTCGGCTGGCAATGTGTAACATGCGTTCTCGCACAGCGTGAACGTGGGCCGGATCCGGCCGAACCTCCATCTCGGTTGACGTCAACATTTTCTTCAGTTCGGAATCGCACATGGCTTATTACCTCGGTATTGGGTGTTTCAATTGTCGTCGTATCCAAAGGAACGGAGCCGCGTTCGCATCTCCCTGACTGCTCGGCTCAAACGGGTACGGACAGCGCCTTCACGGCATCCCACTACGGTCACAATGTCTTCAAACGACATCTCAGAGTAGTACCGCAGCACTACCACCGTCTGTAACTTCGGCTGCAAAGCCAGCAGCGCGCCGCGGACCCGTGCTAGCCGTTGGTCGGATGCCGAACCGGGCGCAGCCTCGGTTACGCCGGTTGTCGGTTTCACCCTTGCTAGTCGCCGGAGGAAGAACTCTCGCACTCGATTCCGTCGATGGTGCGTGTTGGCCAGGTTCGTCGCCGTTCGTAGTAACCAGACGCGAATCTGCCTGGCGTCGCCTCGCAGACGGTTGATGGAGATTGCCGCCTTACAGAACGTTTGGGCAGTCAACTCCTCGGCCAACTCCGGGTTAAAGAAGCGGTGAAGCAGATACCGGTAGACGAGCGCGTGCAGCTGCTCGAATTCCGAGGCTACCAGTGTCAAGGCGCTCTCGTCCGCCGACACCGCCCCCCGGGCGCGGGCTATCATGCCGATCTCCGTATGATCTCGCATCAACCCCCGGTTTGTTACTGTGGTCGACATCCGCATGTTGCCAGCCCGGGTAGATCACTGCAAACGCGTTTCCCATGTCCGTCCACCATAACAGACGCGCGAATACGAGATCTGTTACAAGAATCTGCGTCGGTGGGTGTATTATTCCGCAGAGTCTGCCCACCGCTGCTGAAGAAACTATCCGCCCACCCTGGTGCCTGATCGTGGAAAAGGAAAAGGGGACATTCTACTTTTCACTAAAGTAGAATGTCCTTTTTCGCTTTTGCCCCGACGCCTACCCGCCGAGGGTTTGGACACGCTGCTCGAAGTGGCGGCGTTGGACGTGGTCGGGTGGGAGCAGGCGGATCGCCTGCTCGTAGAGCTTGATAGCCGTCGACAGATCGCCTTCCAACGCAGATAGCTCCGCAAGACACGCCAGCACGGATGGGTCCTGTGGCGATAGCTTGAAGGCATGATCGGCCCATCGCCGGGCCTCGCCGAGATCACCGCCCTTACGACGTTCGATCAGCAGCATGGCCAGCTCGACGGCTCGCTGCCGATTATCTGGATCAGGGTCGAGGGATCTTCGATAGCGGACGATGGCTTGGTCAATCTGGTTCAAGTAGACCAGGGTTACCGCATACTCCGCCTGCCAAATTGCGCTTTCGGCAAAGACGTCTTGGCGCTCTTCGAGCCGCCCAAGGGCTTCGTCCAGCAAGCCCAAGTCGCGCAACCTGCGGATCAGGGTGATTTCGACCTCGACGTCGTCGGGTCTGTGCTCGGCTTTGCGTTTTAGACGGACCAGCTCCCCGTCACGCTCAGACAGTGCTTCGCTGACCTGAGCCAGCTTCTCGACCGTCGGAGGATAATCCGGGACCTGCATATTGGCGGTTTGCAGATGCATCAGTGCTGCGGGAAGATCCCCCACACTGAGAAACGCTTCAGCCAAGGTCCGGTGGGCATCGGTGAATCCCAGATCGATCTCGAGAGCCCGCTCGAGAAGCTCTATCCCGCGGTCATATTGGCCCGCATTGACCAACCATTGGCCGTATAAGTGCAGCGCCCCAACACCGTTTGGCTGATCTCGATAGGCGGAAGCGTATAGAGTGCCATTATTTCGCCACTCGGCACTGCGAGTCCAACATCTCGCAGTCATGGCAAGCACGACCGCCAGCATCAGGATGAACCCGACTCGCCGCCGGACATGCCGTTCGATCAACACGGCAACCAGGATCACCACGAAAACGGATGGTAGGTACCAGATCCGCTCGGCAAAGAAGACCCGCATCAGCACAAACGCGTTGGCTGTCGGTAGATAACAGACCACAATTGCCACGGACAACAATGTGACACTTCTGATGCCCTTTCGCCAAGCGATAATTGAAGCGAAGGCAAGGAGAACCGTAACAAGAACACCGAGCAGAACGTGGGCGTCAAACGGGCTGATCGCCAGCCGGATCGTATTGATCGAGTACTTGACGCTCAGCACACCCGGCCAGACCGTCTTGGCCCAGTACATCCCCCACAACTGCAAGACCCCGAGTCCGCGCTGCCACCAAGGCGAGTCGACAAGGACGTTGATCGTCTTGGTGAGTGCAGGGGCTTGAACAAGCTGGCCGCCAAGGGCAAGAATACGAAGGGCCGGGTAGGCGACCAAGGGGACCAGCAGATACGCTAACCTCCCCAGTGTAGGCCAACTCCACCACGGCGCGGATTGGCTGGCGCTTCGGTCCTGTCGACCCCCGAATGCGTCGAACAAGACGACGAGGGGAACAACGGCGACCCCACTTTCCTTGGCGCCCATCGCCATAAACGCGGCAGCACCCGTAGCGATGCCCAGTGCGATTCTTCTTGAACGCCCGGATATATGCATCGAGGAAGCATGAGCCAACACCGCCAGCAAGACCCCAAGTGTAGCCAGCAAATCCGCTCGGCCAGCGATGGGTGCGACCGTCTCCGTGTGAATCGGGAGCACGGCAAAGAGTAGACCGGCGATCAGTGCAGCACGCTCCAGAGCAGTCACGCATCGACATAGTCGGACGACCAAGACGGCTACCAACGCGTGCAAAACAAGGTTGACGAGGTGCTGAGCGAACGGCCCCACACCAGCAATCGCGCGAACCAGGCGATAGGACGAAAGGGCGACGGGGCGATAGAGCAGGTCGCGGTGCGGCGCACCCTGTCGCGTCTCGTACCAGTAATCGGTGGTCCAGATTGCTCGCCACTGTCCTGGTGCAGTCACTTTGGGGTCTTGCTGGACAACCCGAATATCGTCGTAGCAGTAGTCGTTTGGGAGGGTGTTGGCAAAGCAGAGGACCGCAGCCGCGGCGACCAGCACCTCCGGGCTGCGCCAGAACGGGGTCTTCTGTCTTCCTTGATCAGAAAGGGGCGATCCTGATGTGGTTTCGTTGCTCATGTCGTCGTGGTGGCCGGCAAGCAGTCTACGCGCGGCGGCCCAGTCAGGGATGCAAGTCTGCCTGCCATTTCGGAGCGAGTCTCTTTGGCTCGCGGTGGCTGACCTCCATAGTATCGGGCTTCGTCGCCCCACGACAGGACCCGTTCCGGGAGCCTCGGACTGAACGCGCAAGGCGGGTTTCGCGGTGCCCGGAATAGGCCCGATCCCTTGGCAGTGTAGAGTTGTCAGGAGAGGGCAGGCGCCGGCCCCTGATGTCTATAATGATAGGTGGCTAGGCGTGGAAACCGCCGGCACCATGATGCCGGAGGCGACACAGATTTATTGGAGGCTTCCAACGCACCACACAGAAAACCGTGCGCAGGCCGGTCACGCCCACGGCTGGTTCCTTGGGGGCATTGAGCTTCCGGACGGGAATGAGCAGTGAATGGCGGTGGGTGCACGCGATTGTCCCGGTTTGGATCGTGACGGGCGTGCTTCTTTTTCCATCTGGTCTCGCCTACCTACGCGGGCCGGTCCGGCGCGGCCTGCGAGCGCGTCGCAACCATTGCGTCGGATGCGGTTACAGTTTGGCCGGTAATTTGTCCGGTGTTTGCCCGGAGTGTGGCGCCGCCCACCCAACGAGAGGTTTACTGGACGGGATGCCGATGACAATATAATCTTGCGTGTTTGCTCGGATGAGTACGCCCATACGGAGTGCGAATATGTCCGCGAAGTGGAAAGAGAAGGCACTTGCGTTCTGGAATGAGGGGATCAAGCCCTTTGCGGTGATCGTGATCGTGCTCTGTTCGTTTCGATCGGCCGTTGCTGACTGGAACGACGTACCCACGGGGTCGATGAAGCCGACGATCCTCGAGGGCGATCGCATATTCGTAAACAAGCTGGCATATGATCTGCGAATCCCCTTCACCGACTGGCGGATCGCTCGATGGGCTGAGCCGCATCGCGGTGATGTGGTGGTGCTGTTCTCACCAGACGATGACGTTCGAATGGTCAAGCGTGTCATCGGTCTGCCCGGCGATCGCATCGAGTTGAAAAACAACCGGGTGTACATCAACGATAAGCCCGGAAGCTATGGCCCGCTCGACCCGGCGATCATCCAACAGATCGACAGCGACGACCAGCCGCGTCATCGCTTTTATCGGGAGACATTCGAGGCAAGCTCTCATCCGATCATGACCACTCCGTCGGTATCTGCCCGGCGGTCGGTTGGACCGGTCATCATTCCCGAGGGACACTACTTTGTGATGGGCGACAACCGGGATGCCAGCCGCGACTCTCGTTGGTTCGGTCTCGTTCCTCAGGACCGGATCGTGGGCGAAGCCCTGGCCGTTGTTATGTCGCTGGATCGTGACCACTACTACAAACCAAGGTGGGACCGCTTCTTGACGCGATTGCCCTAGCCCCTTCATGAAGCGGTATTGGTCAGGGCGCGGATGCGAGGAATCGTCGAGGAGCAGGCTCTGTCCATCCCGTCTCGCCGTAGGCCTCGGTCGGTGCCTCCCGTTTCAGCCGGCGCCTCGTAGACGGGCGGTGCGTCCCGCCCCACATGTTCTTGGGCCCGAGGCAGTCGCATTTTTGCGACCGGCGCAGGGTCCGGTATTGCGGCCTGCGTCGTGTTTTCGCGGTCGCGATCACGGTTCCGGTAACTGATCCCGATTTTCGCCTTGCCCCTGGCGCAAACATATTCGAATGTTGGAAATAGCATGTCGGGCTGCGGCCCGAAATCCGCGCAGATTGCGGAGTGTGTGAGGAAGTGCGAAAGGAAAGGAGCAACGCTATGGGCGCTCCAGATAGACGATTCGGCCAGTTCCTTCGAGGGGATGATGGACCCACCGCAACCGAGTATGCCGTGCTGTTGGCTCTTATCGCCCTGACGGTGCTCGGTGCCATGTCGGCGTTCGGCGACCGCATGAACGCCATCTACGCGAGCGTGACCACGACCCTCGACGTGTTCTGATCGTTGTTGTCCAGCATGATCGGGCTGTTGGAAAACCCGGAATGGAAGTGGTGCGCCGCCGGAGCCACCGCCAGCCCGCACTATCGGAACGTGCGTTGATCCTACAAGTGTGACTTTGGGAGCCGACTCCACGGTTGATACGACTGTCATGATGAAGCTCCGGCCAAAAACTTGTGGGGAAATCGGCGAGAACTTTTTGCACCTGGATGAACTGTATCTTAGAGTCGATTTGGTGGAGTTTGACAGCGGCTTGGGGGTAATGTCAACCACCGCGAGGGGCGAAGCACCTCTCCTGCTAGTACCTTCGCTTTGGGGGATGTGAAGGGTCGAAACGATCCATCGACGCCTCGAAGACTTAGTCGCTGTCCACGCTATTTCCTACTTAGCTCGTGCCCTCGGAGGTTCGGGTGAGTCTGATGAAGGCCAGGTCGTCACGACGTGCCTGGGTAACCTTCGCATACACCCTGGGTCGTGTTTACCGACCCGCATTCGGAGAGGAGTTAGACGATGAAGAGGTTTCTGAGCTTTCTGAAGTCCGAGGATGGTCCCACCGCGACCGAGTACGCTGTGATGCTTGCGCTGATCATCATTGTCGCCCTGGGCGCGATTACCGGCCTCGGCACGACGGTCGACACGATCTTCACGAACGTCGACAACAGCTTGCCAACGGGATCGAGTGTCTAGCAGTTAACGCGTAAGATTGCCGGGGTCTTCGCAGCGTGCTCCGTCGTTGGAAGGCCTTGGGAGGATGTGTGGTTGGTGGGCGTTGTCGACGACGGCAGCGCCCACCGCCTTACACCCCCAGCACTGTGCGAGAGGGGGAAAGAAGCGAGCGAGTTTTTGTGTTTGTCAAGCAGGCCTTGGCGGACTGTGGCACCAGGCGCCTGATCGAGTCCTCTAACGCACAGGAGCCATTCTGATGGCAATCGAGTACTGGCATGTAGTCTACGCGGTACTGGTTCCCGGTGTGCTGCTGGCATCGTGGATCGATTACTCGCAGCGACGTGTCCCCAACTGGCTGAATCTGACCCTAATCCTTGCGGGCTTCGTCGCTCAAGCATGCTTCTTCGGTTGGATGGGGGTCGCCACGGGCTTTTGGGGAATGTTGACAGGCCTGGGCCTGTTGATCGTTCCCTGGCTCATGCACGGCATGGGGGCTGGCGATGTCAAGCTGTTGGCGGCGATCGGTGTTTGGCTGGGACCGATGCTGACGCTGTATTCGTTTGTACTTGGTGCGGTCATCGGCGGCGTCGTTGCGGTCATTATGATCGTCTCGACTGGTCGACTCCGGTTGGCCTGTGCCAACATGGCACTAATCCTTACGAAGTGTTCGACGCGAAAGACCGCGTTCAGCGAGTTCGCGTCAGCCAAAAGCTTCGGCGAAACGTCTCAACTGCTTCCATACGGCGTGCCGTTAACCGCGGGCACGCTGATTGTACTTGTAGCCAACATGTTTGGCTGGTGGGGGATCTAGGAATGAAGCGCAGAATAGGACGAATCCTGCGGGTGCGACGGCACGAGGACACCCGGCGAGCGCGAGCCGCCGCGGTGGTCGAGTTTGCCGTGGTCTTGCCCCTGTTGTTGACGATCCTCTTTGGCATCATCGAGTACGGCTGGGTGTTCATGGTTCGCCAGTCACTCCAGACCGCGGCTCGGGAGGGTTGTCGCCTGGCGGTCCTGCAAACGTCCGTCGCCCCGTACACGAATGTGACGGATCGGATTGCGGAGGTTATGGGACCGACGGGGCTTAGCACCTATGCGGTTGCGATGAGCCATGCGACTCCAGCCAACCCGGTGGAGTCCGTGGCCATTACGATCCCATACAACGACGTCTCCCTGCTGGGTGGGTTCTTCGGCACCCACGACTACAACCTGGGCGGGACGTGCAGCATGCGTAAAGAGGGACTCTGACCGCGCGATCAGCCCAAACCAACAAGGTTAGCGCCGTCTGGCCGTAGCCCCGCCTCGTCGGGGCTAGCGGTGTTTGTAGCAGTGGGGATCGCATTTGTGGGCCTGGGCGTACGACAGGGGACACCCGAAATTTTCCAAACACTTTGGTCCAATGCGAGGATCAGCCATCCGATAAACATGCAGACTTTGGAGACCGGGGGGCCGTCGGACAAGCCCGGCTCAGGAGCCGTTGGCGAAGGGGAGTAGCCGCCCGACCCACCGGAAGCCGTCAGAGGCCGAAAACAGCAGCAGAGGACAAACCATGAAGCGAAAGGCAATCATACCGTTGGTATTAGGCCTGGGTATTGGCCTTTTCACGGTCAAGCTGGCCGTGGACACGATCCGCAAAGCCCAAGCAGCCAATAAGACCGCGCAAACGATCAAGGTCGTTCGGGCCACACAGGACATCAGGCCTCACGAGGCAATCACCCCTGAGATGGTCGAAGTCGTGGAGACGACAGAAAGCCTGTTTGTTCCTGCAAGTGATCGGTTCGATTCTGTCGATGTAGTTATCGGGCGTGTGCCCAGAAAGGCCATTCCCGAGCGATCTCCGGTGCTTGGTTCCATGCTCACACCGGAAGGGACAAGGCCCGGGTTGATCGGACGGATACCTCCTGGATTCAGGGCCGTCTCGGTCAAGATCGATGAGGTCACCGGCGTTGCTTATCAGATCAGCCCCGGGGATTGGGTGGATG
>CAYOQG010000011.1:0-41008 GCA_964405925.1 uncultured Phycisphaeraceae bacterium | reverse complement strand
CGTCAGATCCGCCCCTTCCCCGGTAGGATCCCCGATAGTCATGGCTTCGGACCTAGTCACCCGGAGCACCTCTTCCAATGTCGACTCACCTTCTTCGACCAGATCCAGGGCCTTCTCGCGCAACGTTCGCCACCCCGTTTGAGCGAGGTACACGCGGATCTCCGCCTCCGAGGTCCCCTGCTGGATGAGCCTTTTGAGCTCGGTGTCGAGGAGCATGACCTCGTAGATCCCCACCCTCCCCCGAAAGCCGGTGTTGTTGCACTCGCGACAACCCTCGCCGGTCTTAAACAGCTCGTTGGTTCGATGTTCCCACCCCACGCTCTTGAGCAGGTCGGGTGGTGGATAGTACGAGGTGATGCACGATGGGCAGATCGTCCTCGCCAGACGCTGCGCGATATAGCCCAAGACCGCGGCCGAGATCAGGTAAGGCTCGATCCCCATGTCCAACAGTCTCATGACACCACCTGGACAGTCGTTGGTATGAAGGGTGGCTAACACCAGGTGGCCGGTAAGTGCAGCCTGAATGGCCACCCGAGCGGTGTCCTCATCGCGAATCTCCCCCACCATGATGACATCCGGGTCCTGACGGAGCACCGATCGCAGCGTCCGCAGGAACGTCAGCCCCACTCGGTCGTTCACCTGGATCTGATTGATCAGGGGTACCTGGTACTCGACAGGGTCCTCAATGGTGACGATGTTCGTTGCCTCGTTGCGCAGCAGATCCAAAGCTGAATAGAGTGTCGTAGTTTTGCCACTTCCGGTGGGCCCCGTAACCAACAAGAGCCCATACGGACTGTGGATGGCCGATTCCATGGCCGACCGATCCCGGCCCCGAATCCCGAGCGACTCGAGGTCCAAGCTCAGGTTGGCCTTGTCGAGGATCCGAAGGACCACTTTCTCCCCCAGGATCGTCGGCATCGTTGACACCCGCAGGTCGACCTCACGGCCATCGGCGGTGATGTGCACACGGCCTTCCTGGGGCAGTCGCTTCTCCGATATGTCCATCCGCCCGATGACTTTGACCCGTGACACAAGCGCGGCATGCATCCCCTTGGGAGGTTTGAGCATCTCCCGCAGGTAACCATCGATGCGATAGCGGATGTGAGTGCCGTCGCGGTCCGGCTCAATGTGCACGTCGCTGGCCCCCGCCCGCAGGGCTGTTAGGATGGCCAAGTTGACCAGATTGACGATGGGGCTTCCTTCGACCATCTTGTCCAGGTCGGTGACCGGCCCCTCGTCGATAGCCTCCGTCTCCGTCACGTAGACGTCACTTTCCTCGATCGACGCCAGGAACGAATCGACGTTGACTTGAGCAGCCAGGTACTTCTGTTGGTACTCCCGGAGGTTCTCGTCAAGCACGAGCACCGGCCGGATGGAACACCCGGTCAGCGCCTCCAGCCGGTCCTGAACCGGCAGTGATTGAGGCTCGACCATGGCGACGGTCAGCTCGTCGCGCACGTGAAACAGGGGAAGGACCTTAAGCCGCTCCGCCTCCTCCTTGGGAATGCACTTGGCCACCTTGGGATCGATCAACCCGTGACGAAGGACGCAGCCTCTTACCCCCAACCGCTTCGACAGTGCCTGCACTAGCGCCGCCGACGAGATGGCACCGATATCGACGAGCGCACCACCGATGCGCCCTCCCGCCTCCTGCTGACGGGCCAAGGCTTCGGCAAGCTGTTCCGTGGTAATAAGTCCATCACGGACCAGTTGCTCGCCAAGCCGGACTGCACTTTCAATGGTAAGGTTCGCCATGGTCATTCAGCGGGGCGACACCGGAATGCTGAATTCGGCATCCGCCGTTCGCCATTCGACATCTACAGAAAGCTCTTCACGGCATCTTGTACATCCTTGAAGTAGCTGAACCGGCCGGACACTCCGATTAGCTCTAGAATCTCTCGACACGTGGGTGGCACTCCAGCAAGCTTCAGGTTCATCGCCCGCGGCTCCAATTCGTCGGCTGCAGCGAGCAAACCCTCCACGGCGGCGCTATCCATGTACGGTACCTCATGTAGCCACACGATCACACGAGGGTTGCTTGACCGGATCGCGGAGAGCAATCTTCGCGTGAAATCCTCGGCGTCCTGTTCCACCAGCGCTCCCGCAATTGAGAGGACATCCACCGTTCCAACTCGCTGTCGCTCCACTCTCATACGACGATCTCAATGTAGAATGCGGAATGGTAAATGCGGATGCTGAAAGACGATGGGGACGGCTTCACCTTCACCATTCAGCATTCACTTGCTGCCCCCACCAACCGCAGCGTTCGCCACATCGTTTGTGCCACATCCCTCGACGCGGTTGTCGCGGGATTCCAGATCGCTCGCCATCACCAGTCCCGCGGTCCGGGCGCGCTGGTACTGCTGCAGAGCCCCGCTGAGCAGGGTATGGAGGTCCGGCTGCTCCACGCCACTTCCGACCACACCACACCGCGCCTTGATGTCTGCTCGCCAACGGGCCTTGTCGCTGCATAGGGCCGCGACCCGGGACATCGTCTGACTCACGATCAGCGATGCCAATTCGGAATCGACCCGTCGCAGCAGGACAGCCACGCGGGACTCGTCAAACCGCCCTAATCGATCGTCTGTCCGCAGCTTTTGCCGAAGCCGGGCTCCGACCTCGCGCACCAACTCGTCCGCTGCTTCCCAACGACCGGAGTCGCTGAGCTGCCGGAGTCCCTCCAGGGCGATGACCGCTACGGCGACCGGCTCACCCTGCTTGTACGATTCCCGCAACGACAGCTCCGCGGCCTGGATAAACGCCGACCGTATAGGAAGACCTGACACCGAGTCCGATTCCATGGCTTGTCGACTGCGACTCGCCTCCAGCAGCATGCGCCAGAACTGGTTGACCAGCCGTTCTGCGTGGCCCAAAACCTGCCAGCGCGCCTGTGGAGGAATCCCGAGCTGTCCTACAACAACGACCCCCAATCGTCGGGAGCATTCTCCCCCTTGCAAGGGCCCTTGACGGATCGCAAAACACCAAGCCGGCGGGTCGCCAGTCGGCGAGTCCCGATGAAGGTCGGGGTTTACGGACTCCGCAGCCAACTCTTCGACGAGATCACCCTGCATGGTATCGCCCGCAACATATGACCGCCCGGTAGTCACAACGTGTCCAATAATCCCACGGCGTGCGGATAGAGGCTCCCTCCTGATATCCATCGGGATCTCGCTGTCGCGGAGACTGATAAGTTCCTCGTCGCCAGCCGTGGCGTGGCTACCCCCTGCAAGGCGATAGGACTTGACGTGCGTGGCTGCGCAGACGTCATAGAGCGTGGATCGGATGAACTCGTCGAAGCGTGCCCAAGGCTCCGAATCTCCTCCATGCTCCTCCAACCAGTCGTCGAACCGGTCAATCGCCGCGGAGAACGCGCGAAGTCCCAGTCCCTCGGCAGAGACCTGACCGGCGGTCCCGATGATCGTCGGGACACCCGACGCGGATCCCCGAAAGCCGTCGGCTGAAGTGCTGCCCTCCGCGGACTCGCCCAGCGTACCGATGGCCATCTGCGGGCTCGCCGCCCATCCGCCCATCGCTACGATGGCAATGGCACCGGTTACGATTGTGACCACCGTCCACGAATGCCCCCATATGCTGGGCCCTTTGGACGCCTGTACCAGGACAACCCAAAAGAGGGCACAAAGGATGCCCATGGCGAGGCCATGTGTTCGGCCCAGAAGTCGACCGCCGACACCGACGGCCAGGACGATCGGAAACCAAGGCAGCAGCAACGTGAGAAGTAGCTCAGTTTCCATGGCTCAGCGTCAACCCTCTGCATCATCCTCCCAACATCCTCGGGCTTGGGAGGATGCCTCGCGTTCATCCAGTTGCGTGAAACGGTTGGCCCGTTCAAGCACTCTTTCCCATCCGCGCTCGTTCCCTTCCGCCTGTTTGCGGACAATTCGATCGAACACCTTCTGGAGCTGTGGGTCGACGGTACGTCCAGCCTCCTGACTTAGAATCTCCAAGGCCTCTGACCACTGATAGGCCCGGCGGTATGCACGATCGGAAGTCAGAGCATCGAAGACATCAGCAATTTGGATGATTCGCGCAAAAAGTGGGATATCCTCGCCAGCCAGCCCATCCGGGTAACCGCTCCCGTCGTAGTGTTCATGGTGGTGCAGGATTCCATCAAAGGCCTGGGCCAATTGGGTAACCTCTTGAACGATCGTGTAGCTTGAAACCGGGTGCTCCTTGATGTGGCCAAACTCCTCGTCGGTGAGCTTGCCGCACTTGTTGAGGACATCATCCCGAATGCCGATCTTCCCCACATCGTGTAGCAGGGCTCCCCATCGCAGCATTTGGAGGTCCAGCGTGCCCAGGCCTATGGCCTGCCCCAAGAGCGCCGCGAAGTAACCCACGCGGACCGAATGCCCCGACGTGTACTCATCCTTGTGGTCAACCGCGTTGACCAAGGAACGTACCACGCCGAGCGACATGTCCTGAAGCTCGCGGACCAGGCGGTGGTTCCTGATCAGGTCACCGCAAAACATGGTCAGCGACTCCAGCAGGAGCATGTCATTCGAACGGAAGAGCTCGACGTGGTTCGGTCGAATCAGGACGATGGCGCAGGCAAAGGAATCACCCGCGAAGACCGGTCCGACCATCACGTCAACCATTCCCTGTGGCAAGACACCCTCCGGTGCCCTTTCCACGAGCACGCTGCGCTGGCTGCGGGCTCGTTGGATCAGAGCTACCAGCCAATTATCAACCGAATCGTTCTCGCTCTCACCGGACGTGCGGCAATCCAAAGACTGGGGTCCAATGGCAACGACGTCCCTTCGGTCATAAGTCCGTCGCAGGCTATCCACAAACAGATCGACGACCTCAGACTCGCTCCGAACGCCGGGGAGTCTTCGGGTGACGTCGAAAACAGCCCCGAGTTGCTCGTAGGCACACAGGAGTTCCTCCGCCATGCCGGCGTGTTCGACGGTGATCCTCTCCGCCGCCGCCGAGGCCCCTTCGATGAGCTGCTCGAGCGTGTCTACCACGGTCGGGCCGCCGAGGTGCTCGTGCATCATCTCCAGTCGACGGTGCAGCTCCTCGGGTCCACTCGCCGTTGTCGGTCGTCGATTGTCGATTGCCGATTCCACACTCAAGTCCCCTGTCCCCAATTGCAGATTCCCAATCCCCAGCTGTGGATGCGCTTACCCGTCCGCACGTCGCTGATCGGTCCCGCACAAACCGCCAGGGGACACGGTCGGTGACTGCTGCACCACCGCCGCACTTGGGGCGGAAGGATTCGCCCCGGTCAACAGCTGTTCGATATCCGCCACCAGTTGTGAGGGGACGAAAGGCTTGGGATAAAGATGGACATTATAGGGTCTCACCCGTTCGGCGAGCGCCTTTTGATCGCACCGTGCACTCAGCAGCAGCACGGGCATGTCGAGCGCATCTTGAAGATGAAGGGCTTCGATCAGCTCCAAACCATCGAGAACCGGCATGTTCATGTCAGTAATGATCAGGTCGACCGCGTTGCCCTCGACGATCGTAAGGGCGGCCCCGCCGTCTGATGCCTCAAGGATGTCATGACCGTGGCGTCCGAGCCACATCGACATCACCCGCAGAATATGCGCCTCATCTTCTACAATCAGGATCGTGGCCATACCATCACTCCTCCGTCGCCCCATAACGTCGAATGCTCAATCGCGAATTCAGAAACGTGGTGCTCGGGTGGTCGTGTTGCTGGTTCGATATTCGCTATTCGCCATTCGCCATTCCCTGCGTTGCCAGGGCGCCGGCCCGCGACTCCTGATGCGGCAAGCGCACCATGAAAGTGGAACCCTTGCCCTTTGCGCTGATCAATTCGATATCCCCCCCGTGGTGGCGGGCGATCTCCCGTGCAGTGTACAACCCGATACCCGTACCGGTCTCATTCTTGACCATAGGATCTGACGCCCGCTGGAACTTCTCGAACACCCGAGCGTGGTCCCCGGGGTCGATGCCAATACCGTTGTCTTTAACCGTAATAATCACCTCCTCTGCAGCGAGCTGACATCCGACAATCACCTGCCCGTTCGGTGGTGTGTACTTGATGGCGTTTCCTAGAAGGTTGTTCACCACGACATTCAATTTGTCACGATCCCCATGGATAGGCTCCAGCTTCGGTGGCAAGACCAATTGGATGTCGATCTGCTTGTCCTCCGCCAGACCTCGAACGTCACGCACACCATCCGTCAGCAGGGCTTTCATATCCACGGAATCCATGTGCATTTCCATCGTGCCGATCTCGAGCTGGGACACACTGAGAATATCCTCAACCAGTCTGGACAGCCGGCGGGTCTCCTTCGTAATCACGTTATAACACTCGGTGATGACTTGAGGATCGTCGAACACGCCGCTGGTCAGCGTCTCTGCGTATGCCCGGATATTGGTCAGTGGGGTCCGGAGCTCGTGGGTAACCTGGGTCAGGAAGTCTTCGCGGGCGCGATCGGCTCGCACGTTCTGGCTCACATCCCTGATCACCAGCACGCATTCCCCATCTCTCTGCCCCGCTCGTAACGGACTGACGCGCACACCGTAAGCGTTCCCATCGCCCTCGTCGTCACCCTCGGATGCAAACACCGCGTTTCGCGCCTCGTAGGTGCCGTCCGGTTGTAGGGCATCGCGCATCAGATCCAGCACCTTCCCCGCAATCCCCGGTCTTACGGCATCGGATAATGTCACCTTCTTGGCCTCTTCTTGCGTCCACCCGAAGAAACGACAGGCCGAAGAATTCAGATATTCGAAGCGCACTTCATCAGCGATATAGACAACGCCCTCCGGGATTGCGCTAAGTGCCTCCGCCAAGGCACCACCACCTGACCGCTCGAGAACACGGGACAGCTCGGCGTTCGCCTCAGATCGTTGAACGTTGTCCAGCAGACGTTGCGTCAGATCCACAAGCTCGTTCCACGTCTCAGTCACACCGCCCAGTGTGTCGGCGATGCGGAGGGAGCCGATTTCATCCTCCAATCGATTGCGATGCGATTGGAGTCGATCTGCAATATGCGACAGCCCGCGAAGCTGCTCGCGCAGACACCGATACACGACGAATAAGGCTCCCAAGACAACAAGGACAATGGCCAATGCCCGTGCTTGATCGGCCAATCCAAAGCCACTGAAGGGTTCCGGCGGAAGGCGAACCTCCAAAAAAAGTGACTCGCCAATCGGCCCGATCCGCGCTCGCAGGAACAGGTCGGGCAGGTGCTGCCCGCTTACCGGAATGCGGGCGACCTCCATCAGGCTTACAACCGCGTCACCCGTGTCGACGGGGTCCGCTATGGTTCCGATCTCAGTCGTGTCCGTCGCCGCCAACACTCGATGTTCGCCGTCCACGACGCGAAGAAACCTCACCGCGATGTTGGAAGCGAACTCGCGCAACTCACGCTGATAGGTTCCGATCAGCTCCGGGTCTGACGGCCCCTCCCGCGACAGGCTGGACAAACGCTCAGACAGAACTTTGATCGCATATTGGCTGCTCCGCTGATAATGCTCCGCGTTCTCCCGGCGGGCCTGTACGACCCCGTACTGAGCCACCGACCCCAGACCGACCAGGTAGATCAGCACGAGTGATAACCCAAACCACCGCGGCACCTCTTCCTCGGTGAGGAACTGTCGAAGCTTCGCCCTTGCAGACGTCGTCATCGTCACCGTCCGATCGAGATTCCTGATATTCATCGGGAGGCACGTTTACGTCATCCTTATCGTTTGGGTGGGTCCTGGCCTTAACGTCACAATGCGGAATTGGGAAGGCAGAATGCGGTGCGCCGGATATAGGGTGTTCTAACATTCACCGTTCAGCATTCCGGACGTGGCCGAGGCCGTGGGCAAGAAGCTTGTCCACCGTTATGGGATGTGACCCCCCGTTACGTCGGCTACGTTCCATCGCTTATCGCCCCTATGTCTTTGCCGGTTGACTACACGGCCTGCAAGTGCCTGGCAAAGTTCACAGCGTCACAAACATGCCGTTGGCGAACTCCATCCGTCCTTATGGGCCTCGGAAAGCGAAACTACGCGAGAATCACAGCCCTCCACCTGATGCACGCGGACACCTGCCTCGTGTACTGTTTGGACAAATAGTGTTTTTCGCAAGTGCCCCGACTAACCGACCCGCATACTTCAGCTTGCGCGGACAGCCGCGGGCGCTCCCGACACCGTCGGGTACGATTCTTGCCGGTGGCTCAGGCCGTGGACCAGGGACGCGTCATTTATGAAACCCAGTAGCAGGCATTCTCAGCGGTGACAACAGGGTTTCGTCTCGGCAGCGTGATCCGTTCCTTGCTAACCGTGGAGGGAACGATAGAGGTGCGCCGATATGTACCAAACCTGTCGCCTGCGGCGAACTCGACATGCACGGAGGCTGTCAAGAGTTCGCCGAGGTGGGAGTCCGGCATGAGAGTCCTGGTCACCGGCCATCGCGGGTATCTCGGATCGGTCTTGGTCAACGTTCTGCGTCACGCCCGCTTCGACGTGGTCGGTCTCGATTGCGATCTTTATGAAGGCTGTGATTTTGGACGGGTCCGCAACCGCATCCCGGACTTTGAGATCGATCTCCGCGACGTGGAGTTTGCCGATCTCCTGTCATTCGATGCCGTGGTACATTTGGCCGACCTTCCACAACACCCATCGAACCCGGAAAACACACCCTCGATCGACCAAGCGAACGTCGAAGCAACCGTACGACTCGCCGAGTGTTGCCGGCAAGCGAAGGTCAGTCGATTCCTGTACGCCTCCAGCTGCGCGGTCTACGGCCGTGGGCAAGAAAGATGGTCGACCGAAGAGAGCCCGGTTCACCCGACCACCATGCACGCGGCGACCAGACTGTGCTGTGAGCAGGAATTGACCCGCCGCGCCGACCGGACCTTTACGCCAATCATCTTGCGGAATCCCATCGCCTATGGCGTGTCACCACGGCTCAGGTTGGACCTGCTGGTGAACGACTTCGTAGCCGCGGCTGTCACGACGGGCCAGATCATCGTACAGACCGGGGGCAGAGCCTGGCGGCCACTGCTCCACGTCGAGGATATCGCCCGCGCCTACGCAGCGGTCTTGAGCACACCGGACGAACAGATGGGCATCCGACCACAGCCGGTCGGGAGCCAGGTGTTCAACGTGGTGAATGCACACGAGAACTATCAATTTGTGGGAATCGCCGAGGCAGTTTGTGAGCACCTCCCCGATTGCGTTTGGAAGGCTTGTGCTAACGGACAGCCGTCCGCTGGCTGGCGGTTTGATGACGCGAGCTACCAGGTTGACGGCAAGAAGCTGCGGCAGGCGTTTCCGAACTTCACCTTTCGCTGGGACCTGCAGCTCGGGATCCGTCAGCTCCGGACGGCCATGATCGGTGCCGGGTTGACGTACGCGGACTGGCGTTCGGACCGCTATCGGCGCAGGGCTCGAATCACCACGCTGTTGGAGCGCGGGCAGCTCTCAAGTGACATGAGGCGGACTCGGGCCGTTCTTCCGTTGCTCAGTGAGCCCGAGGTGTCCGAGCAACCCGCTGCGGGGGGGCTTGGTGAGGTCAAATCGGCTATCGGAGCATGAGTCAGAACCCACCTCGACTGTGTTCAAGCCACAAGCCACCGGACGGCTCTCCGTATCCTGTGCTTTTGTAACGTAGCTCCGCACCCGTTGCGAAGGCGTGGACGATAACTCATTTGGGGGACTTTGCGGCAGGTTTGGCAGGGCAGCCGCCCCCCAGCAAGGGGTGGCTGCTCGCTGCTGACCGAATACGAGCGCGTCAAGTTCTGCCGGCCTACTCGTATGTTCCGGTGCGAACCTGTTCTCTATCCGAACTGGCGTTGCGCTGTTATCGTGGGCGGAGGGATGTTATAATGACGCCTGCTGGAAAGAGGTCCGCCGGCTGTCGACCTCCACGTATCTCGGTGGTGCAGATCGGGTATAGCTGCCCTCTGCCTGGGGTCGCGGTGCGGTGGGTTCGCCGAGCGGCAGACCGGGACCGCCGCGCAATTCCGCCGTCTTCGCGGAACGGACAAGCTGTCCTGCGCCAGACCGATTGGTGCGGGATTTGGAGTAGGCAGGACTTGGTGTGACACCCATGTCGTATATCCTGTTGGCAACCGGGCTTGTCTTTGTTTTTCTCTTCGTTACTGGTTATTGGCGACTCGGATTTCATCTGTTCGCAATTCGCTCAGGTCGTATGACCGTCCGGCAACTGGGCCTGCGGGTCACAGATGCGGCGGATGTCAAGCGGGTCAATTCCATCCTCGCGAGCTTCGCGGGTGGTTTCAATGCGATAATCAAGGGCCCGAGATCCACATCATGGCGGACTTACTGTGACGCGCTCTCGGCTCTTGAGCGTCCGTTCGCCCATGAGGGCGCTGCCATGGGCTATACGCTTCGGCAGCTGTTCCGCTACAAGCCTGATGAATTCGAAGATCGCATCGTCAGGCCCACACCCGAGTTCCGGTATCTTTACTATGTGGGGCTCGGCTTCTGGTCGGGTATGCGTAACCACGATGTCGCACGCCTGAACCAGGTGGTCGACGGTTTGGACCGGATGCACCGCTATCTTTGCTTTGATGGATATGGGTTCAAACACGCGTTTTTCGACTATCCGCGCGATCCGACGGCCCTGCAGCGACTCAACCTGCTGGAGGGCTACGCCCGCAACGCCGCCTATCAGGGTGTGGGGCGTGCCCTTTATTTCCTCTATATGGGTGAAGCGGATACCCTGATCGAGCACATCCGTAGGCTTGATCGTTACGCCGTCGACGCCGCCGGCGGTCTCGGCTTGGCTGCCGTGTTCGTAAACCCCGATCGTCTCGGACTCGCCCGCGAGCTGGGTGTCAGGCTACCTGCTGAATGGCACGAACACTTCCACCTGGGCATGTGCTTTGGACTCAAAGCGCGGTCCATAAACGATGTCGAACAATTCGAACGATACTTAGAACGGGTTGAGCCGGACGTACGTGAGGCTGCGTGCGCTTCGATTAGAGAATGTGACCGCGTTGAGCTGCTCACGCGGTCAGAAGAGGGGGAGGACGGTTATCGACGCTGGCGGGAGCGTGTCACCAAGTGGATGGCGGAGCATATTGAATACCCCATGGCTGGGCTCAAGACGTCCGCACGCGATACGGTGATGTCGGCATCGGTGCCACACTAACGGAGGAATGCGTGAAATGGTCAACTTTGAAGCTGCCAGAACGGAAATCCTCGAATGGCTCGCCGACACAATTCAGGTTCCGATGGAAGAGATCGACCTGCAAAAGCCCCTCACCGAGATCGGGCTTGATTCACTTGATGCGGTCCATATGATCGCTACCATCGAGTCGATCATCAGCCAAGAGCTCCCCGAGGACGTTGTCCAACGGGTGAGCTGCTTGAACGATATCTTTGAAATGATGCGGGAGAAGATCGCCGCTGCGTGATCCGCCGCTGAACGGCGAATATCGAGTGTCGAATAGCGAATTGCGAAAAGCAAGGAGCGAACTGACTTATCCAGAGTTTGGTATTCAGCATTTGCCATTCGCGATTCACCCGTGGATCGTAAACGGATCAAGCGTGGGCACTGAGCCAACCACTCCAAGTCGACAACATGCCTGACGACATCGTTATTACCGGCATGGGGATCGTGTCGCCGATTGGCTGTGGTGAACAAGCCTTCTGGGAGGGTCTTTGCCAGGGTCGCTCCGGGGCAGCTCCCGTCGACGGTCTTGATACCACCGACCTTCCGCGGAAGATCGCCTGCCAGGTGCACGAGCCGGCAGACGTGGGCACCACCTGCGGTGGGGCGACTGCCCCCATGGGACGGGCGGCACAACTGGCCGTGCTTGCCTCGCGGCAAGCGGCGTCGGACGCGAACCTCACTTTTTCCAGCCTTCGCACCCAGCGGGTGGCCACGATCATTGGTACCACCATGGGTGAGACGGTGTTCATCGAGGAAAGACTTGATGTGTCCGACGAGCTGTGGCTCTCATCGCAGCACATGGAACGGATCATCGCGGGCCGGCCAGGTACCATCGCGGCACGAGTCCAGGAGGACTTGGGCACCGCGGGGTTTGCGATGGATCTGTACGGCGCCTGCGCCGCGGGCAACATGGCTCTGGCGATGGCTCGGCAACGACTACGCGACGGAGAGTGTGACATCGTGCTCGCCGGCGGGTCTGATGGATTCTCGCGTCTTGCCTTCCTCGGTTTCATGCGACTTCGCATTATGGCTGCGGAACTCTGCAGGCCATTTGACCAAGCCCGCGACGGACTTTTCGTGGGCGAAGGCGCCGCGGTTTTTGTCCTCGAACGCGAATCGTCGGCCAGGGCACGTGGCACCAGCGTCCGGGCCCGCGTCGCCGGGACTGGAATAGCCTGCGAGAATTACCACCCCACTCGACCACATCCCGACGGTGACGGGCTGAGTCGGGCGACTGAGCGAGCACTTACCGACGCTGGTCTGATCGCCCGCGACATACAGTACGTCTGCGCCCATGGAACGGGGACCCCCCAGAACGATGCTATCGAGGTAAAGGTCATGGAGCGGTGCTTCCCCGATGGGGTGAGCTTCAGCTCGATCAAGGCTCTCACCGGTCACATGATGGGTGCCGCGGCGGCCGCTGAAGCAGCCTGCTGCGTGCTGACCCTCGAACATCAACAGTTGATCCCAACGTGGCACCTCGATAACGTACTTGAACCTTGCTCACTGGATGCGGTTCGAGGTGCGGTTCGATCCACCCGGGTGCGGCACGTTGTCAACAATTCCGCCGGGTTTGGCGGGTACAACGCCAGCATCGTGCTATCCGCCGCCTAGGGATTCACGCACCGAAAGCGAAGAGCCATGCCTGTCCCGCGCCGGCTGGCTAACGAAGAAGCCTGGAGGCGGAGCGGGCGTGTGTCCGTTGGTTCGCGACTAGACCTCCAAAACGTATGGAACGAGAAAGGGATCCAACTTGAACGAAGTCGTCATCAGTGGAGTTGGCCCGGTCACGTCAATCGGCGTCGGGACGGGGGCTTTTTGGGACTCAATGATTAACGGGCGATCGAACGCCGCCCTCCGACCTCTGATCGTCGATCTGGGCCGGGTCGAACGGCTTCCAGTCGCGTCAATGCCCGATTCGACAGATGTGCCCGGCCTCGACTTACACTTGGCTTTCTTGAGGTCCCAGGAGGCGGAGGGGTACCGAGATTTAGCGTACACCCTCTTGGCGATCGAGCTTGCCCTCGCGGACGCCGGGCTCGAATACAACCGGGACACCAACGATATCGGTGTCTTCCAGGCTTTTGAGGCACCCGGTGTCGAGCGGACCGTGGGCACGCTGTTCGAGCTGTTCAGCCATCCGCTTCCGACGAACACTCCCCCACCGGTCTACGATATGCTGTCGCCATACTTCTACGCCATGCAGCCCTTCTTGTACGTTCATCTGGTGGGAAAGGCCTTCGGACTTCACGGGTTTTCGACAAGCGTTCACAACGCCTGCGCGTCCGGCGCTTTTGCGATCGAGCTAGCCGCAGAGCGCATCCGATCAGGCCAGGCTGATGTCATGATTGTGGCAGGAGGAGAGGCGTTCGATACGGGCGTGAGACTCGAGTGGTTCCGCCGCCTTGAGCTTTACGCGAGGACAGAACGGATGTACCCGTTTGACCCCGAGCACCCGGGGTTTTACGTCGGGGAGGGCGCCGCAGCCATCGTCCTCGAATCGGCGGAGCACGCTTCCCGGCGCGGTGTCACCCCGATTGCGAAATATCTGGGCGGCGCATTCACGCAGCAGAGCTGGAAGCAGGTCATTCCAGACGTTCGCTCTGCCCACCTATCGGAAACCATCACCCAGGCCATGGCCAACACGAACATTTCGTGGGAGGACCTGGACCTGATCACACCCCACGGCGCTTGCACTCAGCTCTCCGATGGGTATGAGGCATCTTGTCTCAAGCAAGCAATGGGAAATCACAAGACAACCGCCGTGGCCACCGCGCTCAAGCCCTACGTCGGTCACATGTTGGCAGCCAGTGGAGTGATCGAAGCCCTTTGCGCGATCCTGGCCCTCAAGCACCAAACGGTGCCGGCGACGTTGAACACGAACGCAAAAAGCGGGCAGTCGCCCGCCGGCTGGCGGCAATTGCCCGTACCGCTCGCTACAGCCGCCATCGAGCGGAAGATCAAGAACGTGCTCAAGCTTTCGACCGGTTTCACCGGCCACGACGCCGCGTCGATCTTTCAGAAGGTTTAGGTAACAAGCCGTTGAAGCGCCACTGTCCTGATTCCACAGGGGGCTTGCCGAAACAAGCACAGGTCTGGTAGAACACAGCCATCCGAGGCAAACGCTCAGAGTGCCCAGGGTGGAACGCACGCTCGGTGGTCAGTGTGACACCGTCTCCACATGACATTCGGCTGCGGCCGCCCGCGCTTCAATGGGAGGACAGATCGTGGCAGAACGACCAGGTCGTCGAGGATCCTGTTTCGTCATGATGCCATTCACCACGGAATTCGAGCCCAGCTATAGAGAGGCAATCAAGCCGGGGGTCACCGCGTGTGAACTGCACTGCGTTCGTGCTGACGAGTTACGCAAGCCCGGGGTGATCGCCCAGCAGATATATCACGGAATCGACGATGCCGTCCTGTGTATCGCCGACGTGACGGGTGCGAATCCCAACGTTCTGGCCGAATACGGGTACGCCCGGGCCAAGGCGAAACCGGTCATCCTGATTTCTCAACGAGGCGACGTGCTGGAACCAGAACTCCCATTCAATATCCGCCATCTGCGCGTGATCACTTACAAACCGACCGCCCGCGGATACGAGACGCTACGCGAAGACCTGAAGAAGAGCTTGGATTCTGTACTCGGGTCTGACGAGAGCGTCCTCAGAGAGATGGTCGTCCCTGCGAGCCTGCGGTCTCGTGAAGGACCACAAGAGAAGTTCGTCGTGGCGGCGAGCCCGCTGTCGTGGCGTGAGGCAGCGAGGTCGAGAACGGGTTTCAAAGAGCTGCGGCGAACGTCGTCAGACCACGTCGGGGTTCGTGGGTTGATCCATGCGTTCGGTTTGATTTATGGACTGCATCGCTTACCCGATCTCGTGAACCCGGGAGACTACATGGACGATGTCGTGACCTCGCCCGCGCACTTCTACTGCATCGGGAGCCCGAAGGCGAACGTCTGGACCGGTGCACTGCTGACACGGTTTTTCAAGAATTGGAGATCCTTCATCGAGTTTAAGGCTGACCCGGACAGCAGAGACCTACGCAATGTTCGCGTGATGGCCGAACTGGATGGGAAAACATACTACCCACCAGGATTCGACGCGACGGCGGGTCGTAGCAGACACGACTTCGGGTTCGTGATCCGGGGGCCCCATCCGAAACACTCGGAATACATGATCATGATCCTTGCCGGGCGAGGCGCGCTCGGGACCGAGGCTGCGTGCCGTGCCGTCACGGACCCCGACAGTGTTAAGCAGGTTCGCGAGATGGCGGAGGCTGAAGCCAAACGCCGGCAGCAGGAATTCGATTTCGCCAATCACTTGCACGCCTTCTGGGCAGTAGCCGATATGAAAGCAAAGAACTTCAAGGCCCAGGTCGACACGCTGACCGTCAGATGGGCCGAGCCATTCAGGGAGCACCACGAGTGACCACGACAGACCACCCATCCGAGGAAACGTTACGGAAACAGGTGGAGCTTGAGTGGCAAGACCACATCCACACGCGCGGTCAGACATGGAAAGCGCTGGAGATCGTGGCGGTCCTTGTCATTGCGTTGATTGGGCTTGATTGGCAGGTGCACAACCCGTGGGCCACAACTGTCTTCGGCGCCATTGTGCTGCTTGCCGCCTGCTTTGGCATGGCAATTACCTTGCACCATCGTGAGGTTGAGAGGCGCAAGTTTACGCACATCCTCAACATTGAAGAGAAACTTGGGCTGCATGAACCCGACTTACTGCCCGACGTCTCCGTGCCTCGTCCGATTCATTGGATAGACGTCCTTTGTTGGTGGAAATCCAACACGCCGTTGTTCATCTTAAGGATGCACCTTGCCATCTGTGTCTTCGTCGTTGTGTACGTCGTCGCCCGTTGGGTCACGATTGACCTCTCGGAACTGGAGGCCGTTCGCAACGCAGTGTCGAGCATCCGGAGCACGACCCACGCCGGGACGCCCTAACTTGTGCGTTCGCTCGGTCTTCGGGCAAACTGGGTCAAGCAGCACCCGAGATTGTCAGCTCCAGGACAGTCTGGAGCGCACCGTCGGCATCGGCGATGATCGTCGCGCGGACGGTCCCATCCTGTCCACGAAGCTCCTCGATCGGAAACGAACGGGCAGACATTGCCCCCGGGCCAGACGAGTCAATCGAGTCGATCACGGGGACGTCATGCTGCCTGGCAGCTCCGATGGCGGCAGCAGCAGCCGCGGCGCCTAATGCACCGAAACATCGCCCGATCCAGTGCTCGATGCAGATCGCACTGACCTGTCGAACCCCGGCGACCGAGGTAATCGAGCCCGTGCTTGGCCGACCTTTCGACGTCTCCGGATCATCGGTGTAAGTCTGGTGCTCGCCCGGAGTCGCCGGCATGTGCTTCCAAGCCCTTACCGCCGCAACAACAGGAGCGCCCCTAACTGCCGCGTGGTTGGCCAACTCGAGCACAAACAGACATGCCCCTTCACCAAGCGCTACGTCCGATTCGCCAAAGCCCGCAGCAAGATCATCCGTCAACAGCTCCGTCCCGCCGGCGAGCACCACATCCGCCTGGGCGCTGGTTAGCAGGCTGCAAGCTTCGATGATGGCTTCCAAGCCCGAGGCTGATCCGCTTGCCAGCGTCATATTCGGGCCACGAATGTCATACGCGCGGGCCAGTGCTCCAGCGATGTAATTGCCCACCGTTTGCGGAAAATGGATGGGGCTCACGAATCGGGCCGATTGCTGACGAACCTCATTGGCGAAGGTGATCATTCCGACCTGCCCTGCCAACCCACACCCTAACACCAGCCCAACTCGGGTGCTGTCGAGTGAATTGAGGCCGATGCCCGCGTCCGCACAGGCGTGCTCAAAGGCAACGGCGGTGATCCAGCCGCCCTTATCTCGCTGAAGCTCTTTGGACAGCGCGGGATACTCGGAGAGCCTCTCCTCGGCGATGGTCCAGAGGATCGGTCGGCCCGAAGCGGATGGCCGTGTGGTGTCTGCAGATCCCGTCCCCCGCGGCCAACCGGCCTTCTGAACCTGTCGCGTTTTCGTCAGAACCTCATCGATCGAGCCCGCCGAGAAGGGCGTCATCCACCCGCACCCAGTGATGACAACGGTGTCGGTTTCCCAGTCTCCATCCAAGAGTTCGCCTCTCTTTCCAAGGACGACTTGTGATCCGCTCCACTTGCCGGCGCCGCCGTGAGCGTTCGAAACTCACAGGCAGGTGCCGTTACCGTGCAACCGGCTAAGTATACCGTCCGCCGCGACGGATCGGTAGCTCGTGTCGATCTCGCCGGCCTTGACAACGAGCCCGACGTCGTCGGCAGGCATGGGGTGGTTTTGCTCGTTGTCAAGGGTGGTTGCTTGGCTTTGCCGTCCGGCCGACGGCAAAGTCGGATCACGCTCCCGGGCAACCGCTGGCAGATCCCCTACGTGAGCGTGCAAATCGCCAACCACCGCAGGAAGCCATCCTTCTGGCCAGGATCCGCCTGTGGCGTACGGCGCGGAATTTTCCTCTGGCGTTTTGCATGAATTGTACCTATGCTTCCGTCCCTCGGTACGCAGGTTAACCGTTTCAACTTTCACGGAGGTGCAAACATGAACCGTGTAGCAAAGCTCTTGGTGTTGGTCGTCCCCGTCACCGCCCTGTTCATGCAGGGATGCGCCGCAAAAAAGGTCGATTTCTCGCAGATCCAACGTCCACCGCGAGCCGCGGAGCTCGACGCATACAACGACTTTGTCGGAGAGTGGAACTGGGAAGCCGAGACGATGACGCCAGAAGGTCCGGGTGAGAAGTGGACCGGTTCGGCGGCCTGGAGCTGGGAGCTCGATGACCGGACACTCCATGGCGTACTCTCCGCGAAGACGAAGGATGCGGAGTTCGATGCCGCAGGCGTTTGGAGCTGGCATCCGAAGAAGAAACAGTACATCTGGTGGATGTTCAACAATTGGGGTTATCCGCAGGAAGGGACAGCCAGGTATGACGCCGCCAAGAAACACTGGACGATGGATTACAAGAGCGTTGGCTTGGACGGCACCACAAGTTATGGACGCTACCAGATGACTGTGGTCGACCAAAACACGCTCGACTGGTGTATGACCGAGTGGGCTGATGCCCTTCATATGGTCGAGAAGATCAAGATGAAAGGTGCCTACACGCGCAAGTAGCAGCTTTTCCGCAACGGCCAAGATCACAAAACGACGGAGTGTAGTGGGTGCACGTTACGCCGCAAGCCGGCCAAGGGCGCCTACCTGTCTTTTATCGTCAAGGATGAATGCTAAGGAACGAAGGGTAAATACGGCGCCTGCAGGATCTATCGGTCTTCCGGGCCTGCTCTTCCTTCTTGCTACCAGAAGGTCTTGGCCTCCAGCGGATCCGCCGGTGGCCCGCGCTCACGGTGGGCTCTTGCCTCTGTCCTCCATCGTTGCGCCTCAATCGTTCATCCACCCAGGGCGTTGGCAGACCTGACGAATAGGCCTATCGTGTTCACGACTCGCAATCTGTAACTCGTGAACTGTAATTCGTAATTACACAAGAGGTTTGCCGCTGGACAAGGATCAAGCGAACTCCGAAATGTGGCTTGGGTGTCTGACGTCCTTTGGATTGCCCCGCCGCGGGTCGCACTATCGAGGCCTGGTCGGTGTTGTCGCACTTCTACCATGCGTTCTCCATGGTTGCGCCGTTCCCA
The DNA here is from genome assembly GCA_964405925.1 of uncultured Phycisphaeraceae bacterium. Taxonomy (GTDB): domain Bacteria; phylum Planctomycetota; class Phycisphaerae; order UBA1845; family UBA1845. The sequence goes on along the minus strand of CAYOQG010000011.1, from coordinate 22,220 downwards.
AGATCAACTCTCCTTCACACTCAGGGGACGGATACGCCTTTTGCATTCGGGGGCTGTTCGACGTGTTCTCACTCGGGCTCAACGATCTGGCGAAGCAGCTTCGCCAGGAAGGGATCAACGCTTTTGCGATCAGCGGGCCCGCCTGGCCGCGACTGGGCGAGGAGATTCGTCAGGCCAATCTGGAAGGTCGCCTGAGCGGTCCATTGGTCTTTGTCGGTCATAGTTACGGGGCAGACGACGCGATCCGTCTCGCTCATGAGCTCGACCAGTATGGTATCGATGTCGAACTGCTCGTGCTGCTCGATGCTACGAATCCGCCACCTGTGCCGGGGAACGTAGTTCGATGCGTTCATCTGTATCGCCCTGCCCTGGCCGGGAAGATCCTCCCTGGCGTGTTTGCCGGCAATCCGGTTGTCGCCGATCCGACGAACCATCGGACGGTGATTCGGAATCTCTCGCTGGCGGAGGGACGGTTTAAGCAAACAGCCGCATCTGTCGGTCACATGAACATCGATGCCAGCCCACTCGTCCACGAACTGGTCATACGCGAGGTCGTCGCGGTTTGTCGTCCAGAGACAGCCACCAAGGCCAAAGCGGCGGCCCTGCACCAACCCACGTCGCGCCGGGACCCGGTTTCGGAATGAGCGCCCAGAGCTCCAGCCTGATTCTCGGCATCACCGTGGTGACCTACTGGTTCTGCGTAGGGGCGATGGTGGTTCGCGTGCGTCGACGGACAAACGGGCTGGGCCGGGCCTTTGTCCCCCGACAGACACAAGAACGAGTAATGTGGATCGTATGGGTCCCGGTTGTTGTCTTCTGGTGTTTGGCTCCGTTCTGGTCCATCTCACAGGACCCGAGCCGTCACCCGTGGATAGCTCAGCCGCTGGTGACCAGCGTTCATACCGTGTTTGTCGTCCTTCGCTCGACTGCGATGGGCGTAGCGATCTTGTGTCTCATGCTCTCCATCTGGTGCTGGGTGCACATGGGGCGTGACTGGCGGATGGGCGTGGACACGAGTGGAACAACCAGACTGATCACCGACGGCCCGTTCGCAAAAGTCCGTCATCCCATCTACACTCTTAGCATATGCATGATGGTCTGTTCCGTCGTCGTGGTGCAGACCGCGCTGATGGTGGTTGTGGCCCTGGCGCATATTGTGCTCATGCATGTAAAGGCGCGAAACGAAGAGGCCTTCTTAACACGAACGCACGGCGAGACGTACGCAAAGTACCGATCGCGAACCGGCCGGTTTCTACCGCGGTGGCGCTGATGCGTCCCTGCACCTCGTTCGCGTATCGGATGCCATCGGACGATTCGGCGTTTAGCATGTGGTAATCTGGGAAGGAAAGCGTGAGCCCTCAGGCGTGGACCAAACTCAATCGCTTTCAGCGAATGATGCTGGCGTGGGATCGTCTCCACCCCTACAATGCAGCTCATCTTCTGCATCTGCGCGGGCCGTTGGACTTGCAGACGCTCCGTCAGGCGGTGTGCGATGCCTGTGAGACTGCGGGTGTCGGGCGTTTCACTCTCGACGAACCGAATCATGCCTATGCGTATCTTCCCACCGCCGACGCTTCGGTGGAATACTTCGCCGGACATGGTCCAATTCAACTCACCGCCGTCGATCTCGTTGGCGAAGCGCTGAACGATCCCTTTCCGGCTGAGCCCCATCATCCCATTCGCTGGATCGTCGTCACGGGGCCCGATGATACTACGTATTGCCTCGTGGCTCTTTATCACCACGTTGCGTCTGACGCTTATGGTGTTCAGAGACTGCTGGCATCCGTGCTCGCCCGGCTAGAAAACACGCGGGCGACCGCCGGTCCCCCTTCGGGTCCGGGACCTCTTCGGACCACCGTGCCCGACCATCGGCGGCTGTTCAAGCGGCAGCGGCGACTGTCGCATGTGGCGCGTACGCTCGTTGGCGCAGCCCGGCGGTACTTCCAGTTACGTCACGGGCATCGACTTCGCGGTGCGAAGAAAGCGGATAGCCGAACAGAGACGATCGCCGTCGACGCACCAAGGGGACTGATCACCTCGCTCCACGAGGTCTGTCGCGCCGACGGCATTGGTCCTAACGATGCATTCCTCGCCGCCCTGGTCGTAGCCTTGGCGGAGAGCACGCCTCACCGACGTTCACACCGACGTCGCAAGAAGATCGCGGTGGCTACGATCACGAACACGCGGAAGTGGGCGACGCAGGACGTGTCCGAGTGCTTCGGCGTGTTCCTCGGACACTCGACGGTGGTGATCGATAACCCTGATGGATCCTTTGAGAGGGTCCTCCAAGAGGTCACCCGTCAGACACGACTCCAGAAGGCACGTCGTGAAGCCGCGGGCCCGGGTTGGCCTTTCATTTTCGTGCGAGCTTTGTGGCCCGTCCTTAGACTTCCAAACACGCAGAAGAGCTACACGAAGGTCTTTCCTATCTGCGCCGGTCTTAGCAGCTTCAATGTCGATCGGTCGCTTTTCGAGAGCCCAGCCGGAGCCCTTTTCGGTTACGCCCGAGCCTGCCCCCCCGGCCCCAGCGTCCCCATGGTCCTCGCCCCCACAATCCTCGGCGATGCCATGCGAGTGACCTTAACATATCGTCGCACCTGCCTTCACCAACCCCAGGCCACGACGCTTGTAGACCGATTCATCCACCTAGTGATGATCTACGCCGCCCACACCACATCGCAGGCGACCGAGGTCGCACCCGAGGCGCGGTGTGCCCCACCCTTCGCCCTCGATGTGCAAGGGGTGTGCGAATGACACTCCTGGCGAAGGTTTGGGATGAGACCGCGTGTACGGCCGAGCCCAGCAGGATGAAAATCCTTCCCCCACCCATCCCGACAAGCTACCCAAACGGTTACAAAACCCGATGAGCTGCCAGAGGGTGAGGTTCTCGGCAGCGAGCTCAGCTTGGTTCCGAACCGCCGCCCGGAGGAAAATGAAGATCACCTGTACCCAGCCCATGCTCCGCTCCCAGATTCCCTACCTTAATACACGCGCGTGAACGGCTACGAGCGTAGCCGGGATGCAGGAACGGTCAATCGCAAATGTTCGCGGCCATGCCCGAAACCGCGGTTTCGGGCCCGGATGAGGTTTTCAGGACCTACAGGCCTTTGGAGCATTGCCGGACCTATCGACGCGACCTATCGAAGAGCAGCATCGGGCAACCGGAACGGACGGAGAAGACGCTGACAACCTGCGTACCAGCCTGCGTGGACAGCGTACATCGGGAGCGTTGTCCGCGTCATCGCGTGGCACTCAAGCAACGACGAGAGGGCCAAACCGAAATCGCGTAACCTCCGACAACGCGGACAGTTACGACACTTCCGGTCATCACGTGACATCGTCTGACCCAACGTCCCCGGCAGGGCTCGAACCTGCAACCTTCGGCTCCGGAGGCCGACGCGCTATCCAATTGTGCCACGGGGACTATTCCTGGCGATGAGCGTACGCAAGCATGACGCGGGTGTCAACCACCTCCGACACACACGCCCCTAAATCATATCGCGGCCCGTTTTAGGAAGCTTCGGACAGATCGTGAGTCATCGTGAGACGGTGGGTTCCGCTTGGAGCACGACCCCTTTCTGCAGCGGGTCCGGGCCTGGGCCATCAAGATCGCAGCCCGTCAACGGTGCACCGCTGCCAAGTCGACTTATCAGACACCGCACGACCGTTCCACGCGCGGGGTACGGTCACCGATTCTCGGACGCCGCAAGGGCCGGGTGTTGGCTAAGTCTCCAACTCGTTCCCCAGCCGTTGCTTGCCGATGGGAGAGCGAGGCGACTGCGCGCGCAGCAGCGCCATGGCACTGAACAGCTCGTTGAGGCTGGATCGATGGGTGACCAAACGCACGGCACGGTGTTGATCGTCGAAGATGAATCGGAGCTTCGGTTCATCCTGGCAGCCAATCTTCGAGCGGCTGGGTACGCCATCCTGGAGACCGAAGAAGGCGGGAAGGCAATCGAGCTGGCGACGGAGGCGAAGCCCGATCTGATCATCATGGATGTGGGGCTGCCTGGGATGGACGGAGTCGTAGCCACTCGGATGCTCAAATCTCACGACACTACCTCGCACATACCCGTGATCATGTTGACCGCCCGCTCGACGCCCAAAGATGTCGTGCGCGGGTTGGAGGCGGGTGCTCAGGAGTATCTGTCAAAGCCTTTCGACGTCACCGAGCTGCTGGCCCGCGTACGTACCGTGCACAGGCTTTCTGTGGCTCGTCAGGATTTGAACCGACTCAACACCCAGTTGGAAGCGGAAGTCAGCGCCAAAACGCAGCGACTCCAGATCCTCTACGAATTCATGCGCGACTTGCACAAGGCCAATTCACGCGACCACATCCTCGACCTGCTCATCCAATGCGTGAAGGAAGCCGTCGATGTCAAACGGATCTCTCTGTTCGTGACCGATGCCACCGGCGAATACCTGGTATGTGAGCGGGCGGTCGGAATGGACCCCAAAGTGGCTGGCCGCATCCGGACCACCGACGTCGCGGGCATCACCGGACAAGTATTCACGAGTGGCAAGACGCTGGCAGCCAGAGCGTACGGAACGGGCTTGCAGGACACCCGTGGATATGATCGTGATGCATTCCTCTGTACCCCGCTCGTGTCGACTTCGCTCGAAACCCAAGACGGCATCGTCGGTGTACTTAACGTTACGGACAAAGCCGACGACTCGCCGTTCTCGGAGGAGGAGATCGAGTGCATACGGTCCATAGCCGATGCCACAGCCATCGCCCTGGACAACGTGGTGCGACGCGGGCGGTTGCGACAGTCCGTTCGTATCCTGCTGCAAACCGTAGGCCATCTGGCTGAGTTCCGCGACGAAGAGACTACGCTGCACATCGAACGGGTCACGAAAATGGCACGCATACTCGCCCAAGAGCTGCAGCGCAAAGGGGCGTACGCGGAACTTATCAGCCGTGATTTCGTCGAGTGGCTCGTTCAGGCTGCCCCGATGCACGATATCGGTAAGGTGGGCATCCCCGACGATATCCTCACCAAACCCGGAGCGCTGACGGACGAAGAATTCCAGATCATGAAGACCCATACGGACATCGGGCGGCGTGTGCTGTCGCGGGCATTGGACCCAGCCTCCCCGAACCCCCTGCTGCAGATGTGCATCGAGATCGCCCACTGCCACCATGAGCGCTACGACGGAACGGGGTACCCTCGACGACTCTGTGACCAGGACATTCCCCTCTCAGCCCGGATCATCGCACTCGTCGACGCGTACGATGCGATCACCAGCCGGCGCCGCTATAAGGAAGCCCGCTCGCACGAGGATGCCGTCGAGATCATCCGCGGCGATTCCGGGACCCACTTCGACCCGGTGGTCGTAGAGGCTTTTCTCCGGTGCGAGGAGCAGTTCAGTGAGGTCCGCCAACAGCACGCGGACACCGCACAGACCGTCGAGGCCGCGATGGCGTAATCGCACTGAGACCCAGGGTAAGGAACCGGGGCTGCTTCACCGATCGGCGAAGAAGAGTGCGAAACTGCCTTCTGAAGCCGGGATACATCAGACTCTGCAGAGTTTCGCCCGTATCTTGAGGAATCACTCGTGCACATGCTCAGTCATGGTTCGACCGAGCGAGATTGAAGAACGCTCGCTAAGAGGCCTGGGAAGTAGGAAAGGCCAACCGTCAGCCACCGTCCTCTGTGGGACCGAGGATGCAAAGCCCCGGTGCCTACTCGTAATCAGCAGCCGATGGTTCGGTTCACGCGGTGGGGCATCGGGAACTGGCTTATTGGAACCATCGCCCACCGACGCCGTACGCTCTGATGACCGCGGCAGATGCGCAACGAACCCAACGATTTCCGGGCGGGGCGGGCTGAGGCCCTCCAGAAACGCAACTCCAACGAAGTTCGACAGCTGTGTGCGCAGGGGATTGGGCGGTGATTTCGGCCAGCGTCATTCATGCTTGCCGATTTCCGACAGCAGCTCAAGCTGCACCTCCTGAATCTCCACCAGGCGTTCCCATTGGTGCGACAGAAGGTGATCGATCTTCTCATGCAGTTGCCGAATCTCCAACTCAGCTTTCAAATTCACTTGATAGTCATGCTGCGAACGCAGGCGATCCTTGGCTTCCTGCCGATTCTGGCTCATCATGATGATCGGGGCCTGGATGGCGGCAAGGCAGGAGAGAAGCAAGTTGAGGAGAATGAAAGGATATGGATCCACTGGCCTCCAGATAAGAACAAGTGAATTCATCAGAATCCAGAGGGCAAGGAAAGCACCGAAGATGATCAGGAATGACCAGCTACCGCCGAACGTGGCGATTCTGTCTGCCAGGCGTTCTCCGAAGGACCAATCCTGCTCGAATTGCGCGTCGACGTTGCTGGATAGCACTTCGTGCTCACGGAGGCTGCGGAGCACATCATGCTCGAGAAAGGTGAGCTCACCCCTCTCGGATTCAAGCAGCGAATGAACGTACTTCGTTCTAAACGTCGCAAGGTCGGCGCGGCAGATGAACTTGTCGGCCGACCAGGCTGGATGGTCACGGCGGATCTCTTCCGCCACCGCCGGACGTATCACCTCGCCGGCCATCAGCTCGCGTGCCGAAAACGCCTTGCCGCAAATGGCACAACTGCGCTCTGGCGTGCGGTCTTTCTTCTTCATCAGTAACTCAATCTCATGCCACCAGGATCGACAATCTGCCAGGGGCAACACCCGGCACTACAGGTTTGCGGGAAGGGACGCAGGCCATCATGGCCGTGGCGAACGTCGACTTGACATCCCACTTGTCAGCACAATTCATGCGACGCTGTAACTCGCTACGATGAGCCATGGGTATGATCACGTGTAATCTGCATGAGTTTCGTGCCGCGAAGAATATAGCACCGACTATCCCTACGTAGACGACCCACGACTTCGGCCATTGTCCGTGCTCACCTCTACTCGAAGTATGCCTTGGTCACGTAGTTCTGCATCATGCGCCACGTGTTGAGGAACGAGCCGTTGCAGGTTCGTACAGGTTGGCGACGCGAATCAAGCACACGCTGCGTCAATGATGCGAACGATCGTTTTCTCCACATCCTTGGCGATCGATTCGAGTTCGGCGCTGCCGTAAAGGGCCAAGACGGCCGTCGGTTTCAGCGTCGACACCTTGACCGCGCCTCCTTCCTCGTACACGGCAATCCGACAGGGAAGGGCCGTGGAGATGGCCATATTCGCTTCGAGTACAGCCCTCGCCTGCTTCGGGTTACAGACTTCGATGATCCGGCACTCCCGCGAGAAGGAAACGCCCTTGCTTTCCATCTTCTGCTTCAAGTCATGGATGCCCAGGACACCGAAGTTTTCCGCGATCGTGGCGTCACATAGCTTCTCACAGATCGCATCCACCGTTCCTGCCGCGGTCTGTTCATAAAGCACAACCAGCCTCCAGACTCGGATGTCGCCGTCCGCCGCTTTCTGACAAAGCTGGCGGTATGCTGCTCTTGAATCACTCCGTCGACAGACTCAAAACCGCCCAGTGGCCGCGCCATCTTGCTTCGTCAATCGTGTTAATTCTGGTCATGGGGACTCGTCATTCTTGCCCTCTGTTTCCAGGGCATCTCCGAACGTCGCATGTATACCTCGTACGAGTGCCTGCTTCCGCTCCGCCGACAATCGTGCCTTGCGATGAGCCGGTCTGTAGAACCACGGTGGCATCTCGCCCTCGGAGACAACCTCCGCCACCTCCTCGATTTCCTTCAGGTTTCCTTCGGAGAAATTGAGCTTCTTGCGACCTTCGTCGACGTCGCTTTGCACGAGCCACGAGGCTGGCGCCACATGGCTATACCATGGCCAGCGAGTCTCGTTACTGTGACAATCGAAGCACGCACCGCGGACCAAAGATTCCGTCTCAACGCTGTCCCACGTGACGGCTGCTGTGACAGGAGGGTTCGTGTGGTCCCGGCCGTAGGGGATGAACTGGATGGCCACCAACAAGAAGGCGAAGGCAGCCACTATCCATCTGCGGATCTTCTTTCGGGTCGGCTTCAATGGGTCAGCACCTGCCCCCTTGACTTGAGTTTCTGTTTCGGGCATTGCATTCTCCGGCCGTGGCGAACGAGCCGCCTCACTTGGTTACGCGGACCAGCACAGACTGTAGGACCAGAATCCCCCGGCTGCAACGGCGGCGTCCTGTAGCCCCTTGGCACGAGCAAAGGAGGCCCGCCTGCCCGCACGTGGGATACATCCGAGGCCGCCTGCCATACGGTGATGACCTGCCGCTACAACCAAGGCAATATGCGCACCTCGACTTGGCGTAGTATCATGTATTGAACCGGTGACTTGGCAGGCACCCGAGGACAGGCCCGTTCACCTCGCACGTAATCTGGGCCGATTCGGTACCACCATAGTGGATGTCGGTGCCATGATCGGCGCCGGCGTCTTCGTGTCGACCGGGATCGCCGCTGGGCCGGCCTTGATAGTGGCGTTTGGCGCCCAACAGCGTCGTGACCTCTCTGACCACGATGGTGCTCGTCGAGTTGGGCTTGGCGACTCCCGGGAGGTACAGGTCGCAGTTAGTTGTCGGGTGTCCTGCGTGAGTCTATAAAACGTAGCTCGCGGAAGCGACGGGCATCGTTGAGGGCGGCAGATGGCGAATAAGTCAGGCTGATACTGTTGGCATACGGGTGAAATCGAGGGAGTCGCCATTCTCGAGCTTGGTAGCCTGGGAGGCAACGACGGGCACAACGTACGTTATTGTGAGCTGGCTGTTTGATATCCGCTTCCTGACTTGACTTTCTGGCGAGCCGCGCCTCGAACGCCGGGGGTAACGGCGAGGGACGGTTGCCCTGGGACGCCGGCCGGGCGGAATGGTCGGTCACGGGTGGGCGGTGGGCCCCACGGGTGGCCGCTCGGGAGCATGAGAGATGCGTCTGGCCGCTAAACTTGTCTCGGTAGCCATACTCGCGATCGTCGTCGTTTCGGCGATCAATGGATACCTTAGGGTTCGCCGTGAGATCGCTCAATTCCACATGGACATGCGGCGCGATGTTGTGGAGCTGGCACGTGCCACCACGGAAGTAGTCGTGGAGGCATGGAAACACAGCGGGCAAGAGCGCGCTGAGACCTACGTGCACCGCGTAGACCGCGCGGATCATGCCATCCGGGTTCGATTGGTGTGGCTCACCGAGGCGTCCGAGCCAGGGCCCCGTCCGATCGTCGCCCTGGCTTCTCTGGCCCCTCTCGACTCAGGGGAGTTCGTGTCCCAGGAGGTGCGGGCACCCTCCGGCGAGGGACATCTGTACACATATGCCCCCTTGGATGTCAACTCGAGCACCCCCTCCGCACTCGAGTTCAGCGAGTCGCTGGCCGACCTCGACAACTACACGCGGGCGACGGTTGTCCGCGTTGTCATCCATACGCTGGTCATGGCGATTCTCAGCGCCGTCGGTGTCCTGCTGTTTGGCGTATTCGTCGTCGGACGTCCGCTGGGGAAGCTCGTCGACAAGGTGCACCGGGTCGGGCTGGGCGACCTGTCGGCACCGTTGGCGCTAGACAGCCATGACGAGCTATCCAGACTTGCGTCCGCGATTAATGAGATGTGTAAAGACCTTAGCAAAGCTCAGGCTGACGTGCGGAGGGAGACTGAGGCTCGCATCGCAGCCCTTGAACAGCTCCGGCATGCGGATCGCCTTAAGACCGTGGGCCGACTTGCGTCGGGCCTGGCACACGAGATGGGAACCCCGCTCAACGTGATCTCGGGCAGAGCGTCACTTCTCGCCGGGGGAAAGCTGTCACCTCAGGAGGCCAAAGACAGCGCCGGAACCATTAAGTCTCAAGCGGATCGCATTACGGCTCTCGTACGACACTTGTTGGACTTTGCGCGGCGACGGGCTCCCAAGAAAGAGGCCGTCGATCTCTGCAAAGCTGTTCGCGAGACCCTGGATTTGCTCAAACCTCAAAGCCTGAAGTACAGGGCCACCCTGTCCTTGGACACTGGCGAGGTCGCAGTGACAGCCTGTGTTGATGCTGGACAGATACAGCAAGTTGTCGTAAACCTGATCGTCAACGCAATGCAGGCGCTGCGCGAAGGTGGAAAAGTATCGGTCAACGTCGCCACGGTGGACGCGCAGCCGCCGACCGGCTCGGCCGCGAAGGAGGGCCGCTTCGCCCGGATCACGGTCTCCGACGACGGCGTAGGCATTTCGGAGGAAGACATCCAACACTTGTTTGAACCTTTCTTCACCACCAAAGACGTCGGGCAAGGGACAGGTTTGGGTCTACCTATCGTTTATGGCATCGTGCAGGAGCACGGAGGTTGGATCGACGTCCAAAGCCAGCTGGACCGCGGCAGCTGTCTCTCTGTCTTCCTTCCTCTCGAGGAGCGAACATGTCAGCAAGAGTCCTAATCGTCGACGACGAGTTGAGCATGTGTGAACTTGTTGAGGCGGATCTACGCTTGCGCGATTACGAAGTCGAGTCATGCACGCGCGCGGAGGACGCCTTCGCCAAGCTGCAAGCCGGTGGCTTCGACATTGTCGTGACTGACCTGAACATGCCGGGCATGGACGGAATCGAGCTTTGTCAACGAATCGCAGCCAACCATCCGGATGTGCCGGTTGTGGTTATGACCGGCTTCGGCAGCTTGGACACAGCCGTGGCGGCGATTCGGGCCGGCGCTTACGACTTCGTCACCAAGCCGCTCGAGATGGAAGTGCTTGCCGTTGCGCTGGACCGCGCGATACGCCATCGCCTCTTGCAGGAGAGGGTCAAGCAGCTCAGCGAGCTTGTCGAGCGCAGCGGACGCTACGATGAGATGCTCGGTTCCAGCCCGGCCATGCAGCGGGTCTTCGACCAATTGTCCCGCCTCGCTAACTCAGAGACACCGGTTCTGATCACAGGTGAGAGTGGAACCGGGAAGGAACTCGTCGCCCGGGCGCTGCATGAGCAGAGTGTGAGGAAGGATCGGCCGTTTGTCGCGCTTAACTGCGCCGCCGTTCCCGAGGCGCTTCTGGAAAGCGAGTTGTTCGGCCATACGCGAGGTGCATACACGGACGCCCGCAAAGAACGCAAGGGCCTTTTCCTTCAAGCGGACGGCGGAACACTCCTCCTGGACGAAATCGGCGATCTTCCTCTCACTTTACAGCCGAAGCTGTTGCGTGTGGTGGAGGATCAACGCGTCCGGCCTGTCGGCGGCGACACCGAGGTGGCCTGCGATGTCCGCGTGATGGCTTCGACCAATAGCGACCTGCACTCCGCGCTGGAGGAGGGGCGGTTTCGGGAGGATCTGTTCTACCGGATCAACGTTGTACAGATTGAGCTTCCGCCGCTACGAGCACGTGGTACCGACGTGCTGCTTCTTGGCCAGCACTTCCTTCAGGAGGCCGCGGCGAGATCGGGCAAGCAGGTTGTCGGGCTTTCCGAGGCCGTAGCGGAGAGGCTGTTGGCCTATCGTTGGCCAGGTAACATTAGAGAACTGCGAAACGCCATGGAACGAGCCGTAGCTCTTACGCAGTTTGAAAAGCTGGTCGTAGAAGACTTGCCCGAGCAGATACGCGATTATCAGACATCCCGACTCGTCCTTGAAGGTCACGACCCGACGGCGCTACAAACCCTCGAAGAGGTCGAGCGCCGGTACATCCTGCATGTCCTCGAAGCCGTTGGCGATAATCGTACGCTCGCCGCCCGAGTGCTCGGCCTGGACCGGAAGACGCTGTGGCGCAAACTCCAGCGGTACGCCAAGACAGCGGATCCGGATTCATCGCAATGACCAGTTTGGATGATACGATGTCGTTTGGCTGATCGTTCGCCTCCTAATCAAACCCGTAGCGACACGTACTTCCAGCCTTCCCGCCGTGTTACACGCATGAAACGCGCTCGGCCGCGCAAGTTGGGGCAAAAGGCCACACCGTGGCCAACAGCCTCGCCCCCCTCCACACGGTGACGCACACGCAGTCCGAAGCGGTCGCATCCCAACCTGCAATCGTCGATGGGGCGGATTGCCACGCCGACGGCTGAGCAACCGGCGTTTCCCGCCTCGTTACGTCTGGCACACCGCCTGTACAGGTTCTCTTCGACAGAGCACAGCAACCTGCTGTGTTGATGTCGAAGGAGTAGTGTCATGGCTATACGTCGTTTTGATGAAGAATGGTATGCGGAAGACGAGGACCGCGACATCGAGCGACGGATTGCCAAAGCAAGTCGAGCCTGCAACTTCATCGGTTGCGCACTTACGCCGGACGATGACCGGATCCCCGCGCATGTGGCAGAATCGCCTGCGCGCATTCTGCTCGCCGAGGATGACGCGGACATGCGTGATCTACTTGCTCGGGCTCTAGTGCACGAAGGCTATGCGGTAACCGAATGCTCCAACGGCATCCAGTTGCTCGATCATCTGTCGGGGCTTCTCGACCGCCGACCGTTGGAACCGTTTGACGTAATCATCAGCGACATCCGTATGCCAGGGCTCACCGGTCTTGAGATCCTGGAGGGTCTGCAAGGGGACGGAGGCCTTCCTCCCACAATATTGATCACGGCGTTCGGTGACGAGGCGACACACGCTGAAGCACAGCTCGCCGGAGCAGTCGTGACTCTGGACAAGCCGTTCGAGGTGGAGGACCTGCTCGCTGTCGTCCGGCGGGTCCTCGGACAGGGGCATGGAGAGTGACGTTGGCAGCCCCCGGCACGGGCGCGAAATACACACTGGGAGCAGCTTGAATCTCGGAAGTCTGGCAAGGAGCGAAAACATGAACAATGAGGTCAATCGACTCTCCACAGGTCAGCACGGTGACCCAAAGCGAGGTTCCTGTGTGCTCATAGCCGAGGACGATGAGGAAATGCGGGCCCTGCTTGCTCACACACTGCGAGAGCCCGGTTACAGCGTCATCGAATGTGCCGACGGTCTGGAGCTGATGGAGTACCTCGCTTCCCTTGTTGGAGAGCGTATGTGTCAGCACATTGACCTCATTGTATCTGATGTTCGTATGCCGTGGGTTACAGGACTGGAAGTCTTGCGGTGTACGCATGACTACGTTGGTTACCCGCCATTCGTTCTGATCACGGCCTTTCCGGACGAGGAAACACGTGCCCAGGCGAAGCGGCTCGGTGCGGCTTTGATGCTCAGCAAGCCGTTCGAAATGGACTACTTCTTGGAGTTGGTACGTACCATCGTACCTCCTGAACGTCCTTGGACTGTGTGACAGTGTCACCGGTGACGCCAGGCTGCAGACGACTTCCAGTGCCGGAGCAGGGCGTCAGATGTAAGGTTGGCATAAAGTGAGGTCACTTGAGTGATCGACAAAATTTCGGAAAGAGAGGTGCAGGATGTCACGTAAGGTACAAAGGAAGTTCGTTATTTTCGGTATGATCATTGGATTGGCCCCGAGCGCCGCCTTTGCGGAGCAGCGTCCCAGTGATTCCGCAGTGACTGAGTGCGTACGTGCAGCGCTGCGAGAGGATCCAGCAGTCGATGCATCCCGGATTACCGTCCGTGTCACAGATGGTATCGTCACGTTGTCGGGCGAGGTAAGCAACTTGGCTTCCAAGGACTTCGCAGATCGGGAGGCCAAGAAGATCGATGGTGTCCGCGGTGTCGTGAATGAACTGACCGCAACACCGGCCTATCGCACCGACAGCGAGATCGCCCGAGACATCAAATGGCGCCTCCTCAGCGCCAGCTCCGTCCGTCCGGGTGACCTGACGGTGAACGTCTACGAAGGCGTGGCGAAGCTCCACGGGGTGGTCTCGAGCTGGGCGGAACACGAGCAGGCGGCTCTGCTGGCGAGCGAGGTGCGAGGCGTGCGAAAGGTCGACAATGAGATCCGCGTAGAGTACCAGGCACAGCGTCCCGACGATCAAATTCGAAGTGACATCCTCGCTGCCTTTCGCCGCGACGTGTACCTCACCGGTCTACCGATTTCCGCAACGGTACAGGATGGGGTCGCTACGTTGACGGGATCGGTGGGCAGCGCCTACGAAAAGCAACGCGCCGAGAGCGATGCCCGATCGGTCGCAAATGTGAAATCAGCGAAGAACGAGCTGAAAGTGGAGTGGTGGGAGGATCGCGGCGTTCGACGTCGGCTCCCGCTACCTTCCGATGCGCAGGTGAAGAAAGCGGTCCGGGACGAATTGTACAAGGACCTTCGTGTCGAAGATCCCTTCGAGATCACGGTAGACTCGTCGTTCGGGCACGTGACGTTGAACGGCACGGTCAAATCCTACCATGACCGAGTTCTGGCTGAATCCGACGCACAGGATGTCGTTGGTGTTGCCTGGGTGACGAACAACCTGATTGCCAAGCCTGCCTGGCGCGAAGATCTAACCGTCAAGAAAGATGTGCGGTCACGACTTGCATCCGACTACTTGCTCAGCGGGGACAACATCAACGTCGAAGTGCACGATGGCATCGTCGATTTGTCCGGCGACGTGCCGACCCATTTCGAGCGGAAGCACGCGGTGGTTGCCACTGCAGACGTCCCCGGAGTTGTCGACGTCGTGAATACACTGCACGTGAGCAAGCCCGTTCCTTCGGATGCAGAGATTACCAGGCAAATAAAGAAGAGTCTCGCGGGTGAGTACGGGACCCGATGGGTCAAGGACCGTGTCCAAGTCGACGTTCACGACGGCATTGCGACCCTGACTGGAGACGTTTACACCTGGTCGGAGCGGCGACACGCCGATCGCACCGCCCTACGGGCACGCGGCGTGAGAGCCGTCGACAACAAGCTGACTGTTGAGGGAGTGAGTTATCCCTGGGATGAGTGGCACACCAAGGTTGCGCATGCAACCGAGTACGAATTCGAGATGTTTCCCTATGAGTAGTGGAGTCCCGTGTGCTCCGGGCACGCGAGTATTGGGTACAGTGAGTGACCTGCGGATGGCTTCGCTGAACAGAAGGTATTTTGAGACAGGAGTGATGTGATGAAGACGAAAGCGAAAGTGACCACCTGGATCGTTACTGCTGCGCTGACCTGCTTCGGAGTTGCTGCGGCGCTGGCCAGCGGTTCGCACACAACGGAAAGCAGTGTGCGAAAGGCACAGGTTTCGCCGTCAGCGGCTGCAGGGAACTTATCCGTAGCCTTCGAGAACATCGCTACCGACGTCACACCGGCTGTCGTTAGCGTCAACTCAGTCAAGACCGTGAAGGTCATGCATGGGCTGCGGAGGCCTCACTCGCCGTTGCCGGAGTCCCCGCTCGAGCGGTTCTTCGGGGACGACTTCTTCAAGTTTTTCTCCCAACCGCCAGTCCCGGAGGGCTATATGCGCGAGGGTCTGGGCACAGGCGTGATTGTCGATGCGAGCGGCTACGTTCTGACAAACAATCACGTGGTCGAGGGTGCCGATGTCGTCTCGGTGAGGTTGTCGGATAATCGCACGCTCAAGGCGGAGGTCGTTGGAACCGACCCCAAAACGGACGTCGCCGTCCTGAAAATCGACGGCAAGAACCTGTCCACAGCCGCTCTGGGTGACTCAGACCGCTTGGAAGTAGGCGAATGGGTCGCGGCGGTCGGAAACCCCTTTGGGTTGACCTCTACGATCACCGCGGGGATTGTCAGTGCCAAAGGGCGGTCACAAGTCGCCGTAGCTGACTACGAGGACTTTATCCAAACCGACGCCGCCATAAACCCCGGCAACAGTGGCGGTCCTCTGGTGAACCTTGCCGGTGAAGTGGTCGGTATCAACACGGCCATTGCCAGCCGCACCGGGGGCTACCAGGGCGTAGGCTTCGCCATCCCGATCAACATGGCCAAGTCCATTATGGACAGTCTGATCCGTGAAGGCCGCGTGGTGCGCGGCTTCCTCGGTGTTGGCATTCAACCGCTCGATGAAGGGTTGGCCGATTCGTTCGGCTACCACGGAACTGAGGGCGCCCTGATCGCCGACGTGTCGCCCGGGAGCCCTGCCGACGCAGCCGGCTTCAGACAGGGCGACATCATAACGCGCTACGACAACAAGGACGTCACCACCGTCAACCAGCTACGTAATCTCGTTGCAGCGACGAAGCCCAACACGACCGTGCCGGTTGAGGTCTTTCGGGATGGAGGTAAGCAGACTCTGAAAGTGAAAATCGGAGAGTTGAGCGAGCATCCAGAAATGACGTCGGCATCGGCATCGAAGTCATCGACAGACCTTGGACTGTCGGTTTCGGATCTGACACCGGACGTGGCCCAGGCACTCGGCTATGAGGGAAAAGAAGGCGCGCTCGTAACCGCCGTCGATCCCGTCGGTCGGGCTGCCCGCGCCGGCATTGCCGTAGAGGATTTGATTATAAGCGTTCAAGGAAAAGAGGTTCACACAGCCAGAGATTTCTGGAAGGTGATCGGTCAACACGATCTCAGCAAGGGTATTCGCATGATCGTGCAGCGAGAGTCGATGCAGAGATTCGTGTTCCTGCAGGTGAAGGATTAACCGAGGTTGAGCCGGTTTGCGGGCACGTTGACCGAGTATGCCGGCATCCTGGCAGACGAAGCCACAGGAGACAGAAAAGATGATCAAGCACAGAAACAACTTCGTGACGTGTTCATGTGCCGTACTTGTTGTGGCCCTGATCTGCCCGGTCGTTCGGGCTGAAGACAAGACGAATCCCCCGGAGCCGCCAAACGGCTGGGTATTCCTCGACGAGGATACTTGGGAGATCATTCCTGACACCACGGGGCGTCACCTGCACGAGGCCCAGCAGGCTCTTGCCGAAAGGCACTACAAAGACGCCGCATCGGAAATGCGGAAGGCGGCGGCTGTAATACTGTTTGACGGCAGGCGCGAGACGGACGCTCACGTGAAGGAGACGCTCATGGACGTCGTCCTCGATCTCGAGCGTCTTGCGAACGATATCGAGCAGAGCGACACCTACCCCCGCACCTTGCTGGATCATACATTCGCCCGGGCCGAATGCGCACTGGCGAAATACGACATCTTGAGAGTGAAGAAGGCCTGGCAGAACAGCAAGCGCGATATGCTCAGGATTGGCAGCGGTCTGGATGCCGCGGCCACCCATTTGGACGGTGGGTTCCTCTGGGCGGGCACTGAGATGGAGCGAGGCGCCATCGACGCCGTGTCGCGGGCCATGAGTATCGCAGTAGCCTTGGAAGAGGGCAGCTATCGCGACGGCAAGCAGATTCAGGCGGCCATGGAGAGCACCGAAAGGGAGGTCAAGGAACTCACCAAGATCGTGGATTCGTTTCCTCGGGTAACCGAGGGCGATGCCATCGCACACAAGGCCGTCCCGCTTCCGGCGCCCGATGGTTATGTGCTTGTCGAGGATGACGTGTGGTTCGTCAACCTCGATGAACCCGGCCAACTGTTGCACAAGGCTCGAGCGGACTACACCAACAGTCACTACATGGCGGCGGCGAACGATCTTCGAGAGGCGTCGGTCTACCTGCGCATCGAAGGTCGCCGTGCCGGCGAGTCCGAGATCAAGGAAGCCCTGTTCTCGTCTGCGGACCACCTGCGGGCGCTGGCCAGGGATATCGAGAGAGGTGAGTACGTTCCGTCAAACCGATTCGGCCAAGCTTTTGCCCGCGTTCATTACAACCTGGCACGGGCGAACCAACGGACAGCCTCGGACGCATGGACGAAGAAGAACACCGAGCGTGCCCGACAGGCGCTCAACGCGGCCACGACGAATCTGAAACAGGGATTCGTCTGGTCCGGGCACGAGATGGAGGCGTCAGCGGTCGAGTTTTCGAGGAAGGTCGAGTCGTTGTGCGCCAAGATGGCCAAGACCGCAGGCTGGGAGGGGAAGGAGGTCGAAGAGGCCGTCAAGTTCGTTGGCGTGGAGATCAACCAGCTCGGCAAGGAGCTGTAATTCTTGGAAAGGCAAGGCGGGACGCACGGCGGCGTGACACCTGTGACCATCGAGGGGACGCGGGTCCTCCCCGCGCGCCTTGCCGGCGTCTCGCCATCCCACTTAGCGTAGCATATGGGACTTTTGAAAAGGAGTAACAGAGATGTCAAGGGGCAACGCAGTTGTTGCAATCTATCACACTCACGTTCAAGCCGAAGCCGCAGTAAAGGAGCTTCAGCAGGCGGGCGTCGACATGAAGAGGCTGTCGATCGTCGGGAAAGACTACCATACCGACCAACACGTAGTCGGCTATTACAACGCGGGTGACCGCATGAAGTACTGGGGTAAGCTGGGTGCCTTCTGGGGCGGCCTGTGGGGCTTGCTCTTCGGATCTGCGTTCTTCTGGGTACCCGGTATTGGCCCCCTACTGGTGGCGGGTCCTCTGGCCGCTGCCATCATCGGTGGACTCGAGGGTGCCGTCGTGGTCGGTGGTCTCAGCGCCCTTGGCGCCGGGCTGTACAGCATCGGCATCCCCAAGGACAGTGTCCTGAAGTACGAGACAGCGATCAAGAGCGACAAGTATCTCCTCGTGGCTCACGGGACGTCCGACGAGATCCGTAAGGCTGCGGAAATCCTTGAGGCCTCCGACGCCCACGAGGTCGATGTGCACGGCGAGATCCCTGTACAGGCGTAGTTCCAAATAGTCCGCGCCCGGGTTGCGCAAACCGTAGCCCGGCGGACCGGGCTATGCAATCGCCGCCTGAGGGGGTAATCATCCAAGACCCACGGCGCGGAGATCGGCTTTAGACGGCAGGACTAGATCATGTATGAAACACAACGCCAACCCAATGACCGCAAAGATCTTCACCCACCTATGAGCCTGGATTCGCTGATCGCCGCTCTGGCTAGCCGCGACGTGGCGACGTGTCAGAACGCACGGCACACCCTGGTCGGAATCGGCGAAAAAGCAGTGAGTGCACTGATTGAGGCTCTGCACAGCCGTGAGGATCAGATCCGGTGGGAGGCCGCAAAGGCACTGGTCGACATCGCCAGTCCGAGGGCGGCAACTGCGCTCGTGGCTACGCTACGGGATGAGGAAGGCGGCATCCGCTGGCTGGCCGCCGAGGCGCTGATTGCGTTGGGTCCCGACGCTCTTGAGCCGTTGTTGCAGGGTCTTGTCGATAATCCCGGCTCGTCCTACATGTGCGAGGGTGCGCATCACGTCCTCCATGAACTGGCCGGCGGACCCCTGGCGGAGCCGGTGTCGCCGGTGCTAGCCGCGCTTGAGGGACCCGCACCGGAAGACCGTGCGCCCGTTGCCGCGTATGCGTCACTGGAGGCTCTGAGAAAAGGCCGGCGACCGGAGTCAGGCAGACCCTCCTCTCATGAAACACGGGACGTCCAGAATCCGCGGAGGCCTTTGTGATGGCTCGAGCGACGATCGAAGTCGAGACCGATCCCGACGCGCATCGGGACCCGACGATGGACAATGAGGGCGCCAAGCAGCCCGATACAAGTCCACGGGGTCTGACCGCGGAAGAGGCCGCTGCGCGACTGGCGCAGTACGGGCCCAACGCCATCGAAGAGAAGCAGGCCAATCTGCTCCTCAAGTTCCTGGGCTATTTCTGGGGTCCGATCCCCTGGATGATCGAGGCGGCTGCGGTGCTCTCCGCTATCGTGCAGCACTGGGTCGACCTGACCATCATCCTGGTCATGCTGATCTTCAATGCCGTCATAGGCTTCTGGCAGGAACACCAGGCCGCCAGCGCCTTGGAGGCGCTAAAGGCTGGACTGGCACTGGTCGCACGCGTGCTGAGGGACGGCCAGTGGCAGCAGCTTCCGGCCTGGGAACTGGTGCCCGGCGACACGATCCGCGTACGGGCTGGCGACATCATCCCTGCCGACGTCAAGCTCGTCGACGGCGACTATTTGAGTGTGGATCAGTCGGCGCTGACCGGAGAGTCGCTACCGGTCGATAAGCAGCCCGGTGACACTGCTTACTCCGGCTCGGTTGCGAAGCAAGGCGAAGTCGTCGCCCTCGTGACCAATACGGGCGCCAGCACGAAGTTCGCCCGCACCGCGAAGCTGGTCGAGCAGGCCGGAGCAGTCTCGCACTTCCAAAAGGCTGTCCTGACGATCGGCAACTATCTGATCTATGTCAGCCTGGGCTTGGCCGCCGTGCTGGTGCTAACTCAGATTGCGCGCGGTGACTCGTTCCTCTCGGTATTTCAGTTTGTGCTGATCCTCGTCGTGGCGGCCATTCCTGTGGCGATGCCCGCCGTGCTGTCCGTCACCATGGCCCTCGGGGCTTTGGCGTTATCCCGTATGAAGGCGATCGTCACCCGACTGCAATCCATCGAAGAGATCGCCGGCATCGATATCCTTTGCTCCGACAAGACCGGAACGCTGACGCAGAATAGGCTCTCGATCGGAGCCCCAACGCTGTTCGAGGCAGAGGACGATCAGGAACTCTTCCTCGCGGCAGCCCTCGCGTCGAAGGTCGAGAACGGCGACGCGATCGATGAGGCGGTGATCGACGGCCTCGACGATGCGGATGTTCTGCACAGCTTTCGACCGCAACGGTTCGTCCCGTTTGACCCGAAATCCAAACGCACCGAGGCTACGGTGCAGGACAGAGGGGGA
Source organism: uncultured Phycisphaeraceae bacterium (assembly GCA_964405925.1). Taxonomy (GTDB): domain Bacteria; phylum Planctomycetota; class Phycisphaerae; order UBA1845; family UBA1845. Next base: position 1,861 of record CAYOQG010000011.1, on the reverse strand, counting down.
CGAATAATCAAAGCTAGCAAGGGCGCACCACAGGTCATCTTCAGTCTCTGTGCGTTAAACGAACCAACGCTCTCGCAGGCGCACAAACGCGTAGATGAGTTCGCTTCCAAGGGGTACCGCACTTTGGGAGTCGCCCAGGCGGACAACGACGGCGCCTGGAGGTTTCTGGGAATCATTCCGCTATCCGATCCGCCTCGCGAGGACTCCGCCGACATGATCAAGCGCGCCGCCGAGCATGGGATCGACGTGAAGATGGTGACCGGCGACAACATCGCGATCGCCAGGGAGACTGCCCGACAGCTTGACATGAAAACCAACATCCTGCGGGCGGACGAAACCTTCTCCGAAGGGAAGGGAGACGAGGTGTTGGGGCTGGGCCTGGCGGAGAAGATCGAAGCTGCGGAAGGTTTTGCCCAGGTCTACCCTGAACACAAGTTCCACATCGTCAAGTCGTTGCAGCAAGGCGGTCACCTCGTGGCCATGACCGGCGACGGGGTGAACGATGCCCCGGCCCTCAAGCAGGCGGATGTGGGTATCGCCGTCTCCGGCGCGACAAACGCGGCGCAGGCGGCGGCGTCACTGGTGCTCACGGCACCCGGGTTGTCGGTGATTATCAAGGCGGTCGAAGAAGCTCGGCGCATTTTCGAGCGCATGAACAGTTACGCCACTTATCGCATTACCGAGACCATTCGCATCATGTTTTTCGTCGTGCTGGCGATGATCGTGTTCAACCTCTACCCCATCACCACCGTGATGATCATTCTGCTGGCTCTGCTCAACGATCTTCCCATCCTGACGATTGCGTATGACAATACTCGGCTGGACCCCAAACCGGTCCGCTGGAACATGCAGCGCGTGCTGACCGTGTCGACGATCCTGGGGCTGGTCGGCGTTGTCCAGAGCTTCGGGCTTCTGCTTCTCGGCAAGATGTGGCTCGATCTGGACGCCCCCCACCTTCAATCTCTCATATATCTCAAGTTGGCGGTCGCAGGTCATTTAACGTTGTTTGTCGTCCGCACACAGGGATGGTTCTTCAAACGGCCGTATCCCGCCCCGTTGTTGATGATGGCGGTCATTGGCACGCAGGTCATGGCGGCGATGATCGTGGGCTTCGGTTTCATCGTGGCCAGCATTCCCTGGTCGTACGTCGGACTGGTCTGGGCGTACTGCCTGGCGTGGATGTTTGTCAACGACTGGATAAAGGTCCATGTGTACCGCCATCTCGATCTGCGAAGCAGGCAACACAAGAGCTTCCTCGAACAGGTGCAGCAGCCCCTGCATACGCATTCAACCCAAATCGCGCGAGGAATATGAGCCCGCGCAGAAAGTAGACTCGTGAATTCCGAACAACCAGGCAACGAGCAGCAAGATGTCTTGCGAGTCCTGCAATCGAAGGACGAGACGAAAGCCTTCTACAACAAGATCAGCAAAGTCTACGACCTCTTGTCCGAACGAACGGAGCAACCGGTTCGTGAGAGGGGCTTGAGTCTGCTAGCTGCGAAGCCCGGGGAGCGAATATTGGAAATCGGTTTCGGCACCGGGCACTGCCTGGCCATCTTGGCGGAAGCGGTTGGGCTGGCAGGTAAGATCTACGGCATCGACATTTCCGAAGGAATGCTCCAGCAGACGCGAGAACTCCTGGAGAGTAGTGACTTTGCCGGGTGCATCGAGTTGCGGTGTGCCGATGCCACGAGCCTGCCGTATGAGTCCGGGACATTGGACGGTGTGTTCATGAGCTTCACGTTGGAACTCTTCGATACGCCTGAAATTCCGAAGTTGCTGGACCTGTGCCGGCGCGTACTGCGGCCCGGTGGGCGCATCGTGGTGGTAGGAATGTCGAAAGAGGGGAGGGAAGGACTCA
>CAYOQG010000010.1:0-41056 GCA_964405925.1 uncultured Phycisphaeraceae bacterium | reverse complement strand
AGCATGCCAGATCGGAACGCCGGCGCGTAGATGGGGTTCATTCAGCGGACACGAAGAGTCGGGCGCCCATGGCGTAGAAGATGAGAATCAGCAGCACGACCCCAACGCCAAAGGCGAGGAAACCGAGTGGCTGAATGACCCGCTTCCATTGCGCCCATTCGTCCTTTAAGGCCATACCCTGCAAGCGACCTTCAGCCACCAGGCGATTATACCAGCGTTTCCGCTCGTGAAGCATCTCCGCTCGCGTGATTCGACCGGAGAAGATGATAGTATCCATCGGGAACTTCTCGATCCGGAAGTGGACATTGAAGAAATGAAACGTGAAGATGAACCCGGCAGCGAGCAGGGCCTCGTCGCTGTGGATGATGAGGGCCACGTTGATGATCCATCCCGGCAAGAACCGCGTTGACTGGACGGGAAACCACATAACCAGCCCGCTGAGTCCGATGACGGTCACCCCCCAAAAGACAGCCATGTAGTCGAATTTCTCCCAGTAGGTCCACCGTTCCCACTGCGGTCTGGGTCCGCGCCCGAAGAACCACTTCTGATGGGCCCACCAGTCGCGGACATCCCCAAGGTGGGGGAATGGGATGTCCGGACCGAAGGCGACACCGAGGAACTTGCGAAGGCTATATCGGCCGGTCTTGGGGTTGCGGTACCAATCCCGATGGCGGGCGGCGCGATGGAGCATACTGAGGATGTGAAGCCCCATGTAAATAAAAGTGATAATCGCCCCCGCGCGGTGCAAGACAGTTGTCACTTCCAGCCCGCCGAAGAGATCGACAAGCCACTGGGCCCATCCGGTGTAATAGAACTTCAACGGCATTCCCGTAGCTACCAGCAGCAAGAAACTGATAATCACCAAGGCGTGTAAGAATCGCTCAAATGGCCGGAAGCGTACGTAGATAATATCATCCCTGAGGACCTTGGTTTTAGTCTCTTTGAATACCTTGGGGTCGCGCAAGTAGAAAGCAGCGGACCGGACAAGCCAGAGGATCGTGTGTATTCCGAAGAACACGAACGTGCCCACGACAATCGTGGTCATGAACACAAACGTCCAATACAGCGCGGGGTAGTGCCTGCGATCGCTGTGATCGGCGTGTGCGATATAGCTGGCAAACATCCCTCCAGCCCGCGGATGGCATTGGTTGCATACATGGATTCGATTCTCAAGCGAAAGTCGGCTGCCCGGATCGTTGACGGGGAGAATGTCGTGCTGGCCATGACAGTCGAAACAGGCTGCCACCCCCGGGAGACCCAGCGCCGCAGCCTTGCCATGGAAAGTCTCACGATAGCGCTCGAGTCGATCTTCGTGACAGTGCCCGCACCGCTCGTCACTGGCGAGCTTGAACGCCACACCCTCCGGTTGAATGATGTCGTGTGCCGTGTGGCAGGTGATGCACACCGGTGCTTTCTCATCACCCGCGGCAAGCCGCTTGCCGTGAATGCTCTTCTCATAGATGCGCTCGACACCAACGTGGCACACACCGCACGTCAGTGGAACATTGTCCCGGTGAATCTTTGACCGTGGGTCTGTGGCTGGCCAGATATCATGCACCCCGTGACAATCGTTACAGGATGGGGCGATGACCAGGCCCTGGTTGATGAGCCCACGGCCGTGCATACTCTCGAGGTATTGCTTGGCGGCGAGCGGCTGATGAACGTGGGCCTGCTCCATCAGCTTCGGGTTGGAGTGGCATCTCGCGCAGGTGAAGGGGAGTTGGAGCTTGTACGTTCGGGATTGCTCATTGGCTGACGAAAGCATGTCGTGCTTGCCATGGCAATCGTAGCAGTGAGCCGCCCGTCCCTCTCCACCGGCGATGGCTTTTCCGTGCACACTTTCGGCATGCCGCTCCGTTTCGTGTGGATGACACTGCTTGCACTGTGCCGGTGCCACCCGCATGGGGTGGGGCAACTGCTCACAATCGACGTGGCACTGTGTGCAGGCGGTTTCTCGGTGCACGGAGTGATCATAGACCTTTTCCAGAATGTAGAGCTCGGTAACATCCTCCCGTGCTGTAACACCGGGAATCGGGACCACCATGAGAGCCCGTTCCTGCAGAGTGGTCTGAAGGAAGGTCTCGTTCCCGTGACAATCGAGACATCGTGCGTTTTCCGGGGGTCCTTGGGCCACGACCGAGTTAGCGCCTAGCGCGAGCCCCGTGACACAGCACAAACGGGCCAAGAGCTTGACCACCCTGGTTGTATGGGGCGTTCTCACCATCGCTGCACGAAACCCGACAGTCCAGCCCAGATAATCAACACGACGAGTGTCAGTCCGATGATCAATAGCCCGATCCCGAGGATTCGGATGCGTCTATTGTATGCAGGGGGTTTCGGCGCGACCAGGAGCTCGTCGAGACGACCTTCCTGTTTGAGCCGTTCGTACTCCAGCGGTCGCTCCTCCTGCATCTCGTGCTCGCTGATCTCACCGGTGAAGACAACCATGTCCATGGGGAACTTTTGTAACCGAAGGTGGGCGTTAAAGAAATGGATGGTGAAAATAAAGGCAATCGCCAGCAAGGCCTCGTAACCGTGGATGATCATAGCTACGTTGAACATCCATCCGGGCAGCAAGTAACTTGAGGCGATGGGGAACGCCAAGAGCAGACCTGATCCCCCGATCACAACCGTGCCGAAGGCATCCGCCATGTAGTCGAATTTTTCCCAGTACGTAAAACGGTCGAACTTGGGCATCGGGCCCAGTCCCACAAACCACTTGAACATACCGATCATATCACGCAAGTCCTTCCAGCGCGGCAGCATGGACTCCGGCCCAAACAGCCAACTCTTCTTACCCGCTCTGATTTGAGTGAGGGCCCACTTCACAACGACCGTCAGATGGATGAAGACATAGGTGAACATGACGCAGGCGAAGAGCCGGTGGAGAATCCCCGCCATGTTTCCACCACCCACCGCATGGGCGAGAGCAACAGCCCAGGGCTTGTAGCTAAACTTCAGCGGGATACCGGTTACGGTCAGTCCCAAGAAACTGACGATCACCAGGACGTGGGTGAACCGATGAACGGGCCTGAACCGCTGAAAAGTACGAGCGGGCACCGCTTCCCGATGGTGGTGGGTCTGACCGTGCTTTATACGGTCGACCAACGAGCGGACCCACCATAGGACTGTGTGAATCCCGAAGAAGGTGAAGGTGGCAGAAATCACGATCACGAAGTACATCCAGATGCCGTACAGCAAGGGATATTTCTTGGGGTCGCGGTGATCGGCGTGTGGAAGGAACTTCACGAAGTTTTCATTGGCTCCCTGATGACACCTCTCGCACATGGCGATCTTGTGTTCCACCCCTAACTGTGATTGTGGGTCTTCGAGCCGCTCGATCCTGTGGGCGCCGTGACAGTTGCTGCAGCTCGCCGCTCGGCGATTGCCTAGACGGCGTGCCTGCCCGTGATAGCTCTCATGGTAGGTGGCGTAGAGATTCTCATGACACGTGCCGCATTCCTCCACAATGTCTCTGGCAAAGGTTGGGGTGCCTGCTCGCGTGATCTGATGGGAGGTATGGCAGTTCGTGCAGACAGGGACGCGGTCCCGGTCCTCATCCTCATGTCTGAGCCGAGAGTGGATGCCGTCGGCATACTGTTCAGCCACGCCAACGTGGCACTGTCCACACGTCGTCGGAACATTAGGGCGACTCACGGATGAGAACGGATTATCCGATGGTTGAACATCATGGGCCCGGTGGCAGTCCGGGCAGGTCGCAGCCACAATGAGCCCCGACTTCAGAATGCCTCGACCGTGTTCACTCTCCCGGAAGTAACCCACGAGCAACCGTCCGTCTTCAGGGAGATCTGACGTCGAGCGGAGCAGTGGATGTCTGTGCTTCTCGTGACAACCACCGCAAACGCTCAAGACGTTGAGAGGATAGATGCGCGAGCGTCGTGCCGTCGCCGGTAGGATGTCGTGGTCGCCGTGACAGGTCCAGCAATGGGGCATCTGCTCGTCATCTGAGGCAAGCGGTTGGGCGTGTACGCTGCCCAGAAACAGCTCACCTTGCACGGCGTGGCAATCAACCGTCGAGCAGGTCGGGGCGGGTTGCTGGGCAGGGTGCGGTAGCTCTACGGTGGTTTGATGGCAGTCGATGCACTTAGTCTCCCTATGGGACGAGGCGATTAAAGCCTCCCGATCCACATAGAGCCGCCATGGGTCGGTTCGCAACGGGGCCTCGGGCGTGGAGACCATCGTGGCCCGTTCCTGGGGCGTACTTGTTGCGATCGTCGCCTGCCCGTGGCAGTTCAGACAGCGGACGTCCTCCTCGGGGACTTGCCCATATGCCGCGGCGGCACAGACGACGACCGCCGCCACAGACACCATCCAGAGACGCCGGCAGCGAACGCCAAGGCCCTGGCACAAGAATGGCCGATGATGAGTGCAGAATTCAGAAAAAGACACCGGTGCCCCTTCATTCGCCATTCGCCATTCGACATTCTTCGAGCGTCTACTGCTCCTTTAAGATCTGCTTGAGGGCGTCACGATAGTGCTCCATGGCGAGCTTGTGCTTACCCTTTTGCTCGTAGAGTTGACCGAGGTAGTAGTGGGGTCGGGTCGGGTCCGGGTTCAGAAGAAGAGCCTTTTCTAACGCCGCCTCCGCCTTGTCCATCTGCCCGCGCTTCATAAAGATAATCCCCTGGATGAGCTTGACGCCCCGGACATCCGGATCTTGAGCGAGCAAGGTGTTGAGTCTCTGCTCAGCCTCGTCGAGTCGTCCCTGGGCGACAAGAATGTCAGCCAAGTCAACGACCGCGGCTGTGGAACTCGCATCAGCAGCGATCGCGGATTCCAGCTCCCGGGTGGCATCTGCGAGCAGCCCTTTGGATCGTAGAATCGCTGCGGCCGAGCGGTGTCGGTCGGCTCGGGCACGGGCTTCATCCTTGGCTTGGGGGCTTCGATCGAGCTGCCCAGCTAGGGCGGCGTCGTCCAGCTCGCCCAAAGCGTGACGGCAATATGCTTCCAAACGATACTCGTAGTCCCGCATCCAACCCGAAATCACGTGCAGCAGGTTCCCGTCCAGAGACGAAACCACCGTCGTGGGAAACACGATCAAACCGAGCTGTCCGTAGATCTGATGACCTTCGTCCAGCGCCAGCGGTTCACCGGCTTGCGTTTCCGTCTTCAGGTCGCGGAAGTATCCGAGCTGACGGGTGTCCGCGGTCATGTAGATGACTCTCAGGTTCGGGCTATCGATATTGGTAGCCACGATGTGTACTGAGGCCATTGCCTTCTCTGATTGCGCTTGTTGAGCGCTCAGATAAACCAGCAACAAGACCGTACCGGGCTCCGCGCTAAAGCTCACGGTTTCTCCGTCGAGTCCTGCTCGCTGGAACGCGGGCAATGGCTGGCCGAACTCGATGTTCCGCAACCGGTCCGGGCGGGCCAAGGCCACCGGGCTCAAGGATGACAACACGACTATCGAGCAACTAACGGCCAGGATTTTCCGTCTCATCGTTGGCCTCCTTTCTTGTCTCTTCCGAATCCGGCAACGGCACGTTGACGTTGACGGACGGCGATTCTGGAGCGGTTTCCTCCGGCTTCGGATACGCGACCGGGTTCACGCGGTCGTAGGTGTATTCCTTGTGACAGCCGGGTTTGCACCCTCCACCCGTTTCCGTGGTCACGAAATTGATGGGCAGCTCCCATCCACCTTCTCCAAATGGTACAGAGATCCGAACGTGGTTGGGCTTCCTGCTGGCATGGGTCTCATGGCAGGCCCGACACGTTCGGCCTTTCATTTTCTTGTTGATGTGCAGGAAGTGCAGGTTCAGATTACCGTTCCGAAAATCGGTCAGCTTGTCTGTGCGGGCTACGAGGAAGCGCTGCCGGTCGTGGCAGGCGAGGCACAGGGCGTACGTCTCCTCGAAGAACGGAGCGTAGAACTCTGGGGGATACTCTTTGATCAGCAGACGGAAATGCGACCCGCCGTGAATGTAGTGACAAGCCACGCAGTTGCGTTGAGCGATCGGTCCGTGCACGCTCGTGCCCGTCGCCAGCACAGCTTTGATGTTGGCCAGCCGGGAGCCGTCGGGCATGGGGATCTCTTCGTCGTGGCAGGACAGACAAACCTCGACCATGTCGTTGACTAGAATGGCGGGGAAATCGCTTCCATGGGCTTCGTGACAGTTCTGACAGCCCCTCTCCATGGCCACGGCGTTATGTTTGGTCGAGGCGGTGGCGATCAATGCCGCCAATTCCTCATGGCACGTTGAACACAAGGCGGGTGACGTAGCCTTCAGCAGCATTTTGTCCTCGGCGGCGTGGGACCTATGACATTCGAGGCAGTCCTCATTCACCGGCTTGTGAATCCGTTGGGCTTGGGCGAGCTCCTTGCCAAGAAGGGCGTGGCACTCGAGGCACAACTCGCGACGCGGGGCAGTGAGCAGTCCGGGAAAGTCCGAACTATGCGCCCGATGGCACGCCGTGCACTCGCCTGCCGCTACCGGTCCGTGCACCGCCGGAAAGCCCATGGTGACGAAACTATGGCATTCCTTGCAGGCCTGTCCACCGGAGCCGCCGCGAAGAATGAAGCGATCTGCACCCCCATGCGGGTTATGACAATCCGTACATTCACCTTGGGCGACTGGTTTGTGCAGATACTGGCCTCTAGTCTGAAACTTGTGGCAAAACTGGCACAATTGCTTCCCGATGAACCGATGCTCGTACGTGTGCTGCTGTGGATCGACTTCCACGTGGCAGGCGTCGCAGGCGTCCACGGCCACTGGACCGTGGACGTAAGGCGTGTCTTTGATTCCCGGGTGACACTCGGTAGTGACACAGCCGCCGCGAGGGACGGACTCCGTCGGCTTTTGGACCTTCTCCGCTTCCTGGTCGAACCCGAATCCGGCAACGTGAACGCCGACGGAAAGCACCAAGCTCGAGATCAACACGGTTACCTGTGGTGTAGAGTGTCTCACGGTTGACCCGCCTCGGCATTCTCGTTCTCGGGTGCAAGGATGACTGCGCCGCCAGGCTGCTGCGGTGACCTGCGATATTCCCTGGGTTCGTGACACCCCGGACTACAGCGTCCGCCCGTCTCGGTTTGCTGCATTCTGATGGGCATGGCCCAGCCACCACCTTCGAAGGGGACCGTACTGGCCATGTGTCTGGTCAAGTTGCTCCCGTGGATCTCGTGGCAGGTGCGGCACGTCCGGCCCTTGTCCTGGCGGTTCACGTGGACGTAGTGGAGATTCGTGGAGCCGTTCCGAAAACCGGTGAAGGATGGACTTTCACCTTCCAGGACAGTGCTCTCACTGTGACACGTAAAGCACAAGGCGTAATCCTCCAGATGGAAAGCCTCGTAAAAGTCCCGCGGGAAGTATTTGCGCAAGAGCATGGCGTAGCGCGACGCGTGCGTGTAGTGGCAGGCGCTACAGTTCCCCGCCCGGATCGGACCGTGGAGGAACCGGGCGTCGACCAGAACCGGCGTCATGTCCGGGATGGTGTCCCCGTTGCTGGCCAGTTGAGGTCGGTTGTGGCATTCCAGACAAAGTACCTGCTCTTTCTCGCGCAACAAATAGGGACGATCACCTTCGTGCGATTCGTGGCAATTGGCACAATGCTCTCCCGTGAACACCGCCCCATGGGGTGACGCGGCCCCGGTGATCGCGCCCTCGATCTGAGGGTGACAGCCCATGCACAGGTCGTAGAGATCTTTCACGAGGATATGCTCGTATTCCGAAGAATGATGGGTATGACAATCCGTGCATCCTGTCTCGCGGATCGGCTTGTGGATGTGGGTCGAGGTAGCCAGTCGCTCCCGCCGCTGTGTATGACAGCTAAGGCAGTGCTCCTTGCCTTCACCCCCGATCAGAAACGCTCGATGGGTCCCCCCGTGCGGTTCGTGGCAAAGCGTGCACGCCCCCGAGGCGAAGCCGCTGTGTAAGTATCGCTTTCGCTCGACTTGGTGGCAGCGTTGGCAGAGCATCTCCGGGCTCATGTCGGTGACCAGAAACTTGGCGTTGGACGCGTGAGGGTCGTGGCAGGGAAGGCATCCCTCGCGAACGACAACTGCGTGCTGGTACGGCTTGCGCTCCGCGACGTCGTGGCAGGTTGTGCATAGCTGCGGACCAGTCTCTCGAATCGGAAACTTATGCACAGGCTGCTCGGGAAGATGGCACAGCTCGCACGCCACGGCTTCCACTGGTGGGTGCACATAGGAACGCCGAACGAGATTCTGGTGACACTCCCCAGTGAGGCAACTTCTCGGGTCGACCGGCTCCGTAGGGCGTTCAGCGGGCTTTGGGGTTGCCCGTGAAGCCAGGGTGCGGCTATCTGAGACCTCCGCACCCGACCGATCGCCGGCGTTCCCTGAGGGACTCCTTGTGGCTTCCGATTCGGACTCGGCGCGACAGCCCACGTGTGCCAGGAGGATTGTCCCCGCGATGGCGCAACGGCGATATGTAAGGTAACTCGATGCATTCAACGCTCGCATGCGCGCTCTCATGACTCCCCGTTGACCGAATGAAACATTCCCCCTGTTGTGTTTCTTCATCGAAGCACCTGTATGGGGCATTCTCCGTGCCATTATGCCTGGGAGCGTACCGTTGCTGACGCTGGAAGCTGACGGGGTCAACGACTCCATAACGCCGCGGATTTGGACCTATCTTGCGGGTTGCGACGATTATGTCCAGATGATCCAGCCTGCGGCGACCAAGTCGGCTTGGACATTGACTGAGCACCAGTATCGTCTATGGCAACCGATATTTCCCAGAATTGGGAAAGCGGTACGCTTCGGATGCTATGCCCTGGGAGTGTCGCAAGCCGGGGGCATCCCCCACACCAACGCCCTTGGGCGTTCGTCTGCACTGGCGCTTGTCCGGGGCGTATTGGCACCGGGCGGCTGGAGCGGAGCCACATCAGTGACTCTGTGGGCATGGGTCAGGCGGGGCAGACCCATGCCGCCAGCCCACGAAGGCGTAATACCGAAAAGCGAACGGCGAGTGAAGACGAGCTGGGCTCTCTCGTTTTCTCAATTCTGCATCCGACATTCGTCGTTCTCCAGCCGTCTAGCACTCGACGACCGTCGGTTCCAGAGCTTCTGGCGGCAGTTCCTTAGGCAGGTCCACGATGACCGTCGTTCCCTCACCGACCCGGCTGTCAATGTGGATAGACGCACGATGCATACGGACGATCTGACTGCATACCCACAGGCCCAACCCGGTGCCCGTGCCGGGTTCTTTCGTCGTGAAGAAGGGCTCGAACGCCGCGGCGATTTGCTGCTGTGTCATTCCCGGCCCGTTGTCCTCAAACCGGATCTTGACCCGACTACCCGCGGCGTACGCGGACACGTGGAGCGTTCCGTCCGAGTTCTTGCTGGCGCTTAAGGCATCAAGGGCATTGATCGTGATGTTGATACACACAAGGAGCAATTGACTGCTGTTGCCGTGGGCGATACTGAGGTTGGGCTCACAGTCCGAGCTGATCTGTATCCTGCTCGCTCGCTTGTCCCAGCGGAGCAGGGAGAGCGTGTGCTCGAGCAGGGTTTCGATCTCGACTCGCCCGCCCCGCCCGGCCTCACCGTCCTCCGGACCAGGGCGAGAAAACGTCAGCAGCTCCCGCACCACCTTCGACACCCGACTGATGTGCTGCATGATCAGGTCGAGCCGTTCCGCTTCTTTATCGTCGTGACACTCGCGGCGCATCATCTGGGCGACCGAGGAGATGCTGGCCAGGGGATTCCCGACTTCGTGAGCCACACCCGCGGCCAGCTTGCCCACAAACGCCATCTTCTCCGCTTGGAGGATCCTGTCCTGTGCTTTTCTCAAGCTGTCATAGGCCTGGTTGAAAGCGTCCCCCAGCGTCCGGCACTCGGCGTCACCCGTGACCTTGAAACGATGATTCAGGTCGCCCTGTCGCACACGCTCGACACCTTCCAAAAGGGCCCTTAGCGGAGTAGTCAAACGCTTCTTCAAGTGGAGAGCTACGAATCCACCAATCACGATCGATGCAATCAGCGTAGCCACGAGGACCATGCGGGCCGCTCGCACACTTGCCGCCGCGTCACTACTCTTGACTGCCAGATGCTTGGCTGCCTCGTCGGCCATCTCGGTCGTCCGGTTCACCAATGTCGCCGCCAGTTGGCGGACCTCCTCGTCTCGTGCCAACCCGGTTGGGTCGCCCAGCACGATCGATAGATCCACCTTCTCCCGATAGCGATCGAAGGTCTCGGCAAGCTGTGTCATGCGGTCTTTGATCAGTGGCTCATGATGACACGCTCCACACCCCCCCAGCGTGTTCTCGAAGCGGGTGAGGGTGTCGATTTGAGAAGTACGGTCGGCAGGAGTCGGCTCTGCAGCCTGGAGCAGATCACGCTCGATTCGGACACCGACCGCTGCCAACTCGGCTCGAAGGGATTGTATGTGGTGCGAATCGGCCACCGATGTGAGTCGACTGACGCTGACGCTGAGGCAGATCATCGCGACGACCGGCGCGAGGAGGCACAGCCCAAACAATATGGCCAGGCAAAGAATGATCCGACGCTTCAAGTGTACGCCTCCCAGGGGAAGGTGCCCCTCTCGTGTCCTAACACGGGATCGGCACGAGCATACAGATAGCTCTCGGTCCGGGGCGCCAGCGTGCCGGGTTGACACACGTCTGATGAGTGGCCCCAGCATCGTCGCCATCATCACGATGTAACCAGCGAATACAACGGGCAGCCGCCCGCTGGCTGGCGGTCTTTCCGGGGCACGTGAGACACCCAAGACGCTGAGACACTTACCATCGCTTTCATTATAGCTGGTCTGGCAAAAGGCATAACCCAGGTGTTTGGCTGGATGACTCATGCTCGCGATCCGCTCCAAGATGCCTCTGCTCCTTTGATCGCTGGTGGTGGTATGGTTCTCGAACGAACGCGGCTCGTCGCTGGCCGGCTCTCTGGTCATGTGTCTGAGGTACGCCAGGAGCCGCGGCGCCCAGAAGCGTAGTCATCGATGGGGGTTGGCGGGAGTCCTCTGCAGACCCGCCCTCCGCTGTACGCCAACCTCTTTACGGACCGTCGGGACCCCGAGGCTTGCGGTTGGCTGTCGACCGGCGGGGTGGGCCGCGCCAACTCACAGTCAAAAACCGCTCTACGGCAGACCCATCCCATAGGTTCGGTTTTGGTGCTCAGACCCGTGACAGACGAGGGTGCAGCTTCCAGCGGTCTGCCCCAGATCACGGAACGCAATCGTCCGCGCGACCGACGTGGGTTGGACGATGTGGGTGTCGAAATTGATCAGATGGGTATGGTCTGATCCGAAGGCCTGTGTCAGGCTGATGCCGTGCGGATCATGACAGCTCGAGCACGGTCCACGCTCGTCGACCACGTGCTTTCGATGCAACCGAAAGCTCTGATCTGCCAGGATGCTTGTTCGCCGGTGGCATTTGTAGCACAGGGCGTATTCAAAATCCGACTCCACCGTATCGTCCTGAGTCGTGTAGTTGCGTTCCAGCAGAAACTCGTAGTTCGAGCCGTGAGGGCCGTCAGCCCCGCTCCCGCCGGCTCGCGGACCGGCGTCGTTGTTATGGCAATCCGTACAGCGAATGAGCGATCCGACTGCCAGGCCGGGTACCAGGCTGACCGAGCCCTGACCGGGTGAGGAAACGACCACGGGGTGATAGCTGGAGTTGCCCGAACCGAACTTCAGCCTCAGGTTCGACTCCTGCACATGACGCAGCACTCGATTTCGCACGGTTACGGCTGCGTCGGCGTGACAGCGGAAGCAAACCTCGTACTCATATTGCGCGTTTTGCACCAGCGCCCCGCCGATGTTGATACCCTTTACGTAGGCAAGCGTTGCCCCGATGGGTGTGTAGTCCGAAGTGAACAGCTCCTGCGTTACGGCGTGTGGGTTGTGGCAGTCGCTACATTCCACGTGGGGATTGCCGCCTACCAGGGTCTCCGCGGGATCGTGTTCACCGAAGTACCGACGTGGATCGTGGACGCTGAGCTTCTCCAACTCGACCAGGACGTTTGTCCGCGCGACGAGACCGTCGTGACAGGACAAGCAGTTCTCTTCCTCCTTTTCGAGAATCAACAGCCGCTCACGGCCGCCAGCGGTGTGTGGTCGGTGGCAGCTACGGCAGGCATTCTCCGCCACAGTCGCGAAGGGCCAATCTCCAGTGTGGGCACTAGCCACTGCGACACTCGCGGATTCGTGGGAGCACGACGTCCAACCGTCCATCCGATGGCATGCAGTACAGAGCATGCCATGTTCGAAAGGTGTCACCAGAAAGTCACCATAGCGATTTTTATGGGGATCGTGGCAGGCCGTGCACTGTAATTGGCCGGTTTCGTCGAGGGTGATCTCGTCCGGTAACGTCGCGGGATCGACGAGTTGGTGATCTGACGAGGCCAAGCCCCCGGCGTAAAAGAAGCTGATCGGATGGTCGTCGGACAGATCTGTGCCCAGGTTGGTCAACCCGGAAGGAATGTAATCGCCCCCACTGATCCGAATGCGGTCGCTGTGACTTAAGACGCTCCCGAGCGCAATCGTGCCGTCATGGCAGCTCAGACACAGCTTGCTCACGCCGGTGGGCTGGCCTGGTCTCGCATCGAGCGTGGACGAGTCGTAGATTCTATAGCTTGCCGGTGATAGCTCGCGATTCCACAGCGGGCGCATTCCCATCGTGTTGTGCGTCGCGTGGCAGAAGACGCACACTCGGCTCTCGGACGCCGCGTGGAGTCGTCCGGGTCCACTCACGGAAAGGTTGTGGACCGTCTCGGAGACACGCTCCTGTCCCAGAGATACCTGCGCGTAGCAGATGAGGATACAGACCCACAAGCCCACACGGATCTGGGCATTGTCCAATGTCCCATGAGACTTCGCCGATCCGATTGCACCCAAGCCGCGGGCTTTGGCCCGCGCGGTGTGACAAATAATCTTCACTCGCCTGTCCTTCAAACGGCACGTTCGATCTTAAACTCGTATCAGTTCTCGGGGGATAGTTCGTCGGATTGCTCCACATAGTCAAATATCTGCACCCGGCCGTTGTAGGTATCGCACACCCAGATGCGATCGTTTACGTCGATGAAGATCCCCGAAGGCAGCCAGAACTCTCCCTCCTCGGTACCTTCCTGACCGAAAAACAGCAATAGCGCACCCGAGGCGTCAAAGATCTGAACGTTCTCGAACCGGGCATCCACCACGTACGCGTGCCCATGGCTGTCAAAGGCGACGCCTTTGGGCAACGCCAGGTCACCGGGTGCGTCACCTTCCTGGCCAAACTCGAGGATCGGCTTCCCCTGTCCCGTCAGGGCCTGAATACGGTTGTTGCCCGTATCGACGACCCAGAGCCTGCCATCCCGTTCCGTGATGTCGCAGGGGAAGTTGAATTCGCCCGGTCGTTCGCCGCGGTGCCCCATGATCCGCAGGAGCCGTCCCTCGAGATCCAACACTTTGACGTCATGGGCAACGGCATCGACGACAAAAAGCTCCCCACGTCCATCGTCCCAATGTAGGGCGACCGGTCGCCGAATGTCCTCGGGCAACCTCAGGGAGCTGATCAGCGATCCATCTCGTGCCGACAACCTGTGGATCGCGACGCTCTCCGAGTCGCACAGAAATATGGAGCCGTCCGGGCCCCCACAAACGTCAACCGGGCTGAGCAAGGCGGTCCCGTCCAGACGGGTGATGCCCTGGTATGTCCGGCGCTTCAAATCGAAGACGTGAAGGCGCCGGCCGCCTGGATCAGCTACCCAAACCCGTTCACCGCCGTCGGTACACAGTACGGCGCGTGGCCCATACATTCGTTGCACCGGGCTAGCGCCCACGATCAGTTCCCCGATGGCCTTGAACAGTCCCGCGGGCCGCTGAACGTCCGCCGACGATTGCAGTCGGCCGACGTAGCGAATCCTGGCCGGTGCCGGTGGCGGCGGCCAAACAGGTCGCGGCCGGGACATGTCCAGACCTCGCACGCCACGTGTCGCACATCCCCATGGTGCCAACAAGAGTATCGCGAAAATGACAGATATGTGGCACCATGCACGGCGTCGCCGTCCGGGGCGCGGGTTGAAGCTCACAACCCGGGGCGATTGCTGAATCGCGCACGCTGACTCAGAACCTCCGCCGCACCTGCACGTACAATGCTGAGCTGTCGCTGCGGGCGAAATCATCCTCGATCCTTCCCATCTCATAGGTCACCCTGACTTCCGTCTGGCGTACGAGCCACTCCAACGACAGATCGACATCCAAGCCCTCGTCGTCCCCACTGAGTGTGTCGGTCTCGTCTCGGTATAGCGCTGCACCTTCAATGGTCAGGTGCGTGGTCACCGGATGCCGATACAGACCCTCAACGGTAAAGAGCCGCGTCTTCCGGGCCACAGGCTCGCGGTGCTGGAACCTGGACCAACGCCCCTTGACCGTGGCTGTCGCCCCGAACTTGAAACGGTGGGTGTAGTCCACGCTCAAGCGAACGGCACGAAACGGATTGATGTTTGAATCGTGGTCCTCATATTCGGCAATCAGGCGCAGAGGACGGCGGCGATACTCAAGACCGACTGTGTGGGCGGTCACATCTTCGGCGACCGCCGCCTGTATTCCATCTGAGGAGATGTCCTGATCCTGCCAGCGGAGCCGATAGTAGGGCATCAACCCGAAGTCGAAATCCTGACGGATTCCAAAGTCGTGAGTCCGCGTCTCCCGCTTGAAGTCGCCAAAGAGTCGGAAAACATAGTCGATAAGGACGGTCTCCCCGTCGGCGATGTTTCCGGTCGGGACCCGCTCGATCTCGACAGCGTCACCGAGCCGATCGATCGTATAATCGGTACCGCGCTGATAGACGGTGAAACGATCTTCAGCCGTGATCAGGATCGAGGCTGTCGCGATGTTCTCACCTACGAGTCTAATTGGCTCGGGATCGCGAAAGGTATGCATCTCATCGAGTACCTCACCGGTGACGCCGCCGCCGCTTCGATCCTCCTCTTCGTATCGTACGCGGTAATTGCCAAGCAGCACACCCCACGGATTCTTTTTGCGATAGTCGAAGCTGGCCTGGGTGCCCCATCGATCAATCACACCGCTGGTCTTGAAATCTTGATTCCCGATAAAAGCGTGAAGCTGGGAGATGAGGCTTCCATAAAGCTCGTGATCGACCGTTCCGGAGAGAACATAGGAACGCTCCTCGATAGGCGGAACCCCGGTGAAGCTCCCTTGGGTGCGGTCAATCAACTCAAGACGGTACCAGGATCGGAGCTGCTCGGCGTGCTGGACTCTCAAGATCTCCCGCCAGCGGGCCCGCTCGATGTCAAAGCTGCCGCGTTGATCGAAGAAGTTGAGCTCGGAGTCCAAACGGAACTGCTTTCGGCTTCCAAAATCGAGAAGATGGGAGAGGGTCAGCTCGTCTGAATCGTAGTCCAACTGGAAAGGTTGTTGTTCAACCGACTGGTGCTCGTAGATCAGTCCAAGGACATTGGAATTGGTGAAGCGATACCCAGTCTCGAACCGCAGCAGTGTGTTCTTCTGCCGCCCTTCTTCTTCCTCGTCGCCGAGGGGGTCCAGCTTGACGTCCGTGTGGCTGAACTGGACGTTGGTGGGGACCTTCTCGCTGACGTACTGCCACGTGAGTCCGAGATTCGTTGTGGTCGTCTCGATACTCGAGAGGAACCGCCTGGGCTCAATGGTTCGATGCCGGCGGGCGAAGAGGCTACCGGGATGCCTCTTCTTTTTGAGGAGGTGCGCTTCGGCGTCGAATTCCAGAATCGTTCCCGTGTCGCCGCTGGTTCGTCGCCGATCAGAGAAAACGTCCTCGAAATCTTCTTGCAGCAGCCCCAACGTTGTCCCGAGCGTGAACTCCAGGAAATTAGGATGGTAGACGTAACCGTCGAACTCGAGGTTGATTTTCTCTTCGAAAAGGGTCTCTTCGGACCGCATGGTGCCCGCCCCGACCTTCGATTCTTGTTCTCGCTTGCGGTGCCGAGCCTCGAACTCCAGATACCCGCTGGTGGCGGTAACCTGGAACGTGCGGACGCCTCGTCGTTGTGCAGAGCCCGCCTGACAACCGGGGATGAGAGCCAACGCGAGCAAGAAGGCGAAACCGGCGGACAACTTCGTGTGAACTTCGCGTCGCACTTGATCAACGAGAAGGCACGACGACGCCAACAACCAAGCCTTTCCTGCTGTCGTTGTCAATTCTCGCTGCGCTTCAAGAAAAATTGATCCCTCCCACCGTGCGGATCGTGGCAGTCGACGCATCCACCGGCCTCGTCAGATTCGCGGCCCGGACACGTCAGCAGGTGCTCACGTTTGTGACACCGCAGACAAACGGCTGTCGCCTCGTCCAGCAGCATATATGGGCGGGCGGAACCATGATGATGATGGCACATGAGACAGTCGTTGATCACGACCGGCCCGTGGACGTAGCGATCGGTTTTCGTCAGTTCCTGATGGCAGGCGAGGCACAGACCTTCACGGGCCGTCCGCCACAAGTCCCCCGTTCCGAGATCGTGGCATCGATCGCACCGATGCTCGCGGTACGGTGGATGGGGTCGGAAGGCGGCCGCGAGAGCGGCCTTTTTGTCTGACCCGGCTCCTGGTTCCGCGAGGTGGGCATATTCCGATGCATATCCGACGGTCGGGCTTGTCCCGGGTCTAGGCACGTCGTCAAAAAAGAAGCTCAGCCCCAGGTACCGATCCATGGGAGCGCAGGCTGCCAGAATGCATCCGACAGCCGACAAAGCAGCCAAACCGATCAAGATCCAACGCGTAGGCAAGGATTGCGTCTCCCATAGGCCTTCACGCTTAAGGTCCGTCACCCCTGCTCTGACGGGTGCCCGGTCCCGCCAAGAGCGGGTCCGTGGTCCCAGATTCCAACACAGGTCCGCTGACGGTGGACCTGTGCCGCTCGCATTATCCCGCACTCGATGCGTGATAAGATACTAGCCTGGTTCCTCCTCCGTCCTCTCCTTTGGCTCTTGGCTTTCGTTCGCGTCTTCGCCCTCTTCCACTTGCTGAGTCGCCGGTGGCGGCGTCCTCGGCTCGCTGACCGGGCCAATGCCCTGGTCCGGGGCGATCTTCGGCAGCCTGCCAATCTGAGCTTCTGGCAACGCATAACCCTCCGGAAACGAGCCGTAGGCGTAGACATTGACCAGACGCGGCCCATACTGGCTGGTGACGAACAGCAGGTACTTCACCTCGAAATCCTTATGGACGTATTTCGTGAAGTACGGAAGCGAGGTCGAATCGATGGCCAGTGTTGACGGCAGACCCAGTGCTCCAGGCATGTCACCTGGACCACCGAAGCGCATCAGTGTGTTACCGTCGGTATCGTACATTTGAACGATCTCCGTCGCCCCGTCCACGACGTAGATGATCCCGTCCGGGCCCGCCCGGATCCCACGCGGCCGGCCGAAACGCCCAATCGTGTAGCCCGGACCGCCTTTTGTCCAAATGGGGTCTCCGTCTCGCGTCAGCTTCTGGATCCGCCAGTTGTGCGTATCACTGACATAGATGTACCCTTCCGGTCCGATGCACAGACTGTTGGGGATCTTGAACTGTCCCGGCTCACCGCCGGGACCACCGAACGTGCGAAGCACTTCGCCCGTGCTTCGGTCGAATACGACAATCTGGCATGTCTCGTCGTTATCCAAGACGTATAGCTCGTTCTCGTATAAAGCCACGTCAACCGGATGGCAGGGTTCGGGGACCGTAAACGCCGTGACATATTGGTCTTGGGGGCCGAAGGCGACAACTTGTTTCCGCTCGGGATCGACGACGAACTTGTAGCCCAACGGGTCGATGACCATGTTGATCGGCTTACGTAACCGACCGGGGCCTCGTGCACCCAGAATCGAGTATTTCTGGTTCACGAAGTCCAGGCGGCACAAGCTCAGACCCTTCGTATCGCAGACGTAGACGACACCGTCACGGGCACCGATCCCGTAGGGTTTGTTGATCGCCCTCTGGACGACCGGCTCCTCACCAAGGATGTACTGCTCGAAGGTCCCACCGCTTGGCTCCACCTCGTCTGCGCCGCTTGCCCATGTAAGGAACTGGACGCGAGGCTCCGCTGGGGGGGCGGGGAAGAACAGAAAGGGCTCGTCGGTCCTGGCCGCTGGCTGGCAGCCGGCAACCAGTCCAAGAACTGACCCGATTAGGGCGATAGTCGGGAGAGACGTTCTCACCATGGGCGTTAACTTCATAGGAATACGGATGCTATCGGGCCCGATCCACACCCGCAACCATGCAGGAGCGACTGGGCCCGGTCGCCTGGACTGTGGGCAAAAAATAAGGTGCGCACGCTCCCGGAGGAAAGGAACGCGCACACCCGAAATTCCACTGCAAACAGCTCTTCCCTCAAGCTGCGAGGCTTAGGCTTAATAAGCGACAGCCTCGTCCGCCAGTTGCCACGTTGGCTACTTGATGTGGCACTGCAGGCAGATGTAGCTCTCCTGGATCGGAACACGCAGGAAGTTGTCCAACCCATTGTTGTGGGGCTCGTGGCACGACGAGCATTCCACCCGATCTACGCTGTTGATATCCACCAGTCGCACACCGGGTCCGCCGTTGATGCCGTCTGCGAAGGTGCCGGGATCGTTGTACTCAGCCGGGCGATCCGTGGGATACTCGATGCCGATCGGGTGGTCGTTCGACAGGTCGCTGCCCAGCGCCGCCGCACCGGTGATCACAATCCCGGTTCCGCCGGTCCCACCGTAGTTATCCACCGCCGTCACGCCATCATGGCAGCTCAAGCACATCTTGCTCGTGCCCTCGGGCTGACCGGCAGTACTCGAATACATGGTGAACGTCTCGCCGGTCTCGGCGTGATTCCAAAGCACGTTCTCCTCACCGGGGAGCAGGGCGTTGTGCGGCGTGTGGCAGGGAAGGCAGACCTGGTTGCCCGGAATCGACACGCCGGGGAAGTTGTTCAAGTTGTGCGGGCTTTGAACCACGCTCACGGACGGATAGGTCCCGGGGTCCCCCGGGATGATCTGGCCAAAAGCCGTCGCCGTCAGCATGACCACAAGCACAACTGGCAAACACCGAATAACGAGTTTCATCTCACAGCCTCCAAGGGTCTTCGAGGTCGCCCCTCCCTGGGGCGGCCACAGCGTTCCTCTGCCCGCAGCTTCGCCAAACGCCGGCGATCGGACGCTTGGACACGGTGGTCATTCCTTGTCTGCACCGGGTCCGGGGGCGCCTCTCCACCTCTGCGGCGTAAGTCACATTAGACATCCGCTGTGCCACGGGCTTCCGGGTCCTGGGCGACGCAGGCATGGTGGATCATAAGATACGCCACGAAAAGGACTTACAGCGTCTTCGAGGCTGCCGAGTGGCGCTCCCGTGTGGGTGTCCCAATGGTCCAGGTTCTCATAATCGAAAATCCCGTCGCACTCTGTTCCAGCTTCCGGGAAGGAGCCAGGTGCGAGCTCCATGCGTCTCCTGCGCCCCCCGTGTGGGCTGATACCATGCTGATCGGAGAAGGGCTTCAACTGAGCGGGCGCGCGCAGAGGGTAGGGAGTCCGCGGAAGTCCATACCGTGCGCAGGCGGTCCCGCGGAACGCCCGGGCATCCGTACTGCACGCGGGCAACCCCTCCCTCTCGTGAACCCCGGCCCTGTTCCGATCCGTGAGGGAACGCTACTCCCTGATCACCTCCCGCAAGGCGTCGTTCTTACCCATCGGACAGCAGTCCACCTCCGGGTGTGCCCTGTACATGAGATACTGCGGCCTAGCCTGGGTTTCTATCACCTCTTCGCCAAGATTGATCCCCGCGATCAAGCTGACAGTCAAAGTTGTGCTGCTGATCTTCTTGGTACCCGTGATCTTTTTGACATCAAGTTCGAACTTGCACTCTGTGCCGAAGTCAAACCTGGCGGTCAGGTCCGTGTGGTCGCCCTTGGGAGAGTCGAACCTGAACCTCTGGTCGGCGGGATTACCCTCGACGTCGAACGACCCACCCGGAATGGCAAAGGTGAAGACATGCCCTTGGCCGTCGTCGATGGTGTACGTCACGTCGTCGACCGACAAGTCGAGCGGGCCTGCGGGATCGAAATCGCCACGCAGCTCGATCATGTTTTCGGAGTCCTCGTCATCAAAGATCTTCACCACATCGGTGACTGTGTAGGGTCCGAAGACGTCGCCGACGTCAAGCGGTTGCGAGCAGGACGTGTGTATCCTCACCCGCCCGTTCACCCCGTCATCCACGACGGTGCTCGGGTTCAGCTTGTCCTTGCCCTCGTCGGGTTCATACACAAGGACACCCTGGTCGCTGGTCACCTCCAGCAGCGCAATACCCTGGCACTTGCCTTCCTTCGTTCGGATCTTGAGCTTATTGACACCGAAACAGGACACGAAGCACGGCCGGACCTCGGCGGTGTCAGTACCTCTTGCCCCGTTAACGTCCTCGACCTGCAAGGTGGCTGTGTACTCCATGCACTCTGGATAAGTGTGCGTCGCCGTTGGCTCGCTCGACCAGGATGTGTCGTAAAACCCGTCGCCTTCAAAGTCCCAACGATATCGTAGAGTTTCGGTCTCGCCGGGATCGGGATCCCACGACCCGGAACCGTCGAAGACGACCTCACCCATGCTACAACAGTAAGGGCCACCCGCCTCGGCCACCGGACGTTGGTTTACAACGTTAATCACCCCACACACAGCGTGCGACTCACCGAAGTTGTTGGTCACCTTCAGGCAGACAACATACAGCCCGGTCTCACAGCTCGACCATTCAATGGTTTCACCTATCGCGTCATCGTACTCACCGTCGTTGTCTAGATCCCATTCATAGCTGACCAGATAGCCATGCCACGGATGAGCAGGGTCAGGATAAAACTGCCCGTTGGGATCGTATGAAGCGGACCCGTCCAGCACGATGGTCTGGCATTTGTACACTGGGTCAGGAATGTCGAGCAGGGCGACCGGCGCCCACGGTGGCGGTGTAATGCAGACCGTGAGCGTGTCTTCATCAGTGAGCCCACAGGGTTCCTCGCCGTTGTCTTTGACCCTGAGGGTCACCACGCAGCATCGGGACGTGGCGTCCCAGTCAATAGTACCGTCAGGATTGTAGACCGCAGGGTATGCGTAGTGCGCAATTGGGTCAGCGCTGCAGTAGTCCGGATTCTCCCAATCGACACCATCTGAGTCGCAAAAGTCCCAGCAGTACTCGATTATTCGCAGGTTGGGGTCGGTGTGACTGGAGTCAGATGCGTCGAATTCTATCTCGATCAACGGTGGATGATCCAAGACATCCGGCCCCGCGTTAGCTATTGGCGGCCAGCAAATCGGATGTGTGAGGAGCGTCAGTATGGCCCAGGCAGTGGCAAGTGGATGACCCGAATAGTAACCGTCGTACCAGGTCCCATCCGGAGCCTGCTGGTCGATGAGGTACTGCGCATATCCGTCCTCGGGATCATAGTACCAGTCAAAACCCAGTTGAGCATTCACTGCGTCAGTGGGGTCCAGGGGGTCCAGTAGGCGGAAACCCTTCATCACCGAGTAGAAAGCGTAGTAACTGTTGCTCCAGAAATGCTCCCAATCGGACCACCATTGGTTCCCGATGAAGTCCACGGCTGCCTGCCCGCGGGCTGTGTCCAGCGGCGGGTCTTCCCCGCTCTCGGGGTCATGCACAAAGGCCATCTCACAAAGGAGTCCACCCGTCTTGGCTACGTTCACCCAATCGTCCGGGCCCATGTAACCCGAGCCACCACTCATGTCATTCTGGATGTAGTCGATCCAAAGATCCAGTTCAGGCTTCACGAACCCCGGGATTGTGACACCGCCGTGTGAGGTACACTCTTCGTAGTTCCCTGAGAAACAGTTGTAGGGGTTTTCGGCGGCTTCCATTCCAATGACAGGCCACTGGGAGCAGGAGTTGTCTGACTCGCCCCAGTTTGCATAGTACCGCCAGCCCCCCCTATACTCACCCGTCGATAGGTCGCTCTGGCCAAATGCCAGATAGTCAACCATATCTTGCACGATCGCCGCATACGTCCGACCTCGGACCCAGTCAGCGGGTCCCGTATCAGCGATCAGGTCCGGTGCCTTGCTGCTGGCGAACGTCATCAACGTGATACCGCACTCGTACATGCTATGCGACCAGTCCGTGTAGCAACCAAGACCGATTCCATTGCCATTGATGTCCGGGTCGCCCGCCTCTTGCAGGAAAATGTCATGCACGTGCATCTGATTCAACAGGTAACGAAGCCCCCTTTGCACGGTCTCCACGTAAGGGTCCTCACTTGCATCGACCGTCGGAACGTGACCGTGCATCTCGAAGGCCTCTGTCGAGGCCCCGGTTGCTGATGCAGTATGATCTCCGTAGGGCCAGTAGCCGTAGTCGGCACTGTCTGGGTAGGTCCCGCGGACCTGGTCCTTGTGCAGACGCCAGAGACCTTCGTCGATCGCCATGTTTACCTTCACGATCAGAACAGTCTTAGGATCAGGCGTCTCAGGGATCATCACCAGATAGCTGTCTGAATCGCTCTCGCCGTTCACATCCGCAACGGTCAGGGTGGCCGAGAAGTAATCCCCGGGCTCACCAACGTACGTATGGCGGGCCTCGATCACATAAGGATCGCTGACGACGCCGGTCTCGCCGGACGAGGGTCCGTCGCCAAAATCCCATTCATAGGTGTCGAGCTCTGCGTCGCCGTCGGGATCGTGAGCGGTCCCTTTAAGCGTGATCTCAATCCCACTCAACGTGACGTGTGGAAAGGCCAGATGCTGCCCGTCAAACGGAACGCACGTCACGATTGGAGGTGCTGCGTTGACGGCTGACGTGAAAGCGAGAACTCCAAGCGTACAATACAACGTTCCTGCCGTTTGTTTTGTCTTCATAACCAAACCTCCTTGAAGGAATTGTCCGCCGACGATTTCATTGGGCGAACCAGCGTCTTTTGGTGTTGGGACGTTCTCAACACCGCCATGTGCCGTTTGGACCGGGATTTCGCGGGAACCCAGCACCGCAGACAGAGTGTCTGTCTGATTTCCCGCCCCTTCGCAGAGGGGTGCCCCCCGTCCTTGTCTGCTTTCCCGCTGGAGCCTTGCTCTTCGATTCAGGTGTTGTTCTGTAAGGGCGTTTGCTGACCGCAACAACGCCCTATAATCAGAACGTTCCGAGAAGCTAGGGTCCTCGCGGCTGAAAGTCAAGGAAATTCTTCTACAGCGTGACGGAATATCCGTTGGTGCATATTCAGTCGGGCTGAATCCGCATAAATCCAGGTGCGAAGAGTCCTTTAGCGGCGACCAATAGCTCACCAGTTGAGGCAATCAGGCGGCGTTTTCGCGCGACGGGTTCACGGATGGGTTCGGGCAGCTCGCGGGCGGTGGGGGCCGAAGACGGCCGTCATGGGGCCTTGCTCGGTTGGGATCAGGCGTTGTTTGCCGAACTCCAGCCAGATAACCGTCGGGTCGCCCTTTGAATCGGTCGTTTCAACTCGCAAGGCAGCGACGGCGCTATGGTCCTCACTGGGGCGGTACTCCTCCACCAGACGAGCCGAGGGGAAGTAACCCGCGATCTTGAATGTATACTGCGAGCCTTCGATCGCGACCTTCTCATCGATCGATACTCGCTTGACCGTGGTCTCGTCGTCTTGCCGCGTCCAGACCTCGTGGGCATCGTGGCCAACGGTCATGAGCAAGTAATCCGGTGTGCGGCTCTGCTTCTCCAAAGGGCAGTCCAGGGTGATTCGGAAGGGGAGTGATTCCTCCGACCCGGCCCGAAAGCCCGGAAACTTGGCGAACACCCAACGTTGCTCGCTTTTGTCTTTGTACTCGATGTTGACGAGGGCAGCCGGGTTGACCCGTTTGTCCGACTTTTTGGTCGGCTTGCCCGTCCCGGTACGCATGGCGAAATCCGGGAGGAAGGTCTGGACGCTCACCTTGCATCCCAGGTCCGCCAGAGGCCAAACGGTTCCCGCAGTGGCAGGGACCTCGGCTGATTGCCCCGTGTCCGTGCGTTTTACAAGAAGCCGTGGGTCACGGGTCAGCTCGTTCTTGAACTGTTCGAAGAGGTCCTCACGATGTCGCGGGCTGTCGACGGCCATGTATCGCCAGGTTCCGATCAGACTGATCAGCCGGTTGCGCGCCTCATCGTTTGCGACAAGCCAACGTTGGAAGGACTGGGTGGGTCCGTCGATAGAAAGCTGAATGGCCCGGCCGGCATCTGGCCCGGTATCGGCGATGGCGTGCTGGTAAAGCACGGCGCGGGGCAAGTACTCCTTCAAATGAAGCAGCGGAACCGAGGGCGCGACCTCCACGACCTGGTCAAGCTGGGCTTGTTGCAACGATGACATCAGTTGCAGGGGCACCTCCGTTTCGACGATCTCTTTGCCGATCTCGATCTGGCAGTAAAGGTAGAGGGGCTGATCAGGCCGTGGCGGGTGAGATCCATGTCCCGGCGGCTGAGCCCACCCTGCGGTTGTCAGAAGAACCGCACTAAGAAGCAAGTAACAGACGTCCGAGCGGGTACGGAACATTCAGAACCTCCTGGTCAAATCTCATGCTTTGGGCTCTTCGCCGCGCAATTCGGTGCCTGGTGCCCTGTCTTTGTCCTCCGCGTCTTTGCTGATGTCGAGCTCCTCCATCTTGCGATACAAGCTGGATAGACCGATTCCCAGTGCCGAAGCGGTGGCAACCTTGTTTCTGTCGTGCTTGACGAGCATTTTTAGAATGTGCTGCCGCTCGAATTCCCGGGTGGCTGCCCGCAAGTCTTCGGCGTAGGGCCTGGTCGAGAGGTTGGTGCCCAGAATCAAAGAGAGGCTCTCCAGCTCGACCCGCTCACCACCGGCAAAGATCAACGCCCGCTCGATCACGTTTTCCAGCTCTCGGACGTTGCCCCGCCAGGTCTGGCTGGCCATGGCTGCTACAGCCTCTTCGCTGAATCCCGGGCAGTCGGTCTTTAATTCCGCGTTGTATCTCTTCACAAAATGATCGATGAGCAGGGGGACATCATCGCGCCGTTCGCGAAGCGGGGGCACGTTGATTCTGATGACGTTAAGGCGGAAATAGAGGTCCTCCCGGAAGTCACCCGTATCGACCGCCCGTTCGAGATCCTGGTTGGTGGCGGCGATGATGCGGATGTCCACCGGGCGAGGGCGATGATCCCCGACCCGGGTCACCGCCTTTTGCTCAATCGCCCGGAGCAAGATCGCCTGGCTGTGCAGGGGGAGATTACCAATCTCGTCCAGGAACAGCGTGCCGCCATCCGCGGCTTCGAAGTATCCGGTGTGATCGGCGTCGGCGCCGGTAAACGCTCCCCGGCGAAAGCCGAATAGCTCGCTTTCGACAAGATTCTCGGCCAGCCCACCGCAATTGACGGCCACAAAGGGTCGGTCCTTGGTTGGACCGCTGTCGTGTATGGCGTGGGCGACGACCTCCTTTCCGGTCCCACTGTCTCCGGAGATCAGCACGTTGCTGGTCGTATGGGCGACGCGGTCGATGGTCCCACAAATGGATCGCATGGCTGGTGAGTTGCCCACCATGGGGGTCTGGGCGCGGGAGCGGCGAATCTGCTCACGGAGCTGTTTGTTCTCTTTGGCGAGATGGCGATGGGCCAGAAGCTGCTTGAGCTTGAAGATCAGCTCGTCGAAGATCAGCGGTTTGCAGATGTAGTCACGTGCCCCCTTCTTCATCGCCTCGACGGCGGTCTCGACCTCACCAAACGCGGTGATGACGATAATGGGTGCTTCTGGTGCCAGCTTGACGGCGTGGTCGATCAGCTCCATACCGGTGACACCGGGCATGCGCAAGTCGGTGATCACGGAATCGACGCGTTGATTTTTCAGGGCCCGCAATGCCGCGGTCCCATCATGGCAGGCGATAACGTCATAACCCTCCTCACTCAGCACCTGGGCGAGGTTGGCCCGGAGCGTCTCCTCGTCGTCCGCCAGTAGGATGCTCGTCGGGCTCATTCCATACTTCTCCTCGCAAGTCGCGCCAGAAAACCGTCCCAGCAGGGGTATCACAGCCCGTCCTCATACTACTACCACGGAACGTCCGGGGTTTCCACAATTACGCCTGTCTCAAGGTGTCCGAAGGCGACCTGCTGGTCGCCGGGGCCTGCAGCCCATTGCACAACCGGCTCACTCGTCCTCGTCCGTCGCGGCGGACCCGCGGCGGCTGAAACCGCAGGCCAAATGCCCGCGTCACACCGATCTTAACGGGCTGTTAATCCTGTCCTGAGCCGGGCTCGAGTTCGTCGACCTCTTGGCTGCGACAGACGACCGGCAGAGGCTCTGTTGGCGCTCTATTCAAGATCGGGAGCTCCACCGTAAACGTGGTTCCCCCGCCCGGCACCGAATCGAAGCCAATCTGTCCGCCGTGTTTCTCAATGACGTTGTAACTGACAGCCAGCCCGAGGCCGGCCCCTTGTCCCGGTTCCTTCGTGGTGAAGAAAGGCTCAAACACGCGCCGACCGATCTGCGGTGCAATCCCCCGACCGGTATCCTCGATAGAGACCACGATCTTTCGCATCTTTTGCTGTGCACGGACGGTCAGTCTTCCGCCATCCGGCATGGCGTCAAGAGCATTGAGCAGCAGGTTAATGAACAACTGCTGGAGCTGTCCCGCCAGTCCGTAGGTGGTGGGCAACTTCTGCGGCGGTGTAAATCGGAGGGACACCTTCGAGGTCCGCGGGTCAAACTGGATCAGACGCACCACCTCGTGCAGAATGTCCCCTACGTTGACGCGTTCCCACCGCTCAACCGCTGGACGGGACATCCCGATGAGCTGACGCACCGTTGCCGTAATCCGCTCGATGTGCGACTCGATGACGTCCAACTGAGAGGTCACATCATTGGCAGCCCCGCTGCGTTTGAGCATTTGCACGACGGAGGAGATGCTCGAGAGGGGGTTGCGGACTTCGTGGGCCACTCCGGCGCCGATCTGTCCAATGGCCGCCATCTTCTGCTTCTCGACGAGCTGGGCCCGCATCCGATCGACGGTGGCCGCCTCCTCCTCGAGCAAGAACATGAGGTTATTGAAGCTCTCTCCCAACGCGGTAAGCTCATCCGGACAACACCCCCGATAGACGGGACAATTGTGGCACTCCTCGATCCTGGTGATTGGCTCTCTACCGCCGCTGGGAGCGGAACTCAGTGCCATCACCTGCCAGCACCGCTCACCGGGAGCGCCGAACATCGCACAGTCGGACTTCGTGCAATTCAAAACCTCGCGACAGTGCACCAGATGCGGATTCGTGAACCTCTGGGTACCCGCCCCATTCGTTTTGTACGACTCCAGCAACCTGCAAAGCTGCCCGGCCGTCGAGGCAAGACGCTGCTGCTGTCGCCTCATGACCCAGTAAACGACCCCACAGCACAGGATCGTGACCACACCGGCTCGGACCGTCAGAAGGGCATGCTTCCACCCGATGGACATCGAGGGGAAGAAGGTCCGCTCGATCACCTCCCCACCGACAAACAACGCCGCAAGCGTCGATAAAGCCGCGAGAAAAACAAACAAGTGCCGCAACCGCAATCCGACGCCTCGGTGAATAGGGTTACTCCTGGACGATGCCGCGTTCTGTGCCGGTGCCCGCGATGGACCACCAGCATGTGGCTGTGGACCTGTGGGTCTGGTGCTCCCCGTGGTGGCCGCGTTGTGCTTCGGCTCCGCCTGCGCGGATCTTGAAGGATTATCTTGGCTCAGGCACATCGGCTAAAACGATACGACCCTTACGAAGCGACGTTGTCAAGACCGTTCGGTGAGCAAGGTGCCCAAACGCCTGGGGCACCTGCCGCGGCCGGCGACGCATCGGATCAAAGACCACTGGCCACCCTCGTCAACCGGCTCCTGACGCAAGGTATCTACTGTGCACCTTTGCGGACACTCTAGGTGCACCTACACACGCATGTTCAGGATGCAGCAAATCCTGTGCCGCCGCGTTGGTGGGTTGGGATCCTTCTCGCGTGCTATGTAGTGTCGTTGACAGCACGGGCTGGTGTGAGCGATGGCAACTCGAGGAACGATCCCGGCAGTGCCGCTGGGATTCCCCATCGCGGGAAGGGTCCATTCTCGCAGGTAGGAATACTCTTGCCAGTGAATCGGCCGACTCCTGGCTCGGCGACGCGACCGCTAACTCGGGTGCACAATGTCGACCCGTAGCCAGACAAACGAGACCATCGGCGAATGCAGAATTGCGAATGGCGAAAGACGGTGAATTCGTACTCCTCCCTCTCTGAATTCGCTATTCTCCGTTCGCCATTCGATTGGAGCGGTCGAGCCCCCCGCCACGCTTTTGCGATTTAATCCATGTCGTGGCAGGTGAAGCACAGGGCTGAACCCTCGATCGGAACGGTGAGCCGACCGGGGCCTGCTGCATAAAGGTTATGGCACGACACACAGCTCACCTGGCCTGCGGGCAGGCGGACCTTCGGTGGCAGCAGGCTTGTCGGTCGGAAGGGGCCCGAGCCCTTTTTACTGAATCGCTGTGGATAGGGGACACCAATCGGGTGATTTCGTCTATGATCACCCACGGACGCGGGGCCGCGATTGAAGGGGCTGCTTGCCGCGGATTCCCGGGCGGTCACCCCGTCATGGCACGCCATGCAACGCCTCGATCCAGCGTCCAATCGACCTGCCTGTTCCAGAAATTGACTGTCGTCCGGCTTGACGTGGGCAACACCCACGGCCATCCAATGCATCGCACTGGCTGTCCTCTTGTTGTCAGAATCGTGGCACTTAGCGCAGAACTGGATGCGCTCGCCAGCCGTGGCGTTAAAGTCTCGCAATTGCGGATCAGAGCCACCGGCCAGGGAGGAAAGGTCCGTGTGACACGTCAGGCACGTGATCGAACCATCCGCGGACCGCGGCCAACCCTCGGGAATGCTCACCGCCGCGGTCGGGATTACGTTCACGGGGTGATTGGCGATACCGGGTCCGTACCGCAGGTGTTCAACGGGATCGATCTGCCGCGGTCTGCCGCCGGCCATGGACACGGTCGAGGCTTCAAGGATCAGTGCCATCGGTATGACGGCAATGTGTGCGGCGCGTATGCTCCTTCCCCCCGTGGACATCGTAAGACGCTCCGTAAGGACTGCCTTGGGTAAACCACCCTCGACAAGACGAGCGAGTACATGCCTCTCGAGGCGTGTGGGCGGAGGCGATCTCCGCAGAACCTGCAGCTACTCCGCGTGCCTGTTCCGGTGACCCGAACGTACGATATCGCCGCGGATGCCGCCCAGCGTCCGAAAGCACATCGCCTCTGTTCGGCATCCGCGTCTAGGGGGGCGCTCAGTAGAACGGCACGGTCCAAGAAGGTCTGCGCCGGTTACCGCAGATGGGAAAATGTTGCTTGTGAGTTCCCTCGTCCGAGAACCGCCGCCCACGGCCCTGGCCGGGCCAGGCCCGCCAACTTGGGCATGAGACGAGTTCTGCAGCCTCGTCTACGGTGTGAGCATCCCCTGTGATGCGTCCCCCAGCGGCTGCGGTCGAGTGGCACTGATCGTGCATTGTCTTAGAACCGGCCGAAGGTGAGGGGTTGAAGTTTGCGCTCGCTCGAGCCAGAGGAGGTTCAAGATTGTGACGTCATCAATGCTGGTCGCGGCACTAGCACTGGCGCCGATAACCGCCGGTCAGCTCAGTCCGCTGACGTATCTGGGCAGTTTGACCCAGGAGTTGGAGAGTCCGACTCGGGTCGCGCTCACCGCGACGGACGTTTTGGTGGCGGATCCGCAAGCGAATGTGGTTGTGCGGTTCGATCCGGCAGGGACATTCCTTGGTGCCTGGTCCGAGCCCGCAGGTCCGCTCGGTGTGGCTGTTCACCCGGACGGGCGGATTCTCGTTTCCCGCCGGGACGACGGGTCGGTCGGCGTCTATGACAGCTCCTTCAACTTCCTCCGATTCCTGGCTGCGGGTAACCCGCTCGTGAACTTCGTCATGCCAACGGATCTCGCCGTCGATCCCGTGAGTGGGCGCATCTACGTGGTCGATAGCGGGGGCGATCGCGTCTACGGATTCGAGAGCAACGAGTCGCTCGCATTGATCTTCGGCACTCGGGGCAGCTTGACGGGTGAATTCAAATACCCGAGTGCGATTGCGATTGACGTGGTTAACCATCGCCTCGTGGTGGCTGATCAGGACAACTATCGCGTCCAGGTGTTCAGCCAGACGGGGATATTCCAGTTCAAGTTTGGCTATCGGATCAAGTATGCAGCAAGCGGGGTGGAGGCGTGGGTTGCACGTCCTGCCGGTCTTGCAGTTGATGATGCGGCGAACATCTATCTGACCGACGCGCTCATGGGGACGCTGCGGGTCTTTGACCCGACGGGGCAAGAGTTGGGGAAAGTCGTGGATTTTGGATCCAATCCCGGCGAGCTCTACACGCCCTGCGACGTGGCCATCGACTCGGCCGGCAGGATCCTCGTCGCGAATACCACGGCCGAGAGCGTCGAGATCTACGCGGCACCGTCCAAGAGCACGCTGCTCGCGGCGATTGGCACTCGCTATCGCGGCACAAACCTGTCGCTCTTTGGAGGATGGGCGAAAAGTGCTGATCCGTTCCTTCGATTGCTCACTCGAAAGAGCCTGACGAAGATCGCCCGTGACGTGACCGGGTACGACCCACCACACGTGACCGATGACGTGCTCTGCCAGCGTTGCCACGACTTCGACAGCCAACCCGGTGGGCACATAGGCTTGTTAGACGGTCAAGTCGTCGTGTGTTTGTCGTGCCACACCGGTGGCGGGCAGGCACCTGCGTCGCTGTTCAGACCGACCGAGAATCTCGGCATGTCTCACGCATGGGGTGTGGACGCGGTCAATCCGACTTACGGATCGAACGGCCCACCACCGGACAGCGAAATGGCGCTGTACCTCGACGGGGGGTTGATCAAATGCGCCACCTGCCATAATGCCCATAACAACGATGCCGGCGAACCCTACCTGCGCGCAAACGCAAACGCCCTCTGCCAACAATGCCACACCGAGCAGATCATCCATACACCGAGTGGAAGTTGGCTGCCGACGTGCGTCGAGTGCCATACCGCCCACGATCCCCGCGATCGTAACCTCTCGCTGGTGCGCGGCACCGTGCACAACAGGACGTTGGGCGTCAACGAGACCGTGGTGTTCACGGCGAGAAGCGGTGCCAACAGCTTCGACGATGGCGATCCGGCTGCCAACGACGGTATCTGTCAGGTGTGTCACACAGCCACGAATTACCACACGCAAGATGGAAGCGGCACCCCGCACCAGGACGGCACCACATGCACCAGTTGCCACCCGCATGAGGCCGGGTTCATGCCCAGCGGTGGTGACTGCATCGGGTGTCATAGCTCGGTGCAGGACACACCCGGCGTCGGACCATTGGGCGGACGACGTGCGGTCGTCGACGAGTTTCCTGAGGGTGACCCTCATGCGCATTACGGTGCCGAACTCGACAGCGGTGCCTGCACGGTTTGCCACGATCAAACGACCCACATGGATGGCAACGTTGACCTGATCGATGCCGACAGCGGGAACCTATATACGTTCGTCCGACCCGAGGATCTCACCTCCGACCCGGATCTTTCGGATTTCTGCGCGAGCTGTCACGATGCCGACGGCGCAGCGCGGTCAGGAGCCCCGATGGATCCGTTCGGTAGCGGCAATGCTCCGCCGGACATAGCCGCCAACTTCCAGGGCACGCTGCAGTGGGACGAATGGTACGGCGACGGCTGCTTTGGTGAGGAGGGCACGTTGCGTCAGGTGAACAGCCACCACGACATCAGCGATACCGATCAAGCGCTCAGTGGTGCGAAGCTCGAATGCTTGAACTGCCACGGCGCCCACACGTCGGGCTCGACACAACCCGCTGCTGATCCGTTTGCCGGGTCGACTCCCTCGCCATGGACCGGGACGATGAACGGCTTCTGCCTTGAATGCCACGGGGGCGGTTTCGGACCCAATGATCCGGGGATGCCCGCATTTGTTGAGGGTCCGAATGTGCCGTTGCGCGGTCTCGACAACTGTGACTATTATTGGGGCCCGTGGTGGGTCCAATACAGTTGGACGCACGCAGCCCACGGGCTGGACTCGAAACGCGAGTGGGGCGGCTACTCGGGAGCACCAGGCGCCGAAGTCGAGTGCCTGGCCTGTCACGACCCACACGGTTCCTATACGCCCATGAACACGCCCGGCAATCCCTATGCGATTCGAGATTTCGTGGATGGTTCACCCTATATCGACGACGGCGTTCGACCGAATGGACAGTGGACGGGGCCCCCATGGGACACCACGGGCACCGCGGCGGAAGTGGTTGTCACCATCAGTGGGATCGACGTAAGCTGGGGCTCGCTCTGCATCAGGTGCCACGCCGGTTGGCTGGACGCCTATGACTTCCACGGATTCTGCACCGGTTGTCAGTCCTGTCACGGCCACGGTCAGGCCTGGCAGAACTATGATTGGGGAGCAGGAGGTCGAGACACCCTCTGTCCCTCGAACAATGACTGTGACAACCCGATCGATCTCGCCCTGGACCCAGTGACGTTTGACGTGACGGTCATCGGTGACACGCTCGTGGCGGATGACGACAACATGCCGGCCTGTGCAAGCGGCGCTCCGGCACAAACGCTGTGGTATTCGATCCCCGGAACGGGCAATACCCTGACGGCGACGACATGCAGCCTGGGGACGACGTTCGACACGAATATCCAGGTGTTCTGCGATGGCTGTGACACACCGGTGTGCGTGACAGCTAACGATGACGATGCTGCCTGCGGTGCCTCCAGTGCAACGTCCAGCGTGGGCTGGTGTTCCGATCCGAACCAGACGTATTGGATTCAGGTGGGCGGATCGAACGGCGAAGCGGGCGTGTTTGAGCTGCGCGTTCTGGATGACCAGACGGCATGTGGTTTACCCGACGGCTGCCCTGCTGTCTTGTCGGCACTGGCAGACACACCGGGCGCGGGGTCTGGCAAGACTCAGGGTCGCTGCGTAAGAACAGCACCGCATCCGAACACGGGGCGCGGCACGGCACTGCATGGATCGCCTGTAGCCGATTAAACGATAAAAGGGGAAAGCGTCGACGCACGGCTCGATGCTTCCAGAGGTAGCCCCCGGCAGGCGGAGCCCTCGTGGCCCGACGACAGGCCAGGTGGATAGACTCCACCACAAGGCCTAGGATTGCGTGATCAATGCGGGCACCTGACGGAGCGGTCACCCCACCGCAGGCGGGCGTCCGAAAAACCTCTGCATATGCCCTACGACGGGCTGCCGTGGGGGCTGTCGCTTCACCGCAGGTGGTCGCCAGACGCGATGAGCTTGACTGGGGTGGCAGCAGGCTTGTTAAGACGCCGTCAACAGACAGACAGGAGGTACATGGAGGTGATTCCCATGATCACAACGCCTAGGATGACAGTGATCGTCTGCGCTGGCGTGCTCACCCTTCAGAACCTTGCCGTGGGGCAGGTGATCCGTCCCGTAAAGGACGGAACCATCGTCGACGGCGGCGTCCACGGGCCGTTTGACGGTGTGCCGGACTACGCAGACTGGTACTTCAACCAATCGAGCTTTGAGGGATCGATCACCCTATCCCGTGGTGACGCTGGGACCGGTTTGGAGCACCGGGTGGTGTGGGAATACAACCTCCGCACCGTGATCATCGATCCGCCGGTGACAGCAACGCTTACGGTCACCATACGCGGTGCTCGGATCTTTCCCCTTCCGGATGTCGACGTGCACGTCTATGCGTATCCCGCGGACTTGCAGGAGACCTTGGCGGATTTCGACGCTGGCCCGACGAGCCTGCAGGGCAGCATCATGATCATCCCCTACCAAGATCCGACGGAGTACACGCTTGATGTGAGCGGTGTGGTTAACACGGCTCTATCGAGTGGTGAAGATCGCGTGGCTTTTCGTTTTCAGGTCGACCCCAGCACGCCGGAGGACACCAACCAGGCGTTTATCGACGCCATTGATTCAGACCCGACGACGAAGCCGTTCCTGACGATCACCGAAGCATCAGCCTACCCGGGTGATCATGACGCGGACGGCGATGTGGACGGCGCCGATTACCTCGCCTTCAGTGACTGTCTTAGTGGTCCGGGTGAGGCGGTCGACCTGGATTGTCATGGTTTCGATTTTGACAACGACACGGACGTCGATTACTTCGACTATGCAGCCTTTGCCGGCTATTTCACCGGCCCGTAGGTTGCAACTCCTTCCGACGGGGACCTTCCTGACGTTGTGCAACGCCCGGAGTCGATCCACTGTCGAAGATGTGAAGTCACCTTTCCCAACGCTCCGGAGCAAGCCCTCAGGGCCACCTGCGCAGCATTCCCATGTTCCCATCAAGCCTATGCGTGCAGGTCACCTAGCTGGCCACCGAACTGAGAACGCACCCTGGCGCCCGATTCCCACGAACAAGAGAATCCAGAATGGCATTCTCGGAACCGGGAGGCGAAAGTGAGAGCGGCCAAGACCTAGGTTCCGCCCTGTTCGGCCGTGAAACGCTCGTAACCACTTAAAACATAACGATTTACGGCTTCAGGAATCACCATCGGGCCAACGCCGAAACGGGTATGAATGCTGATGGCATGACCATTGCCCATTTTGCGCCTGGGGCAAGTGCACCCGCAGGACTTGGAGTCTCCGTGCAGCATTTGGCGTCGCGTGCACGGAGCGGCTCAGCCTAGGAGAGGAGTCAGACAATGATTGCTGCATTTTTGGTTGCGATAACGGCCACATCGCTCGGCCAGGTGCCCACGGTCGGCCTCGATAGCACCGTGACCGGACTGACGTTTCCAGGTCGTGTGGCCTCCGCCGGAGGCGGCGTGGTTTACGTCACCGACCAAGGTGAGGCAGCAGTGCTGGAAGTAAGCGGCGGGGCCGTCGCGGCAACGTACCCGATCCCGGAAGGGCCGGTGGGCATCGCCGTCCATCCGACCAACGGGAAGATCTACGTGTCCCGCACGGACGGGCAGGTCGGGATCTACGATGCCGCCTTCGCATTGCAGGGGACGTTGAACCCCACGCCCATGACGATGACCGCCCCGAACGACATCGCCATCCACCCAAGCACGGGTGAAGTCTACGTCGTGGATAGCGGCGGGCATCAGGTCCTGGTGTTCAGTGGCTTTACGGACGCTCTTGTTCGCGCCTGGGGTGCCGCAGGTTCCGGACTTGGTGAGTTTCGAACGCCTCAAGCGATCGCGATCGACGCTGCTTTGGATCACGTGATCGTGGCGGACACGGATAACTTCCGCGTTCAAGTCTTCGATACCACGGGAATCGTACAGTACAAGTTTGGCTACAGGACGCTCTTCGTAAGCACGGAGGTGGCCTGGTTTGCACGGGCTGAGGGTATCGCGGTTGACTCGTGCAGCAACATCTATGTCGCTGATGCGTTGATGGGCACGGTCCGCGTCTTCAGCGCGCTTGGGAAGGAGCTCGATCCGAGCTTTGTCCCCGTGCTTGATTACGGTGTGGACCCCGGTGACCTGGAAGTCCCGATCGATGTCGAAATCGACGGCAGTGCGATGTACGTCGTCAGCACTGGGGCCAGCGCTCTCAACTCGTACACCGTCACCTGTTCATCGCTGAAGTGGTCCGCCGACGTGCTCAGGGACTCTGACACTGCGGCTGGCAAAATCGTAAGACGCCAAAACTCCCCCGATAATCCAGTCGAGATCGCCAAAGCCTATGAAGAGGGAACATACTCCCGGAAGCTGGACCTCAACAACGACCGTCGCGTGGATATGGGCGACCTCGAGCTCGCGATGACTGAGTTCGGTGCGGGCACGGTGGATGACATCCTCAAGTTGGACGATCCGATCTACCTGACCCCACCGCACATGATCCCGGACGCACCGGTGATCTGCGGTCGGTGCCACGACATGGACGAGACGCCCGGTGGGATGTTGACTGATTGGGGCCAGGAAAACCTGTGCCTCTCCTGCCATAGTGCGTCCGGCATTGCGATGGGCGAGATCATTCCTGGTGAGTTCACGACGGGGGTGGGCGGCAACGCTCACCCGCGTGGCGTTTTGGCGGACGCCGGGATC
Organism: uncultured Phycisphaeraceae bacterium; assembly: GCA_964405925.1. Taxonomy (GTDB): domain Bacteria; phylum Planctomycetota; class Phycisphaerae; order UBA1845; family UBA1845. The sequence goes on along the minus strand of CAYOQG010000010.1, from coordinate 5,149 downwards.
GTGACCGGTCCTGACCCGGCCAACATGTACGAACTCGCCTTGCACCTCGATGAGGGCAAGATTCGCTGCGGTACCTGCCACGATCCGCACGATGTCGGTGATGGTAATTATCTCCGTGATCCTCGACCCGATGGCGCTCTCTGTAAGCAGTGTCACCGCGGTGAAGGCAACGCCATCGACCATGCCGTCGGTTTGGAGCATGGTCCTGAGTACTGCACCGACTGCCACGACATGCACGCTACCGGTGACAACGTCTACCTGACGAAGGAGTCGATGTTTAGCTGGTACAACGGTGGCAATGTCGCGGTTGGATTCACCGACGACACGATCGGCGTTGGTGACGGTGGGTTCGTCGATCCCGACGCGGGTGAGTTCGGCCTCTGCGACGTCTGCCACGAATATTTCGATGATACCGATCCGCTGAATCCGGTCGTGTCGCCGGACTTCCTCGCTCTGAGTGTACCGCACGACGAGAACATGTCCGCCTGTACCGACTGCCACAAGCACGAGAACGGCTTCATGCCAGGTCTGGCCCTTGGCCTGGCTTCGGGTGAGTGGGTCGGCGCGGACACCTGTGCGTTGTGCCACCCCGGTGAGCATGGGGAATGGCTCGATACGCTGCACAAGGATGCCTGGGACAACCTGGCTGCCGCCGCTGCACCGCCATTCTTCATGCCCCACGAGGATCCTGAATGTCTGCCCTGCCACACCGTTGGCTTTGGTGATCCAAGTGGATTCGTCGATATTGTGGCGACGCCGGAGCTCGCTGGCGTGCAGTGCGAGAACTGCCACGGATCAGGTGCGGACCACGTAAACCACGCAGAAGCCTCCAACATCACCATTGACTACGAGGCTGACCTCTGTGGGAGCTGTCATACGGACTCCCACCACCCGACCTTCGATGAGTGGGAAACGTCGGGCCACGCGGTGGCCTTTGAAGATTCCCACAACGCCTCGTGCAACGTCTGTCACGCGCCGCTCCGCGGTGCCGTGGGTGATGACCACGCCGAAATCGGCGTCGAGTGCGTGTCCTGCCACAATCCGCACGCGCAGACGGGCAACAACGCGGAGCCGGATCCGTTGGGTGAGCGCGATTCCCAGTTGTTGTTCCCGGAGCTTGCCTTCCCAACCCCGTCTGGCAGCGTAGATGACGCGACTGACCCGAGCAGATTCAATCTGTGCGGTCAGTGCCACCACAGCCGTGGCGGTACATGGACGGCGACCAGCCGAGGACCGCACCACAGCCTGCAGGGCAACGTCTATCTCGGCGAAATGCCCATGCCCGTCGGAGAGGAAAATGACCCACTGGTTCCGCCAATCACCTCGGATCACGCGGGTGTGGCAAAGCAGTGCGCCACCTGCCACATGTACACGGCTGAGCAGGAGGATGGCCCGCCCGAGGTCGACGCCATTACCGGACACAGTTGGGATGTCAACTTCGAGGCCTGTGCGGTTTGCCACGATTCCGCCGCGGATGCGGAGGGCCTTGCCGGGGCCCTTCATGGTGAAGTCCAGTCGAGGATAAGTGTCATCAAGGCAGCGCTCGGCGATGTCGCAACGTGGGAGTACTCCTGCTGCGGCGGTCCGTCCGACCAGAGCACGGTCTCGGATGATGTGAAGAAGGTTCGTTTCCTCGTCAAGTATGTCGAGGGTGACGCAAGTTACGGTGCCCACAACCCGGATTATGTCCGAGCGATGCTCGCCGAAGCTGAGGCGATCATGGGCATCGAATCCCCGAGTTCGTTCCCGCAAAGTCTACATACCACAAGACAAGGCAAAGCGACGCTCTACGCTGCGGAGAACGGCGGGTTCGAGGGCCTGACCGGTATTCCGATGGAAGATTTGAGTTGCCAACAGTGTCACGCAGCCAACTACGCGGACGGAACACCGGTGGACCCGGAAACGTACGTGCCGTCCTGCCGTGACTGCCACGCCGACCCGGCTGATCCGGGACCGGTGGCGGATTCGGTCTGCTACGGCTGTCACTCGCGACAGGACGCCGAGGGCGGTATCGGGCTGCCCGACGTCCACCGCGATGCCGGCATGGCGTGCATGGATTGCCACACGATCGGCGACACACACGGCGACGGTACCGAGTACGTCTCGATGCTCGAGCCGGGAGCGATTCATACGGACTGTGAGGAGTGCCACGATCCAGCCGACCTGCTCGAGGCCAATGAGGGCCACCTCTTGCACATGGACAGCGTGGACTGCACCGCATGCCACACTAGCTCGGTGATCTCCTGCTACAACTGTCATTTTGACACCATGGTGACCGACGATGTGAAGAAGTTCTTCGGGCCACCGCCGCGCAGCGGGTTCAAGTTCCTGGTCAACCAGGACGGCAAGGTCCACACCGCCTCCTTCCAGTCGGCGGTCTACCAGGGTGACTCCTTCTACGTGATCGCCCCGTACACCTCGCACTCTGTCGTACGTGAGGTCGCCTGTGAGGACTGCCACGGAAACGCGGCGGTCACCGAATACAATGACACCGGCGCCATCACCGTCGCAACGTGGGATGAAGGGACAAGTACGCTCACCGGTCCGACCGGTGTGATCCCGATCCCCGAGAACTTCGCGACAGCCCTGCAGTTCGACTTTTTGGACTATGACAGTGGAACCGATACCTGGAGCTTCCTCAAGACCGGCGCCGACTTGACCCAGATGGCGTATGCCACACCACTGACGGTCGAGCAGATGGGCAAGCTGGCGATGGACGTGATCCCGCCGGAGACCTCGTTCCCGGATACGGTTGTGACCATCACGGACGTCAACGGCGGCGTCGCGGTTGAACCGGGAGGAGCGTTTACCGTCACCATGACCATCGAGGATGAGCTCGGCACGCCGTTCGCCATCGGCGACCTGAACCGTCTGCTCCTGTACGTCTCCGGTCCGACGGAGAGTTACCAGCGGGTGATCGATGGGGACAGTGCGGGCTTCGTTCAGAACCCGGACATGAGCATCACCTACACCGGCACTCTGCCGACCGTCTATCTGGCACCTGAGAACGACTCGGGCGATTTGACGCAAGGCGAGCTGACCGGACAGGCTCTTGCGGATGGCACCTACACCGTCCTTATTGAGTCGAGGATGTCATATGGTAGCGTTCGCAAGGCTGGCGACGACACCATGGACTTCGTCGTCGACAACGACGGTGTGGATCCGCTGGCCCTGACGTCCCGCGAGTTCGTGACCCAGGCAGCCTGCAACGCCTGCCACAACGATCTACAGCTTCACGGCAATAACCGCAAGACCGTCAAGGGCTGCACGATCTGTCACACCGTCGGCGCTGAAGACCTGATCACTGATCCGGCCACCACCGTCGGGGTTACCATCGAGTTCGGTCCCATGATCCACAAGATTCATCAGGGCTCCGGTCTGCGGTACGTGGGGGCTACGGCTAACGGTGCCGATCCCTATCGCTTTGAGATCATAGGGCACGGTGAGAGCGTCCACGATTTTTCGGACATCGGCTTCCCGATCATTCCGATGGGCGTCATGGATTGCCAGGCCTGCCACGACGGTGCCGCTCAGGGTGATGACATCTACACCAATGGGAGCATCAAGCGGAGGTTCTGCCAGGGCTGTCACGACGACATCGAGTTCACAACGGGTACGATTCTCGATCAGAGCATTCCCGCTGTGTCTGACGGTCTCTTGACCGAGGCCGACTTGACCGACCCCGCGTACCGGATCTGGCCCGGTGGTGGCACGGCTGACCATACGCTCCCCAACGACTCGCTCTGTGCGGGTTGCCACGGGACTGGTGAGGATCAGGCTGTGCTCGAGATGCACAGGCATCCGACCGACCTCGCAGCCGAGGGCACCGGGTTGGCCTTCGACATCTTGGACGTGACCGGCATGACCGGTGGAGGTGGGACTTACTTCCAGGCCGGTGACACCCCCGAGATTACGTTCAAGATGACTGACTCGGGCAACGACCCGTTGTTGCTCCCGATCACCACAGATGCCACCGTGCTCGATCGGGGTGAAGTGATCATCTATGGCCCGACGGTCCAGTATCAGATGATCCTCCCCTCACAGCGTTTCTGGAGCAATGGCTGGGTCAGCGGAGATCCGGCCAACCTGATCGACAACGGAGACGGAACGTACACGTTCGTCTCGGGGCCGCTGCCGGCGGAGTATCCCGCTCAAGAGAACAGCATCGGCGAACCACCGGCTGACCAGATCTTCCCGTACGAGGAGGGTTGGGGCCAGATGTACACGGCAGAAGGCACACCGCTCGACAGCGGAACCTATACGGTGGTCATCTTTGGTCGAAGGCTCACCGATCCCTCCGGCGAGCGTGGGCCGGCGGCCCCCGGTACCTTTGACTTCGTGTTCGGAGCGGACGATCCGGTTGTGCCTTACAGCGGAACGGTCACCACCGCCGCCTGCAATGCCTGCCACGGGAACCTGGCCCTCCACGGCAACCAGCGCGAGGGCGTCGAGACCTGCTTGGCGTGCCACACAGCCGGTACGCAGGACGGTGGGACGTATGAGAGCGTGGACCTCCGGATCATGGTCCACAAGCTCCACGACGCCCGAAACCTGACCAATCAGCCGTATGAACTGAGTGGCCACTCTGGGATCGCGGACTTCAGCCACCTGTTGATCTCCTCGATGCCGGGCGAGGCCGCTGAGTGCCACGAGTGCCACGCGAACGACAACTGGAAGACACCGCCGGTGCGTGCCAACATGCGGACATGGATGGTGGCTTGCACGTCGTGTCACGATGCGGATGAAACGGCTGACCATGCCGATCTGTACACCGTGGCTGGGACGTTTACCGAGCAGTGCACGGTCTGCCACGGCCCAGGAACCCTCTACGCCGTCGAGGACATGCACGCTTCACCGTAGTTCAGGAGACAGCAATCGGCCAATTACATGCACACGACCCTATCGTCCTGCTTGGCAGCGGATAGGAATACCGAAGAGAGGAACCGAAGAGGCTGTTACGGGGTGGCGGACCCTTGCGGACCGCTGCCCCGTCGCCTTTTGGACCAACGAGCAGGTCGGGGCATCGATCCGGCAGGTGTTCACTGTGTCTGCGCGCAATCCCGCGGGACACCAGATAGCTCCCCTCTTTAATAACAACATAGCGCGCATTCAAGTGTAACTTCTTGCGCACTAGGGAGTTAGCCGTCAT
>CAYOQG010000009.1:0-41255 GCA_964405925.1 uncultured Phycisphaeraceae bacterium | reverse complement strand
GAATCGAGCGGCGCAACCCCCCTTTCATCCCCCCTTGCAAAGGGGGGAAAGAGGGGGGTTGAGCAGCGTGCGGAGTTGGCGTTCGCTCGATCCCTTGGGCGTTGATTCTCAAGCGTGCTTCTTGCTCGACTGTGCCGATGATCGGTAGGTTGGATGCGACGGCGTGTTTCTCCTCCATCTCCAACAGGTACGTAGTGGCTGTGGGAGCAAAGATGGAATGTTCGTACTGCTCAGCCTCGATGTTGATTGTCGCACCCAGGTTGGAGGCGACGCACATTTCGGCGATGGTCACCGCGAGTCCGCCGTCGCTTACGTCGTGAGCGGCGCGGACCTTTCCGCTGCGAATCAGATCCGCTACTTGATGGTGCGTCGCCCGGGCTGCGTGGAAACCATCACGGCCGTCACGATCCACCGGAGCGGATGCCAATACAAGCCGGTTGCCTGGTCTTTTGAGATCCATCGACACGCACTGTCGAACGTCGTCAATCACACCAAGAGCGGAGATCAAGAGCGTATAAGGAATGGCGATCTGCTTGGGTAGTCCGGTCCGTTTCGCCTCCTCCGCGCTCATGGAGAACTCGTTGTTGAGCGAGTCCTTTCCCGAGATGAAGGGGAGTCCGAACGCGATGGCGGCGTCGCTTGCCCCGCGGCATGCCCGCACCAGTGCACCGAGTGACTCCTCTGTGTCAACCTTGGGCCAGCAGAAGTTGTCAAGGATGGCTGTGTGATCCGGATTCGCACCAACGCAGATCACGTTTCGCAATGCCTCGTCGACGGCCATCACCGCCATCCAGTACGGATCGATATCGCTCAGCTCGGGACACAATCCACAGCCGACAGCCATTCCGCGAAAGCTGTCGTAAAGCGGTCGGAGAACGGCGGCGTCCGAGGGGCCGATGCCGGGGCCGACGAGCGGTTTGATTACGCTGCGCCCTTGCACCTCATGGTCGTACTGACGGATCACCCATTCTTTCGAGGCTGTGCTGAACTCGGAGAGCAGTGTGAGCAACTGTTCATTTGGATCGGTTGGCTGCTTCGCGTTACCGGTGAGCACGGTTGCCGGTCTTGGTGCCGAGGTCGATGCGGTCCAGGAAGCGGTGAGCGTTTGCCGCGGATATCCGTCGTGCAGAAAATCCATGTCCAGTTCGCCGACGGTCCCACCTTGATAGTGAACATGGAGAATGTGATCGTTGGTGAACGTCCCGATGACGGTGGCTTCGACCTCCTCTCGAGCGAACAGATCGAGCAGGGTCTCGAGCCGATCGGGTGGCACTGCAAAGACCATGCGTTCCTGGGCTTCGGAGATCCAAATCTCGTCGTATTTGAGTCCGCTGTATTTGAGGGGTACATCGTCGAGGTCGACCGAGGCACCGAGGTTTCTACCCATCTCGCCGACGGCGCTGCTGAGCCCACCTGCACCACAGTCGGTGACCGCGGAATAGAGGCAGCCTTCGGGGTGATCACGGGCGAGCAACAAGGCATCAAGCAGCTTCTTCTCCTCGATGGCGTGGCCGATCTGGACGGCGTGCGAGAACTCCTCCGCGTGGGTATCAGTCAGCTCAGCCGAGGAGAAGGTGGCCCCGTGAATCCCGTCGCGTCCGGTTCGTCCACCTGCGACGACGATTCGATCACCGGGTCTGGCCTCTTTCGCAATCCGATCACGCGGGATGAGGCCGACACAGCCGCAAAACACGAGAGGGTTGGCGAGGTAGCGATCATCAAAGTGGATCGTGCCGTTGACCGTCGGGATGCCCATTCGGTTGCCGTAGTCGCGCACCCCGCCGACGACACCTTTTAGAATGCGCCGGGGGTGCAGGACGTCCTTTGGCAGTCTGGCCGGGGCGAAATCGGGTGGTGCGAAGCAGAATACGTCCGTCGATGCAATCGGTTTGGCACCGAGACCGCAACCCATGACGTCACGGATGCACCCGCCCACACCGGTGGCTGCCCCACCATATGGCTCGATGGCGGAGGGATGATTGTGGGTCTCGACTTTGAATGCCAGGCCATACTGATCGTCGAAGGCGATGACACCGGCGTTATCGACAAAAACCGACAAGCACCAGTCGCGATCGAGCCGTGTGGTAGCGGTGGCGATGGTGTCCTCGAGCAGGTTGTCAAAGTGGAGTTCGAGACGACCCTTTCCGTCGAAGTCATCGCCCCGGTAATCGATCGCGCTTTTAAGCGTCTTGTGGACGCAATGCTCCGACCAGGTCTGGGCGAGGGTCTCGAGCTCCAGATCAGTCGGCTCGCGGCCAAGACCGGCAAAGTGATCTTGGATCGCTCGCATTTCGTCCAGGGACAAAAAGAGGTGGGCCTCACGGGACAGTCGGGCAAGTTCGTCGTCGGCGAGCCCGCGGATCGGGATGTGTCCGAGCTGGAAGGCGTACTGGGGCGGAATCGGGAACTCATCAGGAATCAGGTCGGTCCGCCCGAAACCCTGCAAGTACCAGCGCTCTATACAGGGATTCGCGAGCACCTGTGCGGCGATCTGCTCCAGTTCCATACGAGTCCGCGCACCCAGCACCTCGTACCGTCGGGTGGTACGCACATCACGCAAAGTCTGGAAGTTGAATCCCCGAGCTTCAAGTAACCTGCGTGCACCCTCGAGCGCACTCATCGCCACAGGGTCCATGACGCCCGGGAGCGTCTGTACCTCGACTGCGGGGTTGGTGTCGTCACGTTTCGATAGGCCGCGGTGATAGGTGCAGCGTTCGGCCACGGGATCCGTGAGCAGCTCGTCGGCAATCAGGGCAACGCTTTGCTCGGGCAGATGGCCGGCGAGAAGATAAATGCGGCTGGAGCGGATCCCCTCGATGTGGTTCAAGCCGATCTGCCGCGCGTCCGCGAGGACATCTCGGCCGTGGCCATCGAGCTGCGGTGTCCGCGGCCGAACGCGAACGTGCCAAAATTCCGTTGTGTCGGTTTGGTTGCGAGACATCGGGTAGCCGGGTTTCCTGTCATATCAGGCAGGAGACGATCATCAGCCTCCAACATATAGCCAATTTGATTCTTTGACCAGCCCGGCCTATGGTTGCGTATGGTTTACTGGAGGGACCCGAGCCGCCTGGGGGATCGTGATTAGACTACGGCACGGGGTTGGGATCGCAACGCTGTGAGATTCTCGTCATCCGTTACAACCGTAGGTAGTGCCGACGAGGCTACCCAAGAACTGCTGCGTCCGATCGACACCCACGTCACCCCCGGGATGGTCGACCTCGCGTTTCTGTTCGCGACGTCGCACTATGATGACGAGCTGGGGGGGGTGGTCGACAGGCTTCAAGAAAGGCTGCCTGGAGCGGTCATTCTGGGGTGCACTGCGCAGGGGACCATCGGGTGTGACAAAGAGCTGGAGCAGGGGCCGTCCATGTCGCTGCTGGTCGGTTCTGTGCCCGACGTGCGGATCCGTCCCTACCACATTCGGCAAAGCGAATTGGAGTCCCTTAACGTGGCTGCGGACTGGGAGCGGATGGTCGGCGTGTCACCGGAAAGCGATCCGGTTTTCATCGCTGTCGGGGATCCATTCCGCATCGCCATCTACGAGTTTGTGGAGCGGATCAGCGAGGCGTTTCCCGGTGCACCACTCATCGGGGGAGTGGCGAGCGCGGCCCGTGAGCCCGGACAGAATCGTCTGATCGTCAACGGCGAGATCTACGAGGAGGGACTTGTCGGCGTTGCCCTGACGGGCGGTATGCGCGTGCGGACGATCGTATCCCAAGGGTGCCGCCCCATTGGCAAACCTTTCGTGATTACCAGGGGGGAGCGGAATGTGATCCGCGCTTTGGGCGGTCGGGCCCCGCTGGAGCAGTTGCAGGACGTACTCTTGAACCTTTCTGAGGAGGATGAGCGGCTCGCGAGAGAATCGCTGTTCGTCGGTCGGGTCATCGATGAGTACAAGAACCCATTTGTTCGCGGGGATTTTCTGATCCAGAACATCATCGGAGTGGATCGAAATACCGGGGCGATCGGCATCGCCGGGCACGCCCGCGTCGGAGCGACAGTCCAGTTCCACGTGCGAGACGCAGCCAGTGCAGATGAGGACCTTCGGGCCTTGCTTGCACCGTACGCGGACGCCGATGTGGGAGGTGCGTTGATTTTCGGGTGCAACGGTCGTGGCATTAACATGTGGCCGCAGCCTGGGCATGACGTGGGTGTCGTGCGCGAGCTGTTGGGAAACGTACCGGTTGCAGGCTGCTTCTGCGCTGGCGAGTTCGGACCGGTGGGCGGCAGCAACTTCGTTCATGGGTTTACCGCGTGCATCGCGCTGTTTGGCAGACCGGAGGCTTTTCGAGACGGCGAGGTGGAGGTCTGAGGTCGAGGTGGGGCGATTCTGCCATAGATGAACAGATGGTTTGATTTCTTGGTAAACCACGGGCCTTTCCCAATCGATGCACACGCTGTAGCACGCAGGCCACGGTCCCCGTGGGTGTGCGGTAGATCCCGGCGGTCCCTCGCGGGTTTCCCCCCGGGCCGTGGTTACCGCCCCACAGCGGAGGTGTGCCCCTTGGGTCGAGAAGGATGAGTCTATGAAGGTCACGCAATCCCTGGTCTGGGTCATTTTGTTTGTCCCGCCATTCGCGTTGGTGGCAAAAGCTTACGACGCAGGTGAAGGTTCGCCAGAGAGTCCCTCGGCGGACCCGTTGATGACATGTCTCGCAGACGAGCTGAGGTACTCGATGGAGCACCTCGTCGCACCTGATGGCACCAAGCCCTACTACATGGCCTACGGTGTCTATGACGAAGAGCGGGCCGTGGTCAGCGCGACGCTTGGTGCGCTTATAAGGGATGATAAGACAAGGGAACGGAACCTGAACATCGATCTTCGCGTGGGTGACTACAAGCTGGACAACACGCACCAATTGCGAGGCGGAGGACCATCGCGTGATCTGGGAAGCGGCAACATCCCCCTATCGCTGGAAGGCGAGTCGGACTCGGTCAAACGTGCTATGTGGTATCACACTGACCAGACCTTCAAAAGCGCCGCCAAGCGGCTTACTCAGATCAAAACGAACCTGAAGGTCAAGGTCGAGGAAGAGGATCAGTCGGACGACTTCAGCCGCGAGAAGGTGCATGTGTACTTTGAGAGTCCCGCGGTGCTGGAGTTCGACCACGAGGCATGGGGCGATCGCATCCGTGGAATCTCCGCCCTCGCCCGTGAGTTCCCGCTCATCTATGGTTCAAGCGTGACCGTTGGCGCCTATGCCGGCACGCGTCGTCTTGTGACGAGCGAGGGGGCTCAACTGAAGACCGCGCAGACGCGTTATCGGATCACCCTGTCGGCGGCCACGAAGGCAGAAGACGGGATGGATTTGGGACAGTCCGTTGATTTCAATGGGGCCACGCCGGATAGGCTTCCTGGTGACAAGGAGCTGGCAGACGCATTTCGAGCGATTATCGGACAAGTTCTAGCGTTGCGCGAGGCGCCGTTGGCAGAGCCTTACATCGGTCCCGCCATCCTGCGGAACCGCGCCGCGGGTGTGTTTTTCCATGAGATTTTTGGCCATCGGATCGAAGGACACCGCCAAAAAGACGTCACTGAGGGACAGACATTCACCAAAAAGATTGGACATGTGGTTCTTCCGGAGTTCATCAACGTATACGACGATCCCACGGTCGCAGCGCTCGCCGGTGTCGATCTTCGTGGTCATTACCTCTACGACGACGAAGGTGTCCAGGCGTCGCGGGTGACGCTGGTCGACTCGGGAATCTTGCAGACATTCTTGATGTCGCGAAGCCCGGTCGAGGGATTTCCACACTCCAACGGACATGGACGCCGTCAAGCAGGTCACGCCGTCGTTTCCCGACAAGGGAATCTCATCGTTGAAGCGAAGAATCGGGTTCCTTTCGAGGAGCTTCGCAGATTGTTGATCGAGGAGTGCACCCGGCAAGACAAGCCCTACGGTCTACTGTTTGAGGATATCTCCGGTGGGTTCACGTTGACTGGGCGAAGTGGTCCGCAATCGTTCAAAGTGCTTCCGATCCTTGTCTACCGCGTCTACGCAGATGGTCGAGACGATGAGTTGATCCGCGGGGTGGACATCGTGGGCACCCCGCTGACCTGCTTTGAGAAGATCGTTCGCGCGGGTGACGATCTCGCCGTGTTCAACGGTTCGTGCGGAGCGGAATCGGGGTGGGTCCCGGTTGCGGCGGTATCGCCAAGCATCCTCGTGTCGACGATCGAGATCGAGAAGCGTGCGCGTAGCCAATCTCGCCCCCCGATCCTCGATCCTCCGCTGGGGTTGAAAAAGCCCTGATGAAGTTTGCTGTCCGTTGGCTATTTGTAAAGTAAGTGCTAAGCGAGGTTCGCAACATGCCGCTGATTCGTAACTTCAACAGGTATCATGTCCCCGCCATCCTGCTAATCCTGGCAGGGGCAAGCCATGTTCGCGCAGAGGGCCACACCGGTGCCCGCGACGTTCTGATGGACGCCATGGCTGACGAGCTTGCCCGTTCCATGGAGAAGCTGGTGCTCGAAGGGCTGCCACGACCGTACTTCATTCAGTACAGCGCGGAAGATCGGTGGGCAGTGAGTATACGGGCAGCCTATGGCGGTCTGCTTCTGTCCGACGACGATCGGCGTCGCATGCTGAGCAGCCGCGTACGAGTGGGGTCATATGAGTTGGACAACAGCAACATCGGGGGAGGGGGCGGTGGCCGAACCGGCCTGCCTCTCGATGATGACTACGAAGCCCTCCGCCATGCGATCTGGCAAGTGACGGATATAGACTACAAACGGGCCGTGGAAGCATTCACGCGGAAGCGCGCTCTTCTAAAGGAGAAGAATGTCGAGGACCGCCCGGATGACTTCGGCCTGGCCAACCCCGTCCAGGAGGTTGAGCCGCCCGCCACCGTCAAGCTCGATCGGACGCAGTGGGAGACGAACGTCAAGCGGTTGTCAGCCGTGTTCATGGAGTACCCAAAGATTCAGGATGCCGATGTGGTCTTCTATGGCGGTGCGGTTGATCAGTGGATTGTCAACTCCGAGGGGACCCGGCTGCGCAAGGCGGACACCGGTGTATATGTCGAGGTCAACGCCGAGATCCAGGCAGCGGAGGGCATGCGGCTTACGGATAGTCGCCAATATCTCGGTCTGCAGATCGGCCAATTGCCGCCGATCGAAAAGATGCTGGCCGATATCCGGACGATGTGCACGAAGCTGATCGCGTTAAGCGAGGCCCCAGTGCTGGATTACTACGCAGGCCCCGTCCTTTTTGAGCCTGTGGCTGCGGGGAAGGTTTTCGAGAGTCTGTTGGGTGATGGTCTTTGCGCAAAACCCGTGCCCCTTGGCAGTAGTGGTTGGGGGGACAACAGCTTTGAGAAGAAGTTGGGGCTGCGTATCCTGCCGCGGTCGTTTCACATCTATGATGATCCCCGTGAAGAGTGGTTTGAGGGTGCGCTTCTCGCAGGGGCGTATACGTATGACGACGAAGCAGTACCACCGGAGCGGGTGGAGCTTGTCGAGCAGGGAAAGCTGCTGACCCTGCTGGCCAGTCGAACACCGACGCGGAAGATTAAGCACACGACGGGTCACGGCCGGGGTGGGTATGGGGATGCGGATGCGCACATCGGCTGCCTCTACATTACCGACGACGAGGGGATTCCCGCAGCCGAGTTAAAAAAGAGATTCATCGAGGTCGCCCGCGAAGAGGGTCTCGAGTTTGGATTGCGAGTTGAGTCCATGGAGCAAGGCGGTTGGAGCTACCTGGGCGACCCGATTCACGCGTACAAGGTGTATGTCGCCGATGGTCGCGAGGAGCTGGTCCGTGGGTTAGAGTTTGCGGAGGTGGAGGAGCGTGTTCTCAAGGACATCGTGGCTGCTGGAAAGGAGCAAAAAGTCTACAACTCGACCTCCGGTACACCGTCGAGCGTCATCGCCCCTGCGATCCTGATCGAAGAGCTTGAGCTTCACAAGCCGGAGCACGAGTTCGACAAGCTGCCAATCCTCAAACCACCGGATCAGCGGGATGATTGAGAGGACTTCTGGCAAGGATTTGCCGATACGCCCGACCCCGACCTGTCGCGCTGCCATTACATATATCTCGCCACCCGCCGCGTGTGCGTCAAAGGCTTGTCCCCAAGGGAAATCTGGCAATAGCGCGGCAACTTCGTCCCAGAGGAACGTGTGACAGTAGCCCAGCTATTTATCGCTGGGAACGCCGCGTCGCCAACCGGATCCAGTCCGGTAGGGACGGATGAGCGCCGTTGCTCAGTTCGGTCGTCCCTCCGGGACTCAGGGCTTGCTGGGCGAATTCATCCCAGCGGTGAATCGCTGGGCTATTCTCACTTACCCCTACGGGGCATTGCTCGAAATCTGGTTGACGGTAAGGTTAAAACCCCGCGAGGTGGTTCAAATCCAGCGCAACCGCATTGTGGCGCACGTCCATATGGACCCGATTGACGAGGGTATGGGGCGCCGATAGGCTCGGCTGCGATGACAGTCGGGCGTTTTAATTCCATTCCGGTCACTCCCCAGCTTCATGAGCGGCGGGAGCGCGTCTTCCTCGTGTTCGCGGGGATCTTCCTCGGCTCGATGACGATGCTGAATATTCTGGGCATTACGCGTTTCGTTCAGCTTGGGCCATTGACGTTGGCTGTCGGGGTGCTGCCCTACCCGTTGACGTTTTTATGTACCGATTTCATCTCCGAATTTTACGGGAAGCGGCGGGCGAACTTCGTGGTTTGGGTCGGTTTGATGCTCAACCTGCTCGTGATTCTGTTCTTGTGGCTGGGCCACATGGTTCCGGCCATGCCGCCTTCCGAGCAGCCGCCATGGCAAAATCTCAAGTTTGTCGAGCCCGTCATCCTGCCATTCGGTGGGGCGGTGACGGAGGCGGAGTTGTTCGAGCTCATCTACCGGTGCACGCGTGGAGCGGTGGTAGCGTCGATGTGTGCATACATCGCAGCCCAGTTCTGCGACGTTTTTCTATTTCATTTCTGGAAGAAGCTGACAAACGGTAGGCATCTGTGGCTGCGGAACAATGGCTCGACGATGATCTCGCAGCTTGTAGACGCGACAGCCGTGATCTTCATCACCTTCTGGTCGCAGTTCGTATCAGGCGATAAGACGTTCAAGGCCATGCTCATTTTGATCGGGAGCAACTACCTGTTCAAGTTCATCGTGGCGGCGGCGGATACCGTTCCCTTCTACATTGGCGTTCGCTTCCTGAAGGGCTACCTGAAGATCGACCCGATGCGCGAGCATCAAGCAGAGGTCGAGGAGGTCGTCAGGTAGGACGTCTGATCGATGATCCTCAGATGCATGGAAGGCCGTGGGTTCGGTCGATGATCCACCTCACCAGTTGCCGTACAGTTGACGGCAGCGGAAATCGGGAATGTCACTATCACGGCATAGCTGTTCGAGGAATGAGGGGTCGCTCTGCGGCACGCTTGGCTGGAGCATGTCCAGTAGCAGACCGTCAACAAATGCTGACAAGAGATCTGGGATGAGAGCCATATCGGAAAGGGGGAATCCAAGGTCGCTCATAGGCGGTGAGACTGCACTGTTTGGATTGATGAGAACTTGACCTGCGGTGGGCAATTGTGTGTCCGGCGGAAGGTTCACGTCGCTCGCATTTGTTGAAGGGTCGGAACCGTCCTGAGAAGTTGCCACCGTTCCTTGCGAACCCGACCCTTGTCGGGCGTCGAAGCTTGGGGGAATGGTACCACAACCCGCGAGCATCAAAAGGAACAGAGCACTGATTGGATGATACCGGGGCGAACGCATCCGCCTAGCCTCTCCATGAGCCTCGAAGATCCACTCCTTGACCATTATACTGTGCGGCAGGTGGTTCTCGGAATGATCGGGAGTCGGTCCAAACGCGATCTTTCTCGGACGCTGTCACGCAACCTACCGAGTCAGCCTACTCTTGAACGAGGGGCGGTGTGTACCTAACACTTCCCCATGTGAGAGCAGTTATGGGAACACGGGGTGGGTTGGACAGAGCCCAGCGGAGCTCTATGTTCGGCGGGGCCCTTCGGTACTTCGATCTGTTCGTGCTAACCCTGGGATGCTCGACGGCGTTTGCGTGCTTCCGTGTTGGCAATCGTGTGTATACTGTCGTAGAACGCCTCGAGGTCCTGCAACGCGGGTCCTGCCATAACTGGCTTTACGGGAACCGATCCGCCCGTCTTGGCTTTGTACTTTGCCCAGTCGTCTTCCGGCGCGTAAGCGACTACTGGTATCTTCGCCACAGTCTCGGCGTACTCGATCTCTTGCTCGACCCCGATACTCGTCCTTCCTTCGAACCGTGGGCGAAAAACAGCCATGCAATCGGACTGATGGATGTACCGGAAGTCCCGAGAAGTGATCTGTGCGTCCACCATGTTCTTCATGGACGACTGCGAGACGAAAGACAGCATACGGCCCTCGGCAACCGGGACCCGCACTGGAAAGAACTCTTCATCGTCGACCAAAGGGACAAAGTGATTTCCAGAGTTCGCCGGCAGACGCCAATCCCACCGGTGACCAGCAGGGATCTCGATATCGTCAACCCCCTCCCCTGTCGTCCCAAGCGAGTTGATTAATATCCGGTCGTCAATAGTGACAGGATCAAAGACCGCGTACTGTCTGTGAAGCTCTTCTCTAACATCATCAATCGCGCGCCGTGCCTGTGGATCGCCCCGCGTGGTGGTGATGTGAAACGACGCATAGAGTCTCGGTATTTCTGGCTGAAAGAGCGCGCGATACAGCATCTCAGTAGGATGTTTTGCTGCGACGACTACGTTCTCGACGGTTCTCTCCAACTGGACAGAAAGGGCATACGTCAGATTATCGACTAACGCGATATCGACCGCACGCCATATAAGGAGTTCGCTGAAAAGGAAATCGTATCCGCCGGATCGGAGACGGTGCTTCATCGCGTAGGCGTCGTCAATCAAAGTGACCACAGCTTGCGGGACGAAGTCTGCAAGTTCCAGTGCAGACAACGGGGCGGTCACGTTGCCCGCATAGAAGTATGTCCCGTGCAAGGAGACGAATTTCAGGTCGGCCCTTGAGGAGACAGTATCGTCGATGCACTGACGGAGTGCTGTTCGAAGCGCTGCTCGCTGGTCACCTGGGGGCCTTGGAAGGAAGTTCGAAAGGGGCCCAAGATACGTTCCGATGTCAGTGAGGAACACGGTCTCGTCGGGGTGATCAAAGTTGTATCGAACCTTCAGTCTTTCAAGCGCACTCTTCTTCCTCGCCCCGGAACACCCAAAGACCAGGATTGTCATTTCGCAGTCACCTTGTGCGTCCCAGAATCCGCGAGCATCGCTTGGAGATAGGCCCTAATCTGCATAGGTCCCAGCAGCATTCCTTTAACCAGAAGACAAGGAAGTGCCACTCTTTGCATATGGACTTCGTCGCTGGTTAAACGAATGACATCAAGTCTGAGCGGTGGATTCACGGATTCAACAAGCTCGAGGATTTCGTGGCTTGCCTGAGACCGATCGACGTACAACCTCGCTCTTCCGTCCATCACGCCCGCTCCCCATGAAAGCCCCTAACATTAACCATACCCACTGTATCGGCCGGGGACCTAGATGTCAATTAAAGATTATCCCGGCTGTGAATTCCCGCGTGGGACGGCGACGTGGGTCCGAAAACTCAACCACCTGGAGGACCTCATAAGACTGTTGAAGCCTTGTTCGGCTGCCCCGCTATGAGGGGGGCGGGACTCGGAGATGGGGCAAAGAAGCGCGGGCAATCCCGGCACTTCAGGGCCGTAGCGTGGCCCCCCTCGCTGGAACGCGACCTGTCAGATAACCTGCGGGTGTGTGCCCTCAGGCGGGCGCGCCGAGATATGCCCAGATGGGTGCATGCCCTGTATGATCCGCGTGATTCCGATGAGCGAGTTGCCTGTGGTCACACGGACAATCACAGAGTGGTCGACACGTTGCCCCCACCCGCGAATCGGTGTTGGGAGCGGGCACGTAGTCGTAAGGGTCCCGGGACGATGAACGACGAGAGCCAGCGCGTTTTGCAGATCGAGACAGCGTTTCTGGCTGGAGCGGAAACCAACTTCGATCGTGCCAAGGGGCACGTGCTGCGCGGGACAAGTTGGCAGACGATCCGGGGTGACGAAGCGTCGAGCTTACAGGAACTGTTGGCCTCGCATCACCGATATGACGCGGCGCCATACAAGCGGTTGCCACATAACCGGCGAATCGCGCTCCACGGTTACGAGCGGCGATGGCTGTTTGGGAAACGACGCACGGGTGTCGCTATCGCCTCTGTGCTTTCTCAGCTCGACGACCTTGCAGCCGGCCGCGAAGGTGAAATGCCTCCGGTGGATCTGGGGCAGTTGGTGGATCATGTGCGGGAGCTGATCGTCGATCCAGACGTGCCGCATGTGATCGGAGTGTGCAGTCCGAGCGGTTTCACCGATGAGGCTCGCTCGTCGCAACTGGAATTGCCCAACGTGACGTTGGCGCTTATCGAACCGACCGGGGAAGGCAGCTGGCAAGTCACCGGGGTTAGTGACAATATCTCGGCACCAGTGCTAGCCTTGTTCGATCCGGCGGCGATGAGCCAAAAGCTCGACCGGGTCCGCCGTGGAATCGAGGAGCGTGGAGCTGATCTGCTTACTAGCGGTTTGAGGGCCGCTTCTTTAGCTGACCGATTGGACCTGCCGGAGGCGGTGGTCGTCGAGGCGTTCGAGCAGGCGGCGATGGCGGACGCCGAGCTGCGGGTGACCCGCGAGTCCGGTGAGGTGCTCTTGATCCGCGTATCACAGCCAGCGGGCGAAGCTCAGGTGGCGAGGGGTATGATCGATTGGATTCGCACGCTCTTTAGCCGCGAGGGCGAAGAGACGCGGAAAATCAGCCATCTGTCCGAGCAACGGGCGGGTCTCGCCCAGCGCCGGGATCGCATTTACGAGCACCTGATGATGCTGGAGGCGAGGGAGGCAGAGCTTCTAACTCAGGGACGCCAAACGTCGTCGGTCGTGACCCGCAAGCGTCTGGCCAATCAGCTTGCCCAACTTCGCAAGGACGCGTCGCGCCAGGACACGCTCGCCAACATGCTCAACGCCCAGATCGACATCGTCAGCACGGACATCCACAACCTGACCCTCATACAGCATGGGCAGATGGCTGAGCTACCCGATGCCGAGGAGCTGACACAGAATGCCGTCCGTGCCGAGGAAATGTTGGAGAGCCTGAAGGCTGATGCAGACCTGGTCGCGTCGCTGGGAACCGGGATGGAGGAGGCGGTCTCCAGTGACGAGGAGCTGGCAATTCTGAAGGAATTCGAGGGATCGGACCAGAAACAGGCAAGAGGTGAGGAGCCTTCGCCCGAAGCTCCCCAGGGACAGGCAGTGGAAGACGGTCTACAAGAGCCCGAACAACCTCCCCGCCGCGCTGCGGAACCCGAGGCGTGACTGGACTCCCGGCAGGGCGCAGCGGCGGACGTCTTCGTATATCGTCATACCGTGCGAGTGCGCCAGGCTTCCGCGGGGGGCGCCGCCCGCGAGGGACGGCGCCAGACCCGCTACGCAAGATCGGGATCCGGCTTGGTCCTTAGGTCCCCTTGTCGTCTCCCGAAGGTGAGTCACTCTTTGGAGTCCCGCCCTGTTTCGGCGTGTCCGACGAATCGGCGGGCTTATTCTTGGCACCGCGACCGTCCCCGGAATCGTCCGGCGACTTGGCGAGTCTCTCCTCCACGACGCGTTGAACGGTTTGTTCGATCAGGTCAGGGTCGAGCTTCTTGCCGGTGGCCTTTTCGACCAGGGAAGAAAGTGCCGCGCCAGTGCCACTCAAGAATCTGCTGGCGGTGGCTCTGGCCTCGTCGGGCAATCCCGCTCGAAAACCGTTGAACGACTGGGCCCAACCGGCAGCGCTCATGAACCGGGTGGTCATGTTGGAGAGGGTTGTCGGGTCGCCGAAAATCTGCATGTTGGCCTCGGAGAGCATTTGCCCGATGGCTTGGGCGAACGCCTTCTGCACGTCGGCGCCGGCTTGGATCTCGAGCTTTTGGACCTCGAACTTCAGGGCAGCCTCGCTGAACTCCTGCTTGTTTTGGAGAGCCTGGCGTTCCACCTCGACCCGTGCGCCCTCGACCTCGACGCGTTCCCGGTCAACGTTAACGGGCACGATTTGCTCAGCCTCAGCCCCCTCAGCCCGTTTCTTGGCTGCCTCAGCCTCGGCAGTTGCCAGGACGAGCTTGGCTTCCTTCTGCTTCTGCGCCGCTTCGAGCTCACCGGTGGCGATCTTTGCGAGTTCGTAGGCTTTGACATCGGCGCTGGTTTGATCCTGGTACTTCGAGATGTCGACCTCTTGCTTCTCCTTGATCATTTTCTCGGCGGCGGTGCGGTCCGCGGCGGCGGTCACCTTGATGGTCTCGATGCGCTGGGTCTCCTCCTCGCGCTTGGCTTCCGCTGCCCGGGTCTGGGCTTCGGCGTCCGCTCGCTCGGTTTCCTTTTTGGCGATTTCGACTTCCTTGAGCCGTTTGGCGACTTCGACCGCCTGTGTTTTTTTGACTTCGGCTTCTTGGACCGCGCGGTCGCGCTGAACGGCTTCGGTCTGCACCTCGCGCTCGCGTTGGACGTCGGTGAGCTGGATGGCTTGGTTCCGCAAGATGTCCGCCTTTTTGACCGTCTCCTCCTTGGCGACGGCGGCGAGCTCGACCTCGCGGCGTTGATTGATCTCGTACTCTTCTCGTTCGCGGAGCTTGGCGGCCCGGATGTTGGCGACTTCGGTTGCCTGTTCGGCTTCCGCTTCAGCCTGATCCTTGTCGAAATCGAGGATCCGCTTGCGGGTGTCTACATCCTTCTCTTTAATGGCTTGCTCGGCATCGCGATCGATGCGGTTGCGTTCCACGTTTTGGGTCTGGGTGATTTCTGTGATCTTCCGCAGACCCTGGGCGTCGAACACGTTTCTCGGATTGAGGTTCTCCGACGGTGTCTGATCCAACATGCTGATGGTCACCGTCTCGAGGGTCAGCCCGTTCTGCCGGAGGTCGGCGGCGAGGTTTTCCTGAACGGCGGCGGCGAACTCGTCACGTTTGAGCTGCAGCTCCATCAACTCCTTTGTGGCTGCGACCGCCCGCAGCGCCGAGATAAGCTTCTCGCCTACCAGTGATTTGACAGCCTCAGCCCGGACACTCTTGTCGCCCAGCGATCGGGCGGCGGCGAGGATGTCCTCCGGGTTGGGCTGAACGCGAATGTAGAATTCGCTGTTGATGTCCACCCGCAGGTTGTCCTTGGTGATCAAAGCGTCGGCAGCGGAGCGTTTGACATCCAGTCGCATGGTCTCGAGGGATACCTCGACCAGCTTGTGCAGGATGGGGATGACGAAATCGCCCTTGTCCAGGATGACCTTGGCTCTACGACCACCGGTCTTGACGTACGCTTGATTCGCGGAGGGCTTGCGGTAGAGCTTGGTGATGGCCGCGACCATTGTAATGAGTAACAGCACGCCCACCCCGATCAGCGAGCAGACGAGCTGGTGTCCCAATGACATGCCGACGTTTGCCCCTACGAGCCACGGTCCGACGGCCAATGCCAACCCGATCAGGACTACGATGAAAATGAATCCCATTGCGCTGCTCCTTCCTTAAGCTACAATCGCCGCTCTTCTCCGTCGCTGCGCAGTCCGCTATCGGATACCCAGAGGCTGGGCTGCGGATTAGCGCTGCCGCTCCGGGGCGACGTAATAGAGGTCATCTCCCGCTAGATATTTGACCAATATGACCGTCGTGCCTTTGGGTATTTGCTTCCCGCCCGGCACGACTCGACACCGCACTTGATGCTGTGTCCCTTCAGGATCAATGGCTTGAGCCCTTCCGGCGCGCTCGTCCACCGGCAAGCCGACCACGGCCCGCATACCGACGAGACGCCGACGCGAGTATCCAGAGACATTGGTGGTCGGCATCACACTCGCAATGATGCTGCTGACCAGACGCATCGCCACCATACCCACCACCAGCGCCCCGACCAAGTTAACAGCAAACCACGACCCCACCGCACCGGTCTGTTGGACGGCGATGGCGTTGAGCGCCCAACCGGTCAGGGCGAACGCGTAGCTGAAGGTCATCAGGAGAATCGAGAGGGGAACCTTGCCAATCCCAAAGAAGTACAGGATGTCACTAAGTGTCACATGTTCCACTGCCTCGATGTGCGGTCCATGTTCGACGTGAACTTCAGCATCGTGGTCGAGGTCTGCATCGTGGTCGAGGTCTGCATCGTGGTCCATGTCCACATCGTGATCGACTTCAACGTCGTGATCTAGTTCAACGTCGTGACTCACATCGACGTCATGGTCGAGACCCGTGTCCAGATCGACATCTTGGTCAACATCCACGTCAACGTCATGATCGAGATCGAGGTCGTGGTCAAAGTCCACATCGTGATCAAGGTCCACGTCATGATCGAGGTCGACGTCGTGGTCGAGATCAACGTCGTGATCGAGATCGGCTTCGGTGTCGACGTCTGTGTCGGTGTCGCCCAGCCCCATCACGCTGAGTACGGTGAACAGGACAGCCAACAGGAACGACGCCAAGAATGGGAGGTTGGCTCCTGTCAGAAGATCGGCTGCCGAATTGGCGAAGAGTTCCGCCATCGTATTGTCACCTCGATCGGCATTACGGGCAATCCTATATCACGGTGCGCGATTCGGCGCCGCCGCACCGAGCCGCGACCGTGAGGGAGCGGACCTTCGCGCGGGCTCCCGACAACGTCGGGCTCTACTTCTGCCCGCGGCCCAGGTCGACAGCGAATCCGCCTAACGGATCGCGAGTCACGCCAGCACTGCCATATCTAATCTACAACGGAGGGAGGCGAGCGCCCATTGAAATCCGCTCCCGTTTTTATAACACGGGCCGTTCACGGCTGGCCATGATTGTCGGGACCGCTGGGGATCGGCATGCCTTGACACGGGCATGATTGTGGAAAATCGTAGGCCATGCCGGTTGCTCCGGCGGGGACATCTTCGCCACGGAGAGGGGCGATCAGAACGCCTCCGCACCGGTGATTTCGCGCCCTACAATAAGCTGGTGGATGCCTTCCGTTCCTTCGTAGGTGACCACGGTTTCGAGGTCGAGCATGCGGCGGATGGCACCATGTTCGAGGCTGACACCGCCCGCTCCGAGCATGTCACGTGCGTCCCGAGCGACGTGCAAGGCCATGCGGACGTTATTCCATTTTGCCAGGGAGACCTGGGCATGGTGCATTTGGCCGGCGTCCTTTAAGCGACCCAGTTGCAGAGCCAACGGTTGGGCTGTCGTGATCCGTCGAAGCATGTTCGCCAGCCGGACCTGGATGGTCTGCTTGTGGGTGAGCGGCTTTTTGAACAGCACACGGTGCCGGGCGAATTCGAGGGCTTCGCTGTAGCAAGCCATGGCAGAGCCAATTGCACCCCAGGCGATCCCATAGCGAGCCTGGGTGAGGCAGTTTAGGGGGGCTGAGAGGCCTTTGGCTGTGGGAAGTTGGTTGTCTGACGAAATCACGCATTCGTCGAAGAACAGATCACCGGTCACCGTCGTGCGGAGGGAAAATTTGCGGGGGACGTCGCGGGTTGTGTAACCAGGTGTGCCGTTCTCGACAAGGAAACCGCGGATGCCGTCTTCGGTTTGTGCCCATACAACGGCGACGTCTGCGACGCTGCCGTTGGTGATCCACACTTTTGAACCGGCAAGCACCCAGTCGCTTCCCGACTTCCGGGCTGACGTTGTCATGGCACCAGGGTCGCTACCGCCTTGCGGTTCTGTCAGCCCGAAGCATCCGATCGCCTTTCCTTTGGCGAGTAGAGGCAGCCAGCGGTCCTTTTGCACGTCCGAACCGTACTTGAGGATGGCGTGCATAACGAGACTACCTTGAACGGAGGCAAAACTGCGCAACCCTGCGTCACCACGCTCGAGCTCTTGCATGATCAACCCGTAGGCCACGTTGTTCAAACCGGCACATCCGTACCCTGTGATCGTCGGTCCCAGCAGGCCCAGCCCAGCCATCTCGGGCACGAGTTCTACCGGGAAACGACCTTGCTCGAAGCAATCCGCGACGATCGGCAGCACCCGTGCGTCAACGAATCGCCGGACGCTGTCACGAACATGTCGCTCATCCTCGCTCAGAAGCGACTCGATATCGTAGAAATCTGGTGTAGTCACATCCGGCACAACTGTTCCTCCGTAGAGCATGACGGGACACCGGGTACCCTCTATCCCCGGGAGGACCAGTGGTCTCCCCGTCGGTGGCGCCGAAGAACCGGCAAGTACGAATGCTGAGCGATCATACGGACGAATCCAGGCATTGGTCAAAACCACCGCGGCTGAGCATGAGCGAATCTCTGGACAGCGTCAAACCGAGAGAGTACAGTAAGGAGACAGGCGGACCCGATGTCGACGGTGTTCGCACACGAACAAGGGGCCTTTCCGCGAGTGTTGACGATTCGAGGCGATGGAGCCTCGAGCTCCCAGCATAGACGGATTGGTGTCGAGAACCTGCCAATGGTCGAAGTCAAACCTGCACCTGGGTCGTGTGACCCCACGAAGTTCGTTCGTCTGAGTAGAGCTGCGCACGAAGTGTCACCACCATTGCCCATGAGTAGGGAAGAGGCTCTGATCCGAGGATGGGACCAGATCGACGTTGTCTTCGTGACCGGCGACGCCTACGTCGATCATCCCAGTTTCGCGATGGCCATCCTGGGACGGGTGCTCGAAGCCCACGGATATCGTGTCGGCGTCGTGGCACAGCCGGATTGGCACAGTTGCGATGCGTGGAAGGTCTTTGGGCGACCGCGGCTGTTTTCTGCCATCAGTGCGGGCAACATGGACTCGATGCTCAATCACTACACAGCCAACAAGAAGGTCCGCAACGACGACGCCTATTCACCCGGCGGTCGGATCGGACTGCGCCCGGACCGCGCGACACTCGCGTACTGTCAGCGGGCACGCGAAGCCTATAAGGGTGTGCCGATCATCGCTGGCGGGGTCGAGGCCAGCCTTCGGCGTTTGGCTCACTACGATTATTGGAGTGACACGGTCAGGCGATCCATCTTGCTCGACGCCAAGGCGAATCTCGTGGTGTTTGGCATGGGGGAGTCTGCGATTGTCGAGATTGCCAGGCGGCTTGAATCGGGTGAGACGGTCCACGATCTACGCGACATGCGCGGTGTCGCCTATGCCATGGGGGCTAAAGAGCAAGCGCCTTCGGGTGGCGAGGTCGTCATGCTGCCGTCGTATGAGGAGGTCAAAGCGGACCGATGGGCTTTTGCGGAGGCGACTCGACTGATCCACGTCGAGACGAATCCCTACAATGCAAAGACGTTGGTTCAGTGGCATGATCGGCAGGCGGTCGTGTGCAATCCGCCGCGACTGCCCAAATCGCAGAAGGCGATGGATTTCATCTATGACTTGCCCTACACACGAGCACCGCATCCGAGCTACACCAAGCCGATCCCCGCATACGAGATGATCAAGGACTCGGTCACGATCATGCGGGGGTGTTTCGGTGGCTGCACCTTCTGCTCGATCACGACGCATCAGGGTCGCATCATCCAGTCGCGTAGCAAGAAATCCATCGTCGGCGAAGTGCGACGGATGCAGAGCGACAGGCGCTTCACGGGGATCATCAGCGACGTCGGTGGTCCGACGGCCAATATGTATGAAATGCGCTGCACGAGACCGCAGGTCGAAGCCATCTGCCGGCGGCTCTCGTGCGTGCATCCCAAGATATGTCCACTGCTTGGCACGGATCACAGACCACTCATAGATGTTATGAGAGCGGTGCAGAGGCAGGAAGGTGTCAAGAAAGCGTTTGTCGCCAGTGGAATCCGGATGGACCTCGCCCAGCTCTCGCCCGAGTACATGAGAGAATTGACGGCCCACCACGTCGGTGGGCACTTGAAGGTCGCACCTGAACATGTCGCCTGTGAGACGCTGCGACTCATGAAGAAGCCGGACATCGAGGACTTTAAGCGGTTCGCGGAACAGTTCAGGCGGGCGTCCGCAAAGAGCGGCAAGGAGCAGTACCTTGTCCCCTATTTCATATCCGCCCATCCGGGCTGCGATCTGCAGGCGATGATCGAGCTCGCCGTCTTTCTAAAGCGAAATGGCTACCAGCCCCAGCAGGTGCAGGACTTTATTCCTGCACCGATGGACGTCGCCGCGTGCATGTATCACACGGGCCTCGATCCGATGACCAAAAAGCCGGTGTACGTGGCCAAGTACCTTCGTGATCGAAAGGTGCAGCGGGCTCTGATGCAGTTCTTCAAACCGGAGAACTACTTTCTTGTTCGCAAGGCGTTGTTGCAGGCCGGCCGGCGCGACCTGATCGGAGACGGCTGCGACTGTCTGATCCCCTCGAAACCACCCAAAGCTGCCATCGAAGCCCGTCGTCAGCGTGCCCAACGCGAAGCGTCAGTTGACACGGCAGACGCGAAACCGAAAGGTCCGCCCCCATATACCAGCCGCGCCCGCCGCCCGCGCTCCGCACCCAGCACCGGCTACCGCCGGGGCGCAAAGGAACGAAGGAGCGATGAGGGAACCGGGTAAGGTCTGGCGCGAGAACCGGGACTGTTGCAACGAATTGCATCAATCCACCGAACCACGGTTTTCGATGCCGGTATCGCACAATCACAGTCCGCTGCACCGGCGTTTCCGACCCCGAAAACGCGTCGTGCAATTTGTTGGTTGCCTTCCGGCGCTGCAAAAAAGTACAAGGGGAATGCAGATGCACCGGTCGCTCGCGCTCCGGGATCGGATAAGCGAGGTTGTAGGCTCGTTCCTGAACGCGTTTCGCGATCACATCCTTCGGATGACGCCGATGACGACACCTTGGACCTCGACGTCGCGGGGGTAGATGGGTTTGTACCGCTCGTTGGCCGGCTGGAGGCGGATGCGGTTCTTCTCCTTGTAGAAGCGCTTGAGGGTGGCTTCCTCGCCATCGACCAGAGCGACGACGGTATCGCCGTTTCGCGGGTTGGAGCGCTGTTCGTACACCACCCAATCACCGTCGCGAATCTGGTCGTCGATCATGCTGTCACCGGTGACCGTGAGGATGCCGACAGAGTGGCGGCTGGCAAAGACGTCCTCGAGATCGACCTGTTCGGGAGTTTCGATGGCTTCGATCGGTCGGCCAGCGGCGATTCGACCCAGCAGGGGGATCACCGTCGGTCGCTCATCCGGCAATTGCACCGCAGAGGTCAGCTCCAAAGAGCGAGCCCTGTTCGACCGCCGGGTGAGCATGCCCTTGTCGATGAGTCCCTCGACATGCTCGAACACGGTGATTTTGCTTATCCCGAGCTCGTCGGCGACCTCCTGCAAGGTCGGGGAATAACCAAAGCTCCTGCGGGAGTCGCGAATCAGCGTCAGGATCTCGATCTGCCGCGGGGTGACCGCCCGCTGGTCTCTTGGAAACTTCTTGCTTTTCTTTTTTCTCTTGGCCATGATCCTTCTCCAGGAAGGCGCTTAAACCCAACGAACCAAACACCACGTGGGGCAAGACGCCTCGCTCAGCCAACCTGCGCAGACGGGCCAAGCGGGCGAACTCATCGCCCGCATTGGAAAGCAGCTCGCCTGCCCGCGACAACCATGTCGTGACACAAGATGGCACTTCGCCGACGGGCATCGGATGATGCGGCAGAGGCACACGTTGTAGCGAAGGCTGCCTCCGCCCGTCGAAAGAACCAGGTCCCGGGAGCCACGCGGTCCGATAATCGCCCCCGGGACCGAAGACACACAACGGGAGCGCGCTGTCGAAGTTTGGCCGATGCCCACGCGCCGCCCGCTCACCGCTCTCGCTTTTTTGTCGAAACAGGCTCAAGGCCATCCGTGGCTTCCCGTTTGCTCTTTGTTCGGCCTGACGATAGCCAAACGAAATCCGAACGTCAAGCTTTTTTTCTGATTTTTCTTCGGTCAGTGGCATTTGGATCCCACCAGCTTATCTAGGGCTGGCAACTCTCACGGCATCAAGATGTTGGGGTATCGGATGGTTGTTCCATCTGCAATCACGGAAATCGCTACCTGGAGGCAGGCAAATTCTGCGCCTCGGGCCTGGTCCCCGGAAACGCGGGTCTCGGGCGTCAACGCCCAGTCCCAACAGCTCGGCTACAGGGCGGTCAGCCGCGGATCACCCACTGCAACATCTGGGCCAGGTTCGCCGCCTTGCCCTGCATGAGGATACCCACACGAAAGATGCGGCCGGCCACAAAAACGCAGACAACGGTCGTGAGAAGAACCAGCCCGATACCCAGCAGCGGTTGCCATAGAGGGACACCAGGTGGCACTGCTTGTCGCAGCAGCATCAGCATCGGCGTGGCCGTCGGGACCAGAGAGGCCACAACCGAGAACGTGGCTGTCGGCTCTCTCAAAATGTTGAACCACACGAAGAGGGGAGCCACGACCACGATCATCATGGGCATGTGGAGGTTCTGAGACTCCTTGATGTCACTGACCGCCGCCCCGATCGCGATAAACAGCGAACCGTAAAGCAGAACCGCCAGAGACTGGAAAATGACAAACCACCACACCAGGTGGGAGGGGAACATGGCTCCGTAGCCCGCACTGTGGAATGCGTAAGCGGCACCGACCAGATACAGCGTTGCCAACGTCAGCGACACGCCCACCATGCCAATCAGCTTACCCATCATCAGTTGAAAGGGGGGTACCGAGCCCAGCAGGACTTCTGCGATCCGCTGCATTTTTTCCTCGAGGATACTCTGGGTCAGCGGCGCAGCGCCAATCATGACCACCATGAACATGAGCATCATCATGCCCGCGGGGATCATGATGGTAGCCAGCTCGTTGGTCTCCTTGGCCTGACTGATCTTGCCGGTTTCGTCCACGGAAACCAGGCCGAGGTTGGCCACCGGCACCGGTTTCATGGCCTGTTCCACGACCGCGGGATCGAGGTGTGCTGCCTGCAGACGGATCTGCTGGATCTGCCTGTTGAGCTCAACCGAAACCCACCGCCGAAGGTCGTCAAAGACGGGAGAATTAGAGTAGTAGCGGATTTTGCTCGATGTGGAAGCTCGGTCGGGTCCGATCGCATCCGCGTCGATAACGACAAAGCCGAAAATGGGATCATCCTTGCTGCGGACGCGGTCGGACAACTCGAGGATCTGGGCATCCGGTCCGTCTGCGTGAACCTTGGCTTGTTCGACGATGAACCTCGGGCGGACCTGCCGCCGGTTGCCCGCTTTCCCCTCGAAGATATCCGCCTCGTTACGGACTCGAGCGGCTTCGGCAAGCCCCTTGAAGAGGCGACCGGTGTGATCCAGCACGGCGACTCGCTTGTCGGTGGTGTCGACGCGGTCTTTCAGGAGAACCTGAGCCGCGAATCCACCCCCCATAAGAATGGGCATGGCCAGCACGGTGATGATGAACGTCTTGGTCTTCACCGCGGCCTGGTATTCGCGGGCGGCGATGACGATCATCTTACGCATAAGCGCTCTCCTGCCGGGTGCGTGCGTCGATCGCTACGTCGGTTTTACTTCCGCGCCCCTTCTCTTCGATGTCCGTGGGTTCGGGTCGGGCGATGCGAACGAAAATGTCGTGCAGCGACGGTTTGGCGATCTCGAAGTGAGCCACGCGCCCCATGCCCATCAAGCGGCTCAACACTTGCTGCATGTCCGTCGCCGGATCGATGCGCAGCTCCTGGAAACGACCGAAGTCCGTCACATTCTCGACACCGGGGATGGAATGCGGATCGTATCCGTCACCCTCCATCCTGACGCGAATCGTGTCCTGCCCGTAGGTGTCCTGGATCGATTCCAGCGTGCCATCGAGGACTTTCTCGCCTTTGTAGATCATGAAGATGAAGTCACACATCTTCTCCGCCACGGCCATGTCATGAGTAGAAAAGATGACCGTCGTTCCGCCGCGGCGCAGGTCCAGCACGGCTTCCCGCAACACGTCGGTGTTCACCGGGTCAAGCCCGGTGAACGGTTCGTCCAAGATGACCAGTTCCGGTTCGGCGATCACCGCGGATATGAACTGGACCTTCTGGGCCATGCCCTTGGAGAGAGTCTCCACCTTGTGGTTCGCCCGGTCGGCGAGGCCCATTCGCTCGAGCCATTCGGACACCTTGTGTTTGAAGTCGCGTCGGCCCTTCAGTTCGGCGTAGAAGCGCAGTACCTCGCGCACCTTCATTTTCTTATACAGGCCTCGTTCCTCCGGCAAATATCCGACGCGATCGTTGGCCGCCCCGAAGGACTCTCTGCCGAGCACGCGAATGGAGCCACTGCCGGGGTCCGGGTGGTAGATGCGCATGATCATGCGCAAAGTGGTCGTTTTGCCGCTGCCGTTAGGGCCGATGAATCCGTAGATCGATCCCTGGGGCACCGATAGAGACAAGCTCTTGACAGCGACAGTCCGCCCGAAGCTCTTCGTCACGTTTTCGATTTCGATTACGTTCATCCGTTACCCATGGCCATCGACAGTTAGTGACGCGGATCGGTCAGTCTATTGAGGCCGTATCATACACGGTGTTGCTTGAGTGCTCAACTGTCTTTTCTTGTCCATCGCACCTACCGCGTTGGGGTCTGCCCACTCCGCCACGTGGGTCAAACAAGCTGGGAAGCGTCCGGAACCGTTTTCAGGGATTGTGTGACCGACGCAGCGGCATCTGCGCCGGTCCGGCAGTGACTGATTTGACTGGTCGTTTGCCAAACCGCAGGGCCCAGAAAGTAGCCCATTCGGACGATCCCCATCCCGGCAGCTTGACAGCGCATCTTTCTGGCGAACGAACAAAGTCGTGGGTGGCATCGCCGGGAGATGCTGAGTTGTCGCCGGCGAGGTTGGTCTGGCCCGTCTCGCGCCCAAGAACGACGCCCTTGGACGATCGGCGAATGCCTGTTAGCATGGGGGGTTCGCCACCGTGAGAGCGGCGGACGTATTCGCCGTTGAATATCGCGGACGCAAATAGCGAGTGGTTCGGGATGATGATCCTCCACACAATCTGGACAGACAGAGTGCTTCACCTCTGGGGTGAGGCCGTGGACCGGATGCCTGAGGTCACCACGAACGAGGCTGATCACGCCGGATCGCAGAGGTCGATGCCATGCGCGGTGACCGCACTGCCGGAGACCGGGGCGGCGCCTGAGTGGCTTGATGAAGCCGCGGATTGGAACGTTGTCCGGGACGTGGTGGGTGACATTTTCGATAGTCTCCTGGCGTCCGGTGCCGTGCGGTCAGAGGCGGCGCTCATGCTCCCCCATCGCGGTGTTTCGTATATTCCTTCGGTGCACGCGGTGGATGAGACACCCGGGCCCCTATCCGCTGCGGACGTTGTGCTTTTACCCCGTCGGGTGCGGACTCTGGTCTTCACACCTGCGGACGCCGTTGATCTTCTGACGTCGAAGCCAGCCTTGTCGCGGGACGACGTGCGGCTTGGTGCCTCTCTGCGCTACTGGTCACGGATGGCGGAGCTGGTGATGGCGTTGCTTGCCAAGCAGCGTTTTGTCCCGGCCCTGCACCACGCTGGTGGTGATCGCTATGCAGGCTACTGGCGCCCGGTCGTGAGTGATGATACTACGTCAGAATGCTTGCGGAAGCTGATTTCTTCGATGCCGCCCGTCTGTCGCTCGTCCGTCGTCGACGGTGAGCCGGTCCAGGCTTCCGCTCTGGTGGAGAACTTCCTGTGGAGGTCGGTGGACGCTCTGGTTCGCCGCTGCCTGGAAGGCGACGACCTGGCTCATGCTGTCTCCGACCGTCGCGATGAATTCTGCCCACCGCAAATACGATGGCTTCGGTCGGTCGTGAGCACTGATTCACTTTTGGCTGGCAGGGTCGAGGAGCGTCGGGCAACGTACGACCTGGTACGTGGGTGGGTGTCGAGGCTGGAACCACTTGCCTCCGAGAGAGCGTTCCGGACCTGTCTCCGTCTCCACGCACCACCGGCGCGGGAGTCCTCGGACGGCGCTGCGGATGGGGGCACAAGCCAAACGTCCTCCGCCGGGTCCAAGGATGCTTGGAGGCTCACCGTGCACGTTCAGTCAACCAATGACCCCGGTTGGGTACTTGATGCCCAACAGCTCTTCGAGGAGCGCCGGAATGATCCCTTGATTCTCAGTCGCCCATTCGACGACGCCCGGGATCAGCTTCGAGCGGATCTATCCTGGGCGGCGCGTCATTTTTCCCCCTTGGTGCAGAGTGCGGAGGTGCCGGGTCCGTTGGAATGCGCGTTGACGATCGACGAGGCGTATACGTTCTTGCGCGACGCGGCGCCGATTCTTGAGCTGGAGGGCTTTCGTGTATGGGTGCCGAAATGGTGGCATGAACGTCGGCCCAAGCTTCGGATGTGGCTAAACATCAAACCTCTTGATTCCGAGGCGTCCACAGGCGATGCGAACGTACGCCTCGATACGCTTGTCGCCTTCAACTGGCAGGTTGCCGTGGGCGACGAAAGCTTGTCCCTGGAGGAACTTAGGAGACTGGCCAGCGCGAAACGACCGCTTGTACGGGTTCGGAGTCGATGGACCGAGGTGCAGCCGTCAGACGTGGAAGCGGCGTTGCGATTCTTGCAGCAGAAGCGGGGTGGGCGGATGACGGTGTTTGAAGCCTTGCGTCAGTGTTACGTTGCTGACGATCTCGAGACAGGGCTACCGGTTGGCGGGCTGCGAGCTTCCGGATGGATCGAGAGCCTGCTGAACGCCGCGACAGCCCACGAGCGCATTGAGCGACTCCCTCCCTCGGCTGACTTTCGCGGAACACTGCGCGACTATCAACATCGAGGACTGGAATGGCTCGCCTTCCTGACCAAGCTGGGGATTGGAGCGTGTCTCGCTGATGACATGGGACTGGGGAAGACCATCGAGATGATCGCCGTTTGGCTTCACGAGCGCGAAGCGGGATCGTCACCGGGACCGACGCTGTTGGTCGTTCCCATGTCGCTGGTTGGCAACTGGCAGCGTGAGATCGAGCGGTTTGCACCGTCGCTGAGGGTGATGGTTCATCACGGGATGGAGCGGGCGACGGGACAGGAATTCGTGAGACGCGTTGCCCAGCAGGACGTGGTGATCAGCACATATGGGTTAACGCATCGAGACCTTGAACATCTGGCCGCCATCGAGTGGTATCGGATTACGCTCGACGAGGCCCAGAACATCAAGAATCCTGCCGCGAAGCAGGCTATCGCCATCCGGTCCCTTCGTGCCGTTCATCGGATGGCCCTAACAGGCACACCCATCGAGAACCGGCTTAGCGAACTGTGGTCGATCATGGACTTCCTGAACCCGGGTTATCTGGGGACAGCAGGGGAGTTCAGGCGGCGGTTTGCCGTGCCCATCGAACGGTATCACGATACGGACCGGGCCCAGCGCCTTCGCCATCTGATCCGTCCGTTTGTGCTTCGACGGGTCAAGTCGGACCCGGGTGTTCAGGTTGATCTCCCGGAAAAGATGGAGATGAGGGTCTTCTGCAACCTGACCCGAGAGCAGGCTGCCCTCTACGAGGCGTTGGTAGGGGAGATGTTGGGGCAGATCGAACAGGCGGGTGGAATTCAGCGCCGAGGTCTCGTGCTTGCGGTGCTCGTGAAGCTCAAACAGGTCTGCAACCATCCTGCCCATTTCTTGGGGGACGGGTCCAGCTTGCCTTATCGAAGCGGCAAGTGTGAGCGACTCTCGGAGATGCTCGAGGAGGTTCTCGCGGAGGAGGAGAGAGCGCTGGTCTTCACGCAGTTCAGACAGATGGGCGATTTGCTGCAGAGGCTGCTGCAGGAAGCGTTTAACCGAGAAGTCCTCTTCCTGCACGGAGGTACAACGCGTAGCCGGCGTGACACGATGGTAAACGAATTCCAAAGCGACAACAGCATCGCGCCGATATTGATCTTGTCACTCAAGGCAGGGGGGTTTGGCCTCAACCTCACCGCCGCCAACCACGTGTTCCACTTCGACCGCTGGTGGAATCCGGCGGTCGAAGACCAGGCAACCGATCGTGTCTATCGCATCGGCCAGAGCAGGCGGGTCCAGGTCCACAAGTTCATTTGTGTCGGGACCCTGGAAGAGAGAATCGACGCCCTGCTGGAGCAGAAGCGGGGTTTGGCGGACAACGTTGTTGGAAGCGGTGAAGAGTGGTTGACCGAGCTGTCGACGGAGAAACTGCGCGAGATTCTAGCACTTTCCCGCGACGCGGTCGCGGAAGACTGACCGATTGCCAATCCCCAATCAAGGGATCCGGTGGAGAAGATGTGATGCGAAATGTAGACCACCATGCGGACGATATGGGGCCCCCGCCAGGTGTTGTTCCGACGATTTACCCGACGTCGCCGCCCGTCGAACAGGTGATCGAGCGGTTTTGGGAGGCGGGCCCCGAATTCGAGTTGGTCGAGATCGAGATCGGCCCGCCCGAACGACCCTCGGCAATCCTCGAGCAGCTTGGGCCATCGCCGTTTGAACGTGGAGTGTTCCCGCTGATTGGGTTTCTTGCAACGACCTATGACAAGGTCAGCCGATACGCCCAGGAGCGGGTTTGACACGGGGGGGATTCGGAACTACGAATATGAAAAGTCGAAAAAACGAAATGTGATGGCTGCGTCATTTCGACGCTTTGACGTTTTTCGAAGCGCCGATCTAGCTCAACGGTAGAGCACAGCTTTCGTAAAGCTGAGGTTGTGGGTTCGAATCCCACGATCGGCTTTGGCGGTCGGGGGTTGAACGTTGCCCATAAACCCCCAATCCTCCGGTCGGTTCCTATCGCATGTCGGCCTTGAACTCGCCGGGTGGCGGTACCCGTTACGGGCGTCCGGCTTCTCAACCTTACCGATCGGAGACCGTGCAGGGGGCGATGAGGCAGCGGTGCGGAACGTCACCAGGCCGCACCGTTGCGGTGATCGCTTTCAACCTGCCCGTCCATGAGCGTAATGACACGATCACAGCTCTCCGCAACCCTATCATCATGCGTAACCATTACGATCGTGCGACCCTGATCGTGCAGGGTGGAGAAGATCCGTAAAATCATCTCGCCGGTCGCGGAATCCAGATTCCCTGTGGGCTCATCGGCCAGGATCAGCAAGGGGTCATTGACGAGTGATCGGGCGATGGCCGCTCGCTGTTGCTGGCCCCCAGAAAGCTCCGTAGGGCGGTGATGTCCCCGGTCTGTAAGCTCAACCATCTTAGCCAACTGAGCGGCCTTCTCGCGGCGGGCCCGCGTCGGCCAGCCCTGGTAGAACAAGGGCACCTCGAGGTTCTCCAGGAGTGTGAGCTGAGGGATCAGATTGAAGTTCTGAAACACGAATCCGACCCGTCGCCCGCGAATGTCGGAGAGCTGGTCGTCGTTTAGGCGCGAGACGTCGATACCTCCGAGCAGATAACGTCCCGAGGTGGGGCGATCCAAGCATCCCAGCAGATTCATGAGGGTGCTCTTGCCCGAGCCACTTGGGCCGCGGATGGCAACGGACTCACCTTCCGCGAAATCGACACTGATGTCGCGGAGCGCATGGACGCAGACGTTGCTATCCACCTGCCCGTACACCTTGGAGAGTCTTTGGATCGAGGCGATGGCCATCAGAGGCAGCCTATGGTCTCGTAGCCGGTGAAGTTGGCGGCGGTTTCTGTTCCTTTCGGTCACCTTCATCCTTTTCGGCGGCGGGTGCGCGCTCTTGAAGATCGTGAGCTGGCCCGGGATGGGTCCGCGCCGTTGAATCCGGATGGCGATCGCCCTCGGTACCGCCTGGCGTTTGAGAGCGCATCCGGTGACCTTCACCCGGACCACGGACGCGGAAGTCTCCGGAACCGTCGATCGCCGAAGATGTCGTCTCAGGTTGTCCGTGAGTCATGTTCACCTCGGGCGTTCTCCCTGCTGTCCCACTCCCGGAGTCAGGGGGTTGCCCATTGCCCCAAGAGTCGGCCCGAGCCCCAGGTTCAGGCCCGACGTCGGGTATTAGACGCTTTTGCTCGTCTGAAAACGCCATCAAGATCCTCTCTCCTGAAGACAATCCCTCGATGATTTCGGCCCACTCGGTTCCGATCGCGCCCAGTTTCACCTCTACGGGGATGGTCTCTCCCCCCTCTTCTCCGAAGACGTAGCGCCGGCCCGCTTTCGCATAGACCGACTGCACGGGTACCGCAAGGCTGTTCTCCACCGTCTCAACTAGAATCTCGACGTGGGCAGTGACACCCGGTTTCAGCGGCACGTCCGCGGGGTCCATGGCAACCTCGGTCTCATATTCCTTGAGATCCGGATTGAGCCATCGGTTCTGTGTGTCCGCGACAACGCCGATTTTGGTCACCTTCCCGGTGAACTCATGACCGGGCAGCCCCTCGACGGTGATTTTGGCTGGCTGACCCAATCGTAGCTTATCGGTCTTGGCTTCATGCACGCGGAGCACGACGAGCATCTCCGACGTATCGGGCAACGAGAGAATCGTTTGGCGCTCGTGGACCGTGCCGCCCACCTTGATCTGATCTTCAGCCATGAAGAAGCGGCGTCCTGCGCCACCGAAGTAAACGACGAATCCCTGCGTCGGTGCGGTGATGCGGGTCTTTTCCTTTTGGGCACGAAGCTTGGCCAGTTGATCCTGAATCAGGTCAAGCTCTTTCTTCTTTCCCTCAACCGCCCGCAGCTTCTTGAGTTCCTCCGCTTCGGCGTTCTTCTTGACGCGAGCGCATTCCTTGGTGGCTTCGTCCAGATCAGCCTCTCTCTTTCGCTGAGCAGCGACATGGGTGTATTCCCTTAGGACCTCAATGGCTTTCTCCGCTTTTTCGAGATCCCACTCCGCTCGTATCTTGTTGAACTCATCCTCTTCGTATTCGGTCTCGGTGATGAAGTCTTTGGCTTTCAGCTCTTCCGCAGCGGCAAAGTCCTCTTTGCGACGTCTCAGGTTGATCTCAGCCTGCTCGATCGCGATCTCGTGCTCCTTGAGCATCTGTTCCCACTCGCCTTTCTGGTATTTCTCCAGTTCAAGACGTTTGAGCTCAATCTCGAGTTCTGCCTTGCGAATGTCACTGGCGTTCTGATCTCGCTGTATCTCGAGCTCCGTCTGGGCGGACTCAAAGGCGGTGATGGCGTTAGCCTCTTTGAGCTCCTCCTGGCGAATACGATCCTCGATCTCGTCGCTGGCGAGCTCGACCAGCAGGTCGCCCTCCTTGACCGCCGTTCCCTCGGGGATTAAGGTAATGATGGTGGACCGACCTTCCACCTCACAATTGATGTCGGTGGATCGGGCGGCTTTCAATTCGCCCTTCTCCTGCAAGACGACATTGAACCCTCGGGGGACGACGGTGAACTTAGAAACATCGGCCACGGCCCGGGCATTTTGAGTCCATGCCCATAATGCCCAAGTCACTGCGCCGACGACCCCGATGAGGCAGACGGCGAGGAACAGCCGGAACCATAACCGACCACTCTGGGCTTTCGAGTAGTAAACGTCGGAGGACATGTCACTGACGCCCGACAGTGCGCTGCTTGCCGTTTCTGTGCCAATTGATGTCGCCATGCGATCCCGATCCCCCGGCTCATCGGCGTTGCCCTTGGAACGACTGGATGCGACAGCCTTCGCCCTTTAGGATACCGCGTCCGCACTCGATCGCAAAGGGCATGGTGGTCGGAAGTTGTGCAGCGTATGGAGAAACGTGCGCCGACGTCAATGTGCCGCGGCGTCACATAGATGCGATACCCCGAGCCGTCCTGGTGCGGGAACAGCCAGTACCACGGTGTCAGGGCTCGGACGTTTCCGGGAGCATTTGGCCGTCATCGCGGACACGGAGTGTTCCCGTGTCCCGCCTGAATTCGAGGATCGCGACGCGGTAGGCAGCCACCGCCGCGGCGTACTCGTTTCGGGCACGGAGCAGATCGGTCTCCGCGTCTACCACGTCCTGGTTCGTGGACTTGCCCAAGTCAAACTGGGCCCGAGCGGCTTCCACACGACGCTCGTTCTCCTCCACGCTGAGTGCGCGAATCGCCCGCAAGTTGTCCTGCTCGGCAATGCGGCGTAGCGCTCTGCGAACATCCGCCCGGACGGTGTCCTCGAACTCCAGGTGATCGCGCTCGGATTTTCTAAGTGAGAGGATCGCCGCCCGATAGGCATATCGCTCGCTCCTGCGATCGTCGAGGCTGAGGTTGATGCTGCCCTGCCAGTCGGACCGTTCTTGTCGAAGGTTCGAGGCACGCAATTGGTACGGATCTGAGCTGAAGATTGCACTGCCGCTGAGGGTCAGATCAGGGAGGATTCGATTCTTGGCCACGATCACACCGCGACGGGTATCGTCGACACGGTCGGCGTTGTTTAGAAGATCGAGCCGATAGCGAAGCGCTACCTCAATAGCGGTCTCTTTGTCAACAACCGCCAACAGAGCGTCAAGGGCTTGGCTCTTTGTGTCCTCCTGCTGACCAAGTACGTCGAGCAACGTGTCCACAGGCATGCCCAGACGAATCTTGAAGCGGTCCAAGGCTGATTCATACCGCTGCTTGGCGCTGACCAGGGCAGCCTCGGCGTCACGGTAGATGGCCTTGGCCCGGGGGGCCTCAAACACGCTCCGGCTTCGCCCCTTTTTGTGCATGAAGTCCGCCTTTTCCCAGTCCAGTTTTCGATTCAGGTAACTCACGTGGGTATTGTCGATGGATGCCTTGGATTGCTGCAGGCTGAAATACTCGCTGGCGATATCCACCAGAAACGAGCGGCGGAAGCGTTCAAAGCGCCGAACGGCGTAGACCAGCTCGCGCTCGGCGGCAAATCTCGACTCATAGGCTGATGGCCCCGCACCGCGGAGGAGCGGAACGTTCGCTTCCAGGATGACCTGACCATTCTCACCCTTTTCCACGAGATCGCGGACCTGACGCGTCAATGCGTATATAACCGTGGCGGTCACATCCCCGCCGAATGGAAGCCGTTGGCTGACGGCAACATCGCTGACTGTCTGCATAGCCCGGCCAGGGTCGCTTCCTTCCTTGAACTTATCGTAGGTCGCGGTCGCCTCTGCAACGAACTGTGGTGTCCAGAGATGTCGCTCAAGTGACAGATCAAGGGCAGCCAGGAAAAGATCCTCCTTCGCGTCCTGCAGCTCCCGTGCATGCCGCATGGCGTAGGCCAGTACATCACTGAGCCCGAAGACCAGCACCTGCTCGATCTCGTCGTCGCTAAAGATGCTTGGGGTAAGCTCCTGATCCTCCGTCGGTTCCTCCGTCGCTGCCGCTTCGTCGGCGTTCGCAACGTCAGGCTGGGCCTCAGGTTCAGTTGTTTGGAATGCCTCCGGAAGCTGAGGATCGACCGGGCGCGGGTTAGAGCGATACATGCGCTCGGTTGCAGGCACATCACCCGTCTCGGGCGCGAGACGAACGTCGGTTCTTGCGCCCAGGGCGGCCTCTTGCCGCTCAGCGATCAGCTCATACACATCTCGGTCGGCGTTCTCGATCGGCCAAGCGCGGCATCCACCGACGCCAACCGCAAGCGGAAGAAGCAGGATGGATAACCTTGACTTCATGATCACCCCGACTCCCAAGCGAATCTCTCAGCAGACGCAGGTCAGGTAGATACCACGAAGGCGCACCGGTCGTCAACGCACCCGCGCTCCCGGCACACCCACTCAGACGGCTCCGAGCGCGTGGGGCGGGCTTGCTCGTATGTCAGCCTCCACCCGCCAGGACCATATGCCTCCGTGGCTCCTTATGGCGTCCTTCGGTAGAATGCGAGCAGAGTCGGGCCTGGATTCATCGGACGTGATCGGCTCGTTTCGCCCAATGGTGGACTCTCGTCTATGACCGCCATGTCAGAACGAAGGAAACCTCGGCTCCGCGACGAAGCGCACCCAGCCAGGGAGGCCGATCCGATTGCTTGCGTCGCCCGCCAAGGATCACTGTGGCGCATCCGCACCGACTGGCTGGAGCGATTGCTGGGGCGGCAGGCACCCGACTGGTTCAACCTTGAGGACGATCCTCGGGCACGGCAGGTGAAGGCGGGGTACCGACGGACCACTTGGCGGTTCCAGCTCGGTGACGGGACATCCACTCCACCGCGGGTGGTCGTGTTTGCCAAGGTCTTTGACCTACCGACCTGGGTAGACCGCATAAAGAACCGGGTCCTCGGCGCCTCTGTAGACCGCGAGTGGCGGGCTTCGCTTCGGGCGGAGGCAATCGGGGTTCAAGTTGCCCGCTGTCTGGCGCTGGGTAGCGAGACTGCCCCACCGCGGCGATTAGCGCTGTTGACTGAGGGACTCGAGGGTGCAGCCAGCCTCTCGGACGCGTGGGTTCGCGAGGTGCTTCACGGCCGGGGCAGTGAGCGGCAGCGAAATGAAGCCGTCATCATTGACTCGATCGCAACGCTGGTTTCGTCGGCTCACGAACGCGGCTTCACGCATGGAGACCACCACCCGAACAACATCCTGCTGGTTCGAATTCAACGCCCGCCCGGAGTCGAAGCTTACTATGTGGACGTCCATACCGCCCGCTTCGCGTCCAGACCCATGTCCATCCGCCGGACGCTGAATTCACTCGCCCAGCTCGATCAGTATTTCCACCGTGTCGCGACCCGGACACAGCGTCTTCGCTTCTTCAAACGCTACCTTCACAAGCGACCTTCGCTACGACCATCGGGCGATCTTGCAGTCGAGCAACGGCGACTCCTGGCACGCTTGGCGCGGGTAACACAGCGTCATGCTGAACACTTGGCACGACAGTGGGATCGACGATTGGCTGGGAACGACAGGTACTTCAAGACCCTGGCGGTCGGTGATGGCTGGAAGGTCACGGTTGTCCTGGCATTGGAGCGACGTCATGTGTTCCCCGAGGACCACATCCCCGATCGGACGGTAAAGGACTGGCGAGCGATTCTCGAACCAATCGTCCAACGAGCGAACACCTTTGCCCCGCGGGACATCTTCGACCACGGCGAGTTGCGCGTACAGCTCGGGGAGCCACTCGGTTACCTTCGTCGGGTCGCGGCGGTGGTTTTCAGGACAGCGGCGTGGCGTGAGTTTGAACGATGTCATCACTCGAGACACCGTGACATCTTTGCGGATCTGATTATGGCGTACGGTGAGCATCGGTCGAATGGTCTAATCGACCGGACGATCCTTGTGCGGGACAGGAGTGGCTACGAATGAACAGAATCGAGGTTGTCCGTGGTGATATAACCACCCAGAAGGTCGATGCGATCGTCAACGCGGCGAATGAACGCCTGTTGGGTGGCGGCGGTGTGGATGGAGCAATCCATCGGGCCGCTGGGCCCGATCTGCTGGCCGAGTGCCGAACGATCGGCGGCTGCCCCACAGGACAGGCCAGGATCACAAAGGGTTATCGGCTTCCGGCCAGGTACATCATCCATACCGTCGGGCCGGTCTGGCGCGGTGGCGATCAGGGCGAGCCCGATCTGCTCGCCTCCTGCTACCGTGCGTCGATCAAGCTGGCCCGCGACCACAACTGTGAGGTCGTGGCCTTCCCGGCTATCAGTTGCGGCGTGTACGGATACCCTCTCGCCGCTGCCGCGAAGCTCTCCCTGGAGGTGATTCGTTCGTTCCTCGGAGAAAACGCCCTGCCGGCGATCGTCCGATGGGTGATGTTCGATTCGGCTGCATTCGATGCTTGGATCTCCGCGTGCGGTCCAGCGGCGCGCGGATGATCATGCCTCGGCGGCCAGGGCCATCCGACCGTGGCGGCAGCCAAAGTGACAAGGACCTCGCGAAAGACGCCTCCCGTGCTTGACACGTAATTTGGGGAGCTGAACAATACCTTGTCGCGTGGCGGGACGCGCCTGGCTGACCGCCAATGGGGCGGTGTAGCCCACGCACCAGCAATAGGGCGAAGGTCTTGATCGGTCTCGGCGCCCTGTCTCATGATGGGTGGGGTCGCCTCAATGCTGGCCTTCCTGGATACGGTCCATCCCTGGCACGGACTTACGTCCGGATGTCAGTCTGTACGAAAGGTGAGCTTCGAATGATGTTCGCAGGCAGTGTAGGTAAGAAGCGGCAGCGGATCGTCCGCCTTTTCGCAGGTGTGCTGTTGAGCGGCGTGCTCGCGGGCGGTGCCCTGGCCGACGAGCGGTATTACGTGATGCGGGACGGCCGAAAGGTCCCGCTCATGAAGTCAGAGTCCGAACTCGGGGTCGTGCTTCGCAGGGACGTAACGATCCCGACGGTCAAGCAGCGGATCGCCAGCAAGGGGCGGGGTATCGTGGAAGACATCGAAGGCGCCCCCAATGCCCGGATTAAGCTCCTTCGCGTGCCAGACGTTCGTGCCGTTCGGCGGGAGGTTCTCAAGGAGGATCCTGCCATCGAGGAAATCCGGCCGGTTTACCGGTTCGCGGGTGTCGACAGCCCAGCCGTCTCGACGGGCACAATTGTCGTCAAGGTACACAGCAGTCTGACGAAAGCACAGCGTGATCGCCTTTGGGCGGACTACGATATTACCAACGTCACCGAGGTCGAGGGGCTTCACGATGTCTATCGGGTGACACCCGCCGAGGACGATGAAGTCCTTGTAGCTGAGCACATGGCGGTCGACAAGCGAACGCTTTGGGCCCAACCCAATCTGCGGCGAGTGGCCCGCCCTCGCCAGTCTACACCCGAGGACGAGTTCTATCCCCACCAGTGGCATCTTCACAATACCGGGCAACTTGGTGGCACCCTGGATGCCGACATTGATGCACTGGATGCATGGGTACACGGTGAGGGACAAGACATCTTGATCGGCATGTTCGATGACGCGTGCGATGTGGAGCATGAGGACTTACGCCACAACTATTCAGGCGTCGGGCACGATCCATCGCTCGATTCACGAGACCCGGGCTTCAACGACCCGCGTCCCAAGCAGATCTTTGACCGCCACGGAACGGCTGTGATGGGGTTGGCTGTCGCCCGGGCGAACCAGCTTGGCGTTCGTGGTGTGGCCTACTTATCTCGGTTTACGGTCTCCCGAGGTTTGGGCGAGCTGCTGACCGACGAGGAAATCGCTCGTGTTTACACGTTTGCAAGGCAGCAGGAGGTCGACGTCCATATCAACAGTTGGGGCATCGACGGGCCGAATCCTGCCGTTATCGCAGATGCCATCGAGACGGCCTTCCGCGAAGGCCGAGACCTCGACGGAGAAGAGGGGGATGATCCACCGCTGGGGATGGTGATTGTCTTTGCCTCGGGCAATGACGGAGTAGAGAACCGGCCAGGTTTTGAGCTCTCCACTTTACCGCAGGTCCTCGGAGTGGGAGCGAGCACCGACGCGGACCGGCGGGCGGCATTCAGCAACTACGGACCCGAAATGGACTTCCTCGCTCCCGGTGCGGATGAGCTCAGCGGCGGCATCGCAACGACGGACAACGAAGACTTGGCCGGCGGTATCGAACCCGGCTACAACTTCGGTGGCTACGCCGAGGACCCGTTCACGGGCCTTTTCTTCATCCCTGACCTCGACCGAGAGGGCAAGTACACGAACTCGTTTGGCGGCACCTCAGCGTCCTGTCCGATTGCAGCCGGCGTGGCAGCGCTGATTCTCTCCGTAAACCGGCAGCTCACCGCCACCGACGTTCGGATCATCATGGAGCACACGTGCGATCAGATTAACCGTAGCGAAGCGGAGTACAACCAGATCACGAGTCGCAGCCTCAAATACGGGTATGGTCGCATCAACGCCTATCTCGCCGTCCGGGCGGCGGAAGAGACCTTAACCAACGGCGGTTTTTCCTGGCCGGATGTGCCGTCCAATCTGCGCATAGATGGATCGACGCTGCGCTGGACACCCGGTGTCAGCACGGATGAGTTCATCGTGGTGGAGAGCACGGGTGACTTCGGATTCATCCCCCAGGATCGCGTGTGCTACGATAAATCCCAACGTGGATGCGGAGCTGCAACCGTGGCAATCCTTCCTTCCGGTGTCGAGGTCCTGTATGCCGGATGTGAAGGTGAGTGCGAGGAGGGGGATGAGCAGTTCGTCGATTTCACGGCTATCGAGGATGTCACGAAGGTCTTCGCCATATACGGCCGCAGCGCAATCGGACACTACTCGTTCGGGGCGACCATCGACTCCGAGGGCACCGGGCAAGGTGGAACCGGTGGCGGGGACGTCTTGGTGCCCAAGCCAGCGGTCACCATCAGCGCTTCGCCACTCGGAGGTGTCTCACCGCTTCCCGTCTATTTTAGGGGCAACGCGGTCAGCGAGCTTCAGATCGACCCCAGCAAGACCAAGTGGGATTTCGACGTCGAGAGTGGTCCGAGCGTGGACGCGACAACCGCGTCGGTGACCTACACCTACGTGGTGCTGCCCGGGGAGATCAGACTGTTTACGGCCAAGCTCACGATGGCCGACATTGCGGGCCACGAAGGTACCGCCACCGTGCAAATCCGCGTCGTGGGCGAGGAGGCAAGCGACGACGATGGTTTGGACGGGGCGACCCAGATCCGAATTGTCGCGAGCCTTCCAGACACAGCCGGCTCGAACGTAACCGAGGGCACTTCGCCTTTCGACGTGGTTCTCAGCATTGACGCCGACAGACCGATGACCGTGCAGTCGGTCGTTTGGGATCTTGGCGACGGAACGCGGGCGACAAGCCGGTCTGTCCTCCACACTTATATCAACGAAGGTGACACGTCGCTGGTCCTACCGATCACGGCGACGGTGACCACGGTTACGTCGGGGGGGACGACCATCGCGGCGCAGGCGACCCGGCTACTCACGATTCATCCTGGCACCAGCTCCAGTGGCACGGTGGAACCACCTCCTCTCCCCGGGA
Organism: uncultured Phycisphaeraceae bacterium; assembly: GCA_964405925.1. Taxonomy (GTDB): domain Bacteria; phylum Planctomycetota; class Phycisphaerae; order UBA1845; family UBA1845. Next base: position 2,694 of record CAYOQG010000009.1, on the reverse strand, counting down.
CTCAGCCAGAGGGTGAGGGTGGAGCGGCCACGATTTGCGGCACGTTGGGCATGATCCCGCTTGTGTTCATGATGGGCGTGATGATGTGGATGCGCCGCCGACGCCAGTGGCGTTTTAGCGGTCGGCGCTGCATGTAGGCAAGTCCAGGAAGCTGCTCGGCTGTGCATGCGCAAGGCAGTTAAGCCTGTGCTATCGGGCTCTACACAGGATCCGTCTTAGTGCAGGGATTCGATCTTTTCGAGTTCTACCGGTTCATGCTTGCCGTCCTGGTCAGCATCTACAGCCTCGGCCGCCTGATTACGTTCGTTTGGCGCTGGCAGGTCGCCGCAGAGGGGTGGCTGGGATCGGCTCTGCTGCGTCGCTATCTGGTCGCTTTGCTGCTCCGCATGCGCTTTCGTCGTTTTGCCTACGAGCTGTTCGTCATCGGCGGTCTCTTGCTCACCTTGGCACTGTTGATCCAGGCCCACTGGTAGTAGAATGTGCCGGTATCATGGGACAACGACCAGCCGCTTCCTCGCCGTCGCTGATCGATCTGCCCGATGACGAGTTGGATGCGTACGCTCGGGAGCTCGGTCTGTCCATCATCAGACCTACACCTCGTGGAGAGCTGCTGCGCCTGATCCGTGATCGACAGGAGTTGCTTTTGGAGCTGGATCGCGACGCCCTGCTCGACATCGTGGTTTGGGCCCGCATCCCTGTTCGCCGCTCCGCCAGCAAGGAGGAACTGGCCAAGGCATTAACTGCGGTGGATCGTGTGCGGTTCCAGGGTTTGTCCGATCGCGGGCTCAAAGCCTTCGCCCGGCTTCGTGGCGTGCACTTTGAGACGGCCGATACCCGCGAGTACATCGAGAAACGGATGCGTCGAAAGGCAGGCTTCTGGGCACGCATCCAGCGCCGCCGGCGAGCACTTGTGGGATCGATGATTGATCGGGTGTTGGAAGGCACCAAGGCGGAGGGCGACTACCGGTTTCTCCCGGACGAAGACGTCAAGCCTTCGCTCAGGCAGACCATCGAGGAGATCGGTGTGGTGGGCGGCATCGCCCAGAAACTGCGTGGGGTTGCCGACGAGTACGTCCACCAGAAACTCGACGAGATCGAGCAACGGATCGATCGCAAGCTGGATGAGATCGACCGCCGACTCGGTGAGTGGCGAGACCAGGAGATCAAGAACCGTCTGCGGCTGATTAAAATCACCCTGATTAGCGCCATCGTTGTCGCGGTCATCAGCCTCGGCTACAATTACTTGAAACTGCGAAGCCAACCAATCAGCCAGCCGACTGAGACCGCTGAGAGCGTGCTAGACCCGGACTCGGTCGACTGAGCCTGATGGTGGTCGGTGTCAAGCTTGTGATCTGAAGGAACCGTGGGTTCATGCTGCCGAAATCCAGTCAACGCGTTGCCGAGGTCATCAAGATCGCCAACCAGATCGCCCGCGAGTACGACCAGGAATACGTCGGAACCGAACACGTCCTAATGGCCATTGGGCGCGAAGGAACCGGTGTTGGGGCCTCCGTCCTCGCAAAGCACGGTATCACCGAGCAGAAGCTCCGCACCGAAGTCGATAACCTCATCAAGAAGCAGCTGGAGGAAACCTGGGTGTTCGGGCGTCTTCCCGGTACACCGCATTTCAAGAACGTCGTAGCTACCGCTATTAAGCAGTGCCAGGAGCTTGAAGCTAGCGAAGTCAGTACCGAGCACCTGCTACTCGCCCTGCTTAAAGAACGGGGCAGCGTCGCCTACAAAGCGGCCACGAACCTCGGGCTCAAATACGACACCGTGCGCGCCGACGTCATCGAGCTTACCGCCAAGAGGTAGGAACTCGGGTTCGTAACAGATCATCTGGTGCGCGCGACAGGTGACCTGATCCTATCGAGCGTTGGATTGCACAGGAGCCCCATGGCGGGTCCTGCCCTTTCCGTTGGGAGCCTCTGATATGGCCGAATCACCGACACCTCCACAAATGCCGGGTTTTTCGTCTCCGACACCACCAGCGGCACGACAGACGGGATTGGCTGTCGCCACACTGGTGCTCGGGATCATCGGGCTGGTGGCCTGCCTGCCCGCGGGGATCATCGCCATCGTGACCGGGATCATCGCCCTCGTGCGAATCGGCAATCAGCCTCAGCGTTACGGCGGACAGGGGATGGCCATCGCCGGGCTGGTCTGCGGTTGCGCAAGCATCATCACTACCGCGTTGCTGGCGAGCATCCTGGTCTCGTCGCTGGCACGAGCTCGGGAGCTCTCCAAGCGCATAGTCTGTGCTACGAACATGGAGGCCATCGGTGTAGCCATGGGGCAATACGCGGCTGACAACAACTTTCAGGGTCAGATCGGGCTAGACGAACTGATCCACGGCGGGTATTTGACTCGCGACCAGACCATCTGTCCCGCGTCGGGTCTCGACCTCTCCAACTACATCGTCGCGCGACGCCCTGCGCAAGAACGACCCGCGAACGAAACGATCCTGGTGTATGAGCCGCTGTCCAACCACGGCGGAGAGGGAGGGGTGTTCCTTTATGGTGATGGGCACGTGATGTTCAACCTTCGTCCGCTCTACGACGAGCTGGTAGCCGAAATCCGTTCATCAGGTCGATGAGGCGCGGTGCGGTGCGTTGCGTTAGGCGTGCTCTCCGTCGTCGTCGGTATCGTTCTCGCCGTTTCGCCGCCCGCGACGCCGGATGGCGTCGCGGAGGA
>CAYOQG010000008.1:0-43776 GCA_964405925.1 uncultured Phycisphaeraceae bacterium | reverse complement strand
GGGTGGATGTCTGCGTGGTGATGGATATCGATGCCGCCGACGGCAGGGGGAAGGACACGATCTCTGAGGTTATTCTTCAGAACGTGCAGGTGGCGGCCATCGGGCACACGACGGACGCAGACGCGAGCGACCAAGGGACGAAAGTGAAGCCAGCGAAGTCAGCCACTTTGTTCGTCCGCGACGAGGACGTTCCCAAGCTCCACCTCGCTTCCACCCGGGGCAAAATATCCCTCGCCATGCGGGGCGACGACCGACAAGTGACCCAGGCACCGGCCATGGCCGACATGGGTGATGTCGTGAGCCGTTTTCGTGTTCCCCCGACGTTCCCTCAACTGGCCTCCGGTCAGTCACCCGGGGAGATGCCGTTTTGGATGAAGGCGTTGGGTTTCGGGGCCGAGGAGCCCGGTCCGTCGAAGTCGGACGACACGCCCAAGGTGGTGTTTGCTCAGCAGCTCGCAGAGGAGTTGCCACCCTTGCCGCCGTACACCGTATTTGTCTACCGTGGTACCCTTGGCAAAGGCAAAGACGAGGGGACCAACGTCGAGCAGATCACCTTTGAGAACGTGGACTCACCCAACATTGTCGAGGTCACACAAGGACCACCGACGCGTGCTTCGGGCACGCTTAGCGGATCGGATCGCAACAGGGGCGCCGCGTGGCGCCAGGATACAAACCGCGGTGCGCAGCGCACCGACTCCAAGGACTGATGATTCTCGTCCCAAAGACATAATTGAGGAGGACGATTCGTGATGTTGCATACAGTCATGGACGACGAGCGACAGCCAGCCGGCTGCAGGCCTTGCTCCCGGAAGCATCGCTCGCCCAGCCTTCGGCAATGGACTGGCCTGACCCTCACGGCTTTGACGGCGACTGCGTCAATGCTTAGTGCGCCCGCCGTTGCCCAGCAGAGTGAGGATAAGGCTACCTTCAAAGCGACCGTTGTCGATCTCTCGGAGAGTTCGCAGCGCATCACCGTGCCGCTGTTTGGCAGCGTGACCATCGAGACGACCGTCGAGGTCACCCGGGCCGACGTCGTGGCTGGGCAGATCGCCGACGTTCAGATCATCAGTCCCAAGCGCCTGCTCATACAGGGCAAGGGCTATGGCACGACGACCATTGTGCTGCTCGGTGCCGACGAACAACAGCACGTGTTCGAGGTCTCCGTCGAGCTCGACCTGGGGCGTCTGAACGAGAGCATTCTCGAAATCGATCCTCAGTCGAAAGCGGAGGCCCATTCCGTGATGGGTAACATCATCCTCACTGGAACGGTGAGCGGTGCGGAACGGGCCAAGCGCATCGTTGAGCTCGCCAACCTCTTTCTGCCGCCGCAGGCGTCGGGCCGACAGGAAGCGACGGTCCAGAATCACCTGGAGGTGGCTGGGGAGCAGCAGGTGCTTCTGCGGTGCGTGGTCGCTGAAGTAAACCGATCCGCCTCCTCGGAGCTTGGGATCAACGGGTACCTGATCGGCGAGAACTTCCGTGACTTCTTCATGGTCAACCAGTTAGGCGGGATCAACCCGGTCAATATCGGCGCAGCGGCCAGCGCCCAAGTAACTGGGAACGTTCCGTTCTTTACGGATGAAAATGGTCTCACTCTTCAGGAGACACCATCACTATCCTTGGGTTTCCCGCGCGTCCAGATGCAGTTGTTCTTGCGGGCAATGGCGAACAACTCCCTGCTGAAGATCCTGGCCGAGCCCAACCTTGTGGCGATCAGCGGGGAGAAAGCGACGTTCCTTGCCGGCGGTGAGTTTCCCATTCCGGTTCCGCAGGGCAACCAGCAGGTTACGATCGAGTTTCGGGAGTTCGGTGTGCGGCTGAACTTCACCCCCGTTGTTATTGGCCATCAGCGCATTCGCCTGCGGGTCGCACCGGAGGTGTCCGAGCTGGACTTCTCCGTTGCGGTGCAGATCGAAGGGTTCGTCGTCCCCGGTCTGACGACCCGAGCGACAGAGACAACGATCGAATTGGGTAACGGGGAGACGATCGCCATCGCGGGGCTATTGAACGAGCAGGTTCGCGGGCTGGCAAACCGAATTCCGGGGGTCGGGGACTTGCCGATCCTCGGGGCGCTGTTCCGCTCTGTCTCGTTTCAGCGGTCACTCACGGAGCTTGTCGTCCTGGTGACGCCGGAGATTGTGGCTCCGCTTGACGAGCACCAGAGGTTTGCGTTGCCGGGCGACGATATCGAAGAGCCGAATGATTTCGAGCTCTACGCGTTGGGCTTGCTCGAGGGGCGGGATGATAATGCCGGTTCCATCTGGCCTTTCGGAGGCGGCAAGGGCGCTGAGACTTCTGCCCCTTCCGCGTCGGAACCGGATGAACTATCGGTGCATGGGCCTTGGGGACACGCTCAGCCCAATGACGCGCAGTGACACAGGCGTCACTGCGCCGCGTCAAATGCCCGCTCGGGAGGCAAGATCGACGCATCAGGGACGGACAGGCTAATTGGCCATACGCCAAAAGGAGGGAGTAAAGATGGCAGGTTCTGCAAACCGAAGCGGGCGTAACAGTCGCCGACGGGCGGCCATTGCGATTCAAGTCGGTGTCATGCTTGTCGTATTGCTGGGGTTCGCCGCTCTGACGGTGGACGTCGGTACGTTGTACAACACGCGTAACGATCTGCAGCGAACGGCGGACGCAGCTGCCCTTGCAGGGGCGTCCGTCTACGCGACGGACGCGATGATGCGGATCCGGCAGGGGACGGGGGGGTCCGACACTCTCGCAAGTGTCGTGGGCCAAGCCGTCACTCGCGTGCACGAGTACGCAGGAATGAACCTCACGTTTGGCACGTCCACGGCTACGCAGGTTGCTTCGAGAGACATTTCAGCCGGGTGGATCGACCTGCACTCCGGCACCTCGCCTATCCAGCCAGCCGCCCCGGCCAACACTTATAACGCCGTTCAGGTACTGGTTCGGCGGGACGGCAGCGAAGACGCGGGCAACGAACCCGTGCAGTTTTTCTTCGCCCCGATCTTCGGCCACTTCGTGGGTCAATCGTCCGCCTCGGCTGTGGCGGTCTTTGATGATCGGGTCAGCGGTGTGTCCTCCACCGCACCGGGCGAGGGCATTCTTCCGTTCACGATCCATCGCGATGCGTTCCAACAGGAGTTAGACTTCGGCGATGACAACTACGCATGGGTTGAAGAGTCGTCCAGCGTTTCCTCGGGGTCGGACGGGATCCGCGAGGTCCGAATCTACCCCTATCCCCTGTCCGGAAGCGGGTACACCGAAGGTGACGGGAACTTCGGCGTGCTCAACATCGGAACGGGCAACCAGGGTGTCGACGCGGAGCGCGTGCAAATCCTCAACGGTGTGACACCCGAGGATTTCGAGATGGAGATCGGCACGTCGGACCTGACCTTCTACGACGACGCCGGTACTCATATAACGTACGACATTACCGGTAGTCCCGGACTGGAGGCGTCTCTGAAGGATGCAGTTGGGCAGAAAATCGGCGACGTGGTCGGGTTCTTCCTGCATGAGAGCGTTGTCCTCTCCGGTTCCAATGCGATCTACACGATTACAGGCATCCGATATGGCCGGGTGATGGACGTGCGTCTTACCGGACCGCCGAGTCAACGGGGAATCTTTATTCAGCCCGTATCGTATACTGGAGGTGAGGTCTACATTGATCCGGAAGCTCCCTCTACGGGGGGGCTGCTGGGGCGCATCGTGCTTGCCCGATAAGTTCGCGGGCGGGTGCGCACGAGTAGGCCGCTCGATTCGGCCGAGGCGCTTTGCGCGAGGGCCAGGTATCTTGATCTCTTCGCACGAACCTTGAGGCTCATCGCTAGAGCGCCGGCGAAGGGCGTCCTTGCTTTTCGTCCGCGTCACGATCTACAAGACTCAGAGCGTTTTGCAGCGGGCGGCGGATGCAGCCGCAACTGCCGGCGCGTTTGCCTACATGACTGACAGCGTGACGCAGCTCCACCACCAGCGGCCACCTGACTCTCGCCTGACCGATTATGCATGTTCAGATCGGCTCCGTTGCCCTTCCGCAGGGAACGTGAAGGGCCCCGAAAGCTGACCCGTTGGTCTTGTCGGATTGAGCAAACCGGGGGGCTCGGGAGCGGTCCGCGCCCCCCGCTGGCGTGCCCGAGAAGGGACAGCCGCCCCCGCCGCAGGGGTTTTCCCAGGTCTTCCTTGACCGCGGGGTCGCGGGGGAGCTATATTATCGGCCGTGGTCGGGTACGCCGACGGTGCGACGGCGGAAGACGAAGGGCATGGGGGTCACCCCATGCTAGGAGGACGGAGTCATGTGCAAGAGGCATTTCCTTTCGGTGGGATTCCTGCTCTGTGTGGTTGTTGCCGGCCCGGTTCTGGCTGAGCCAGTTGAGTTTACCTTTCAGGGAACCATCGACCTCGTGTTGGGCACCTTCAATCCGCCGTTCGACTCGGTCGCCGCTGGTGATGAGTACACGTTCCAGTTTGTCTTCGAGTCCACGACCCCGGACAGCGAAGGGGCGCCCACGCTGGGGGTCTATCTCGACCCGATTCAGAGCTTTGTGATTACGATTGGAGGGGCATCCATGACGGATACGCCCGACGTGTCGTACATCGCTGTCGACGACGAGACTGTCCCGGGGCTGGAGTTCTACGAAGTGGGGATAGGGGTATTGACATTCGTTTTCGGCGGACAATCAGGCCTGCCAACCGGGACGCTTTCGTCGGACGCCTTGCCCACCACGTTCGAGCTTGGCGACTTGTCGAGTTTCCAATTCTCGGTCTTTGACGTTATGACTGAGGGTTCAGCCATCGGCAGTCTCACCTCCTTTTCGGATGGAGACGAGAATGGCAACGGCGACGAAATCCCCGCGGCATCGACTTGGGGACTGTCGGTTCTGGGATTGCTGCTTCTCGTGGGTGCCAAGATCTCGTTTGGTCGGGGGCGAGCTGCCGCTGCCTGAACGACGGTATATTGGCCGCCCGCCTATATCGTGTGGGATCCCAGGATCGCTTCTACGTAGGACCGTGTGTCCCTTCGCCCGACCGAGTCACTCTACCAGCATCAGGGGAAGCGACGCGCAGACTTTCCAAAGCAAACCGGACAGTTCATCCTCGTCCGCGGTCTCATTGTAGGTTCCGTTCCCCCGAATCAGGCCTTCCAGAAAGGCTGCGTCTTCCACTGGCGTGGTGGAGGACCCCGCATAGTAAATGGTGAAAATCGAGATGCCTGCGGCGGCTGCGGCGTCGGCTGAAGCGACAGCCATGTCTCGAAGCTCTTGGTCCGTGTAAGGCACCCACACAGTCGACTGCGGCTTGCCGTCGCTGACGATCACAATCGCCCTGCCCATCTCTGGGGTACCCGATGAGTTGAGCAGTTGGTCAATGGCAACGTCAATTCCAGCGGCGATATTCGTCCCCGTCTTGCATTCGAGCTTACCTGTGCAGAACCACCAGCAACAGGGGTCGAGGTTATCGATTGCCGAAACGATCTGGGCGTACCCTGTATCGAGGCTTTGGAGCGGTACGTTGAGCTTCGCTGTTCCGGTGTAGGTTACGAATCCGACTTGTGATTCGTTGTCGGTATGGTCTTTGAGGCACTCGACCAACGCTCGATCTGCGTCCTTGGCCAGATCCAGTGCGTCCGTAAACGACCCGCTCTTGTCCTGCACGATAATGACGTCCCAGGTCTGGGCGGTCCCGAACTGGGCAGTGGCCGATGCCGAGACGTCAGCCGTTGATCGCCCGAAGATTCCGGCAAAGAACAACGGTACCGCGTTGCCGTCGGCAGCGCTTAGGTTGGCTGTCACGCGGCAAGCGTCTGCGAACGCCTCGGCTTCCCCAGTCAACGGTGTGAACGTCTGAGTGTCACCATTCCACGAGCCCAACTGAACGTCAGCGCTTTCAATCCCGACCGCGTGTCCGGCTGCGTCGTTCAGAGCGGCGTATCCGATCGCCCGCCCACGGGCTTCGTCGGGGTCAACGGCAAGTCCGCTGGCCCCCGCAAGGGCCGCGGAGTCCACGGCACGCTGCAGATCACCTCGCACGTTGTACAAGTACCCGACGTCGATAACGAGGGCCGCGAAACCCACAATGGCGGTGAGGGCGATAACGACGATAACAGCCACGGCAGCGCGGCGCCGATCTCGAAGGAAGGTGATTGGTGACATCTGCTTCTGTTCCCTGAACGGTATGAGGTGGGCGACAGCCGAGCACAGCCTCTTGAAGGTGGATGTCCAGGTGCCGTTGCGCCTACCCCCGCTTGGATAGGCGCGCTGTCCCCCCCAGCTCTGTGAACGCGTGTCAGCAAGATAAACGTACGATTCGGCCCCGCGACGCACAACGTCAAGTCCGCGAATGTCAACGTCAGCCTTGGGGCGATAACAGAGAGGGAGGTACGGCAGGACCCGGGGATCAGCATTATTGCCATCACCCTGCCGCGAGGGAATGCGAGAGCACTATGTCGATTTCGTATCGGACTGGGGCACGCACGCAACCGCACGGGCGATCCTATTGGCTTCACGCTCGCACATCCGGCGTTTGCGCCAGGCGGCACGTATTGTACACTGGTGATAGTGTCTACACTGATCCCGACGCTCCCTCTACAAGGAAGCTGCTGGGGCGCATCGTGCTCGCCCGATAAGTTAGCCGGCGTGCACGCATAAGTAGGCCGCTCGATTCGGCCGAGGCGCTTTGCGTCAAGGCCGTACATCTTGCCCCTGGAGGCGGACTCAGGCGGGGATGGTCACACAGCTTCAGTGCCGCCCGCCGGACTGTACCATCCGGCGCATAGCTACCGCGCTGGTCGTCATAACGCGGAAAGGGGGAAGAAGATGTTTTCGGGCAAACCTCGAGACCCGTCGCAAGAGCGCCGACGAGGCGCATCGTTGATTCTCGTTCTGGTCACATTGCCGGTTATGCTCGGCATGGCTGCTCTGGCCGTTGACGTGGGGGCGATGTACAACACCCGCACCGATCTTCAGCGGACTGCGGACGCGGCTGCACTGGCGGGCGCCTCTGCCTACATCACAGACACCATGATGTTGATCCGCCAGGGGACTGAGAGCTCCACGCTCATTACCGAGATCGATTACCTGGCGAGCAGCCGAGCGGCTGGGACCTCCCGCCTGAACCCAACGTTTGGGACTGAAACCACGGCTCTCGGGGTAGGCGACGTTCAAACCGGGTGGATCGATGTCACGTCGGCAACGTCACCTATCACAAAACTGGGCGTTGCCGCCGGTAACCATAATGCTGTTCAAGTCACTGTGCGGCGGTCGGACGAGGGGGCGAACGGGCCGCTGGAGTTGTTCTTTTCCGGTATCTTCGGCGTGTACAACACCAACGTCAGCGCGTCGGCGACCGCGGTGTTCGACGACCGAGTCAGCGGATTCGACGTTGGCGACTCCGGTGGAGCACTCCTCCCCTTCACAATCCACAAGGATGTGTACGAAAACGAACTCGCCACAGGTGGCGACGTTTACGGATACGATCAGCTAATGGAAACGGTAACCGACGGGGCGGACGGGGTTGGTGAAATCAACCTGTATCCGTATGACGCAACGCCGGGTAACTTCGGGCTCTTGAATCTTCCGAGCACTTCGGGCTCTGACGCCGCTACGCACAAGGACCAGATTGAGAATGGTGTCTTGCCTGAGGACATCGAGCCGGACGTCGGAGGGCCGGAGTTCACGTTCTACGACGCCGATGGCGGTCCAATCACCTACATCCTCAACGGCAACCCGGGTATTGAAGTTGCTCTGAAGGACAGCCTCGACCTTCGAATCGGAGACGTGATCGGCTTTCTCCTGCACGACCAGGCGACGGACACTGGCTCGAATACCGATTACCACATCGTCGGAATCCGTTTCGGCCGGCTTATGGGTCACAGACTGACAGGTGGTCCGGTTCACCAGGGGGTCTGGATCCAGCCGGCGGTCTATGCGGGCAACGGTGTCCGAGTTGACAAGGACGCGCCTAGCTCAGGCGGAATGATGGGGCGCCTCGTCCTGGTGCGGTGATCGCCCGTCCGGTAATGATTACAGCGTAGGATGCGCGGGGAAGTGTATCCTACGTTGTCGCTTACACATACAGGGCAGTGCCGATAACCCAGCACGCTGTGGTGACAAACCGGGCCCGATCCTCGGGCTTGCCGATATAGTTTGCGAAGACTTTTTCAACGTGAAGGGTCCAACGAAGCCGGTACGGCAACCTGTGCGGCCAAGGCCTGGGATGGTCTTATAGGCGACTGGCCGTATTGATCCGCTACGGTTCCGCAAACACACGTGCGGTTTGCGAATGCACCCGTGTCGAGGTCCCGAAGCGAGGTCATGTTGGGGCACCGTCCGCCGTCTACCCGACAGTCAAGAGCGCCGATGGGGCACGACGTCAGGTTCATCGTAGGCAACAGCGACGAACGCTTTGGAGACAGTCTGCGCTCGATGCTCCTCGGTCTCAAAGCAGCGAAGATCGTTGCCGAGGTCGAGGAGCCGGCCTTGCTCGCCCAGGCGGCGGGTCGATTTCCCGCGGACGTGCTTCTGGTGAACCTGGACCCGTCACCGGAGGCCATCCTGCCGATCATCGGTGACGTAGCCGCCTCCCACCGTGGGCTTGCGGTGTTCGTGACCTCGGAGTCCACCGACGGCCAGCTCGTTATCAAGGCCATGCGGATGGGGATCAGGGAGTTTCTTCCGAAGCCCATCGACAGCAAGGCCCTCGCAGAGGCCGTGGACCGCGTCGCCATGAGCCGTGTCGAGAGCGCGGCACAGGGAAAGCTCATTACTGTTGTGGGAACATCGGGTGGGGTCGGTGCGACGATGATTGCCACGAGCCTGGCAGTCGAGTTGGCGGCGCTCGCCTCTGGGGATGTGACCGTCGTCGACTTGGACTATCGATTCGGGCAGGTGGCGACGTTCTTGGACGTCGATCCGCGATACACGTTGGCGGACCTTTGCGGCTCACCAGAAGCCCTTGACGCTCAAGTGATCGGACGCGCCCTGGCCCAGCACAACAGTGGTGTCCGGGTTCTGTGCCGCCCCAATCATCTGGCGGAAGCGGACACGATCACAGCGGCGGCATGTATGGGGGTTTTTTCGAACCTCGTTCAGCTCAATGAATATGTGGTCGCGGACGGGCCGGGTCGGTTCGATGTCTCCGGTAAGTCCGTCCTGGCGTTGGCGGACGTCACATTCTTGGTCGTTCAGCCCTTGGTCCCCTGCGTGCGCAACGCCCAGCGGATCATCGACAGCATGCGCGAGACGGGATACAACCTGGATCGGGCCAAGCTCATCTGCAACCGTACCGGACGTGGGGGAGGTTATCTGTCCGTCCATGACGTCACCGAGACACTCGGGTTGCAGGCGTTTGCATCTCTCCCGGACGAATGGGAGACGGCCAGCGGGGCCATTAATCTCGGTGAGCCACTGCTTAGCTACAGTCCGAAAAGCAAGCTGCGCCTTACACTGCAGGAAATCGCGGAACGGCTGCACAGTCCTGATCCCGAGACCGATGATAAGGATGCCCGCAAGGGAGGTCTGATTACCCGGATCTTTACCGGGAGCTGATCAGGCGGGGTGTAATGTCCACCCAGAGGCGGTGGCTTTCCAGGGACCTGGTTCCTGGCGAATGGCTTAAGGGATTCAGTTTTCTCATCAGATGGGAGTGTCAGGATGTTTGGAAAGAAGGTGCCGGGCAACGTCGTGACACCACCACGACCTCCGCAGACAAGCGGGCCATCCGGAGCATCAGGCAGTCCCCCCGTGGCTCCACCGAGCTCCATCCCGGTCAGCAGTCGCAGACCCAAGGCATCCAAGGACAAGATCGAGCAGTTCAATGCCCTAAAAATGCGTTTGCACCGCAAGCTCATCGACCAACTCGATCTGGCGCGAATGTCGGGGGACGATGAGAGCCTTCGTGAGCAGGTGAAAGAGGTTGTCTCCCGACTGGCGGATCAAGAGAACACACTGCTGAACTTCAACGAGCGGCAGCGGCTCATCGGTGAGGTGCTCGACGAGACGTTTGGCCTTGGTCCCCTCGAGGTCATTTTGACCGATCCGGCGATTAGCGACATTCTGGTCAACGGCCCCAAGCAAGTGTACATCGAGCGCCGCGGAAGGCTGGAGCTCACGGAGGTGGAATTCCGCGACAATGCCCATCTGATGCACGTCATCGACAAGATCGTCAGTGCTGTGGGGCGACGATGTGATGAGACTTGCCCTCTGGTTGACGCCCGTCTGGCAGATGGGAGTCGTGTGAACGCGGTCATTCCCCCTCTGGCCATCGACGGACCGAGCATGTCCATTCGTCGATTCGGGACTGATCCGCTGACTTGGGATGACTATATCGAGTTCAAGTCCATCACACCGGAAATGCGTGACTTTCTCACCGGGTGCGTGAGGTCGCGTCTGAACGTGTTGGTCGTGGGCGGGACCGGTTCGGGAAAGACAACACTGCTTAACAACTTGTCGAGCTTTATCCCACCGAGCGAGCGGATTGTTACCATCGAGGATGCCGCGGAGCTTCAGTTGCGCCAACCTCACATCGTGAGATTGGAGACCAGACCATCCAATATCGAGGGTAAGGGGCGGATCACGATTCGAGACTTGTTGATCAACAGTCTGCGAATGCGACCCGACCGGATCGTGGTGGGCGAGTGCCGCGGTCCGGAGACGCTGGACATGTTGCAGGCCATGAACACGGGGCACGATGGATCACTGACCACGATCCACGCCAACAGCGCCCGGGACGCGGTGGCCCGTGTGGAGACGATGGTGCTGATGGCCGGGTTCGAGCTGCCGGTCAGAGCGATCCGACAGCAGTTCGCGGCGGCGATCAACGTGATTGTCCAAGCCCAACGATTGACCGGTGGTGCCAGGAAGGTGATCAGCGTAGCCGAGGTGACCGGCATGGAAGGCGAGGTCATTACGATGCAGGATATATTCGCGTTTGAGCAGCTCGGGGTAAACCAGTCCGGGCGGGCCTACGGTCACTTCGTCGCGACGGGCATACGTCCTTCGTTTTTGGAGCGGCTCAAATCGTCGGGCTGTGAAATCGACCCGGACTTGTTCACGCGTCGGGTGCTCTTAGTGGATAACGCCGAGTAGGTTCGTACACTATGGATTCTGCTATGACGGTATTTCGGAGCCTGGCTTTGCTGGGTGACACGACCGAGATGTGGGTCTATGTGTTGCCCATCGTCGGATCAACGCTGCTCTTTTGGGGCGTCTATCAGGTGGTCTCGGAGAGCAAGACATCCGCGCGGAAAAAGATGCATGAGCGTCTCCGCGGCGAGCGACGACAGGAGAAAGTGGCGGCCAATATTCTGCGTCGTGGGGCGATGGGGCAGGCGAAGAGTTTTGCCGACGCATTGGTTGGCAAGTTCGCATTCATCCCCAGGCTGCAGACCATGCTGGACCAGGCCGACCTCGATTGGTCGGCGTCCCAGACATTGCTGAACCTATGCGGGGTTGCCGTGTTGACCGCGATCGGCATGCTTGTGCTCAAATTCAGTGTCCTCGCAGCGATCGGATGCGCTGGAGCGATTCTTATTCTCCCGCTCGTCTGGCTGAGCTTCAAAAGGAGGGCGCGGATGGCGAAGTTGAACAACCAACTTCCCGACGTGTTTGACATGATGAGTCAAGCCCTGCGTGCCGGACACTCACTGGCCGGGGCCATCCAGCTTGTCTACGAGCAGATGCCACCCCCCATTGCGACGGAGTTTGCCCAGGTCTACCACGAGCAGAACCTGGGTGTGAAGATCGAGGAGGCCTTGCAATCGATGTCCAGGCGGGTGGATTCGCTCGATGTGAAGTTCTTTGTGACGGCGGTCATGATTCAGCGACAGACCGGCGGCGATCTCGCGGAAGTGCTCGACAACATTGGTGGTGTCATCCGGGAGCGCATCGAGCTTGCCGGTTTGGTGCGCGGGCTGACCGCGGAAGGTCGGTTATCGGGTTGGGTGCTGTTCGCCCTGCCGGCCATCGTTTTTCTTGCCTCGATGTACCTGAATCCCAGGTACGCCGAGGTTCTGCTCGACGATCCTCGTGGCAAGATCATGCTGTTAATCGCGGGTGGAATGCAGCTGATGGGAATCGCCATGATTCGCTGGATTGTAAACATCAAGGTGTAGTGGCCGTTGCAGCGTTGGAGACCAAGGACCATAGGATCGAGGCGGACGTGAACCGCGACTTCCCGTGTTGTTCCGGAGCGGCCGCTCCATCGCAGATGCTTTCTGGAGAGTCTCAGACATGACATATTACCTGCTTGGCGGCATGATCGTCCTAAGCATTGCGCTGGTTGTGTACGCTCTCTGGCCGAAAGCTGACCAGGAGGAAGACACGATCAAGCGTCGGATGGCCGGGCGAAAGGCGAATATGTCTGGTCTGGAGGCCATTCGTCAAAAGGCCAAAGAGTCCGTGGCGAAGCGGGTGATGGACACCGTTGCTCCGATCGCCGTGCACCCAGCCATGAAGCAGAATGCGGAGGAGATGTCAAGGCTCCGCATGAAGTTGGCGAATGCAGGCTTTCGGGGTGAGAGCGCACCAACGACCTTCCTGGCGAGCAAGACGGTTGTGGCTGTCTGTCTCGGCATTGCCGGCCTGACTTATGCCATGGCCAAGGGTTACACTCTCCCGAACATCGTGGGGATGGTTACCGTGGCAGCCGGGATCGGCTTTCTCGCCCCTGATCTCTGGCTCAGCTCCGCCGCGAGCAAGCGCAAGGAGCACATCCGCCACGGCTTACCGGACACCCTCGACATGCTGGTCATTTCGGTGGAAGCCGGCCTGGGTTTGGATGCTGGATTTCAGCGGGTCGGTGACGAGATGAAGCATGTTCATCCAATCCTGGCCGAGGAGCTCCACCTTGTCACCCTCGAATCGCAAATGGGTATCCCCCGTTCGGAAGCACTCACCAACCTGACCACCCGGACGGGGCTTGACGAACTCCGATCACTCGTGGCTGTCATCAACCAGGCGGAACGGTTCGGCACAAGTATTGCCCGTGCCTTGCGCAACCAATCCGACGCCCTGAGGACGAAACGACGGCAAGCCGCCGAGGAGAGAGCCCAGAAGACGACCGTCAAGCTTATGGCACCACTCATCCTTTTCATTTTCCCGGCGATTCTCGTGGTTCTGGCAGGACCGGCTGCCCTCAAGATGATCGAAGCCCTGAGCAACACGCCTGGACTCCTCTAAACCACGATAGGCGAGGACGCCCCAGCGTCGATGTCGAACGTCCGCTCCCTCACGGTCGTGGCTCGGAGCGGTAGCGCCGAGTCGCGCGCGATTGTAGACGAGGGTACCCACCTTACCCCACGACTTCGGTGATCGTGGTTCTTCCGCTCTTCCGACAACCGCGCGGGCTCCCGACAGCATCGGGTTCTACTTCTGCCCACGTCTTAGCGGTGGCCTGGGATCGCGTTGAAGATGACGCTGGTCCAAACACGTCCAGGTCGCTACAATTGGATAGTATGGCACGCGGTGGAGCGTGGTGGTGCGCGGACGGCGTTCGGTCTTTGGGTGCGCTCAGCCGGAATTCTTGACTTGTGAGCTTCATAGCGTATCCTAGTATGTCTGCCTATTCGCGTTGTAGTGTTCGCAGATGGTAATTGCTTCGTAGTGATTTGGGATCCCACATTCAAACCGCGGCTGCGACCACTCGAAGCCTTCCCTCTTCCGGATGGCCAAGGGCCCGGCATCGCCCTTTGCGATCGCACGGGTCTTTCCGAGGTCGTGCTGAATCTGTCGGAAGCAGCTCTTCATGTTGTGGCTTTGATGGATGGCGACAACACCTGTGAGGAGATCCGGCGGAAGTTCGTGGTGTCATTCGGGCACGCGATTCCAGTCGACACGCTTCAATCGATGCTCGAGCACCTGCAGAAAGCCCATTTTCTCGAAGGCCCCGCGTTCGAGGCATACTATCAGTCGAGGCTTGCCGCCTACCGCGAAGCGGGCGTCCGCCCCATGCCCCACGCCACGGAGCATGGTATTGTCGATGACTCGGGCGACCCTTTTACGGACATGTTGAAAGGTGTGGAGTCTCCCACACTACCTCAGACGGTTAGGGGATTGGTCGCTCCACACCTGGACTACCCCCGAGGCCGACTCTGTTACGCGTCGGCTTATGGAATGTTGCGGAACCGTAGACCACCGGCTCGAGTCGTCATCCTTGGCACCAACCACTTCGGGCGATCCGGGTCCGTGGTTGCGACGACGAACGGATTCTCCACACCTCTGGGCACCGTCAGCACGGACGTGGCGTTCTTGGGGCGTTTGGAGGACCGCTGTGGTCACCTGCGCACCTATGAACTCGATCACGCGCGTGAGCACTCGATCGAGCTTCAGGTTGCCTGGCTTCAACATCTTTTCAGCACCAACACCTTTGCGATGGTGCCCATTCTGTGTCCTGATCCCTGCGGTCCGACAGGGACGGCACCGGCCGATGGCAACGGCGTCGACCTGTGGGACTTTGCGATGGCCCTGGGTGAACTGATCACGGACGATCCGCAGGATACGCTTGTGGTTGCTGGGGCGGACCTGAGCCACGTTGGGGCGGCGTTTGGGGATCAGCGGCCCCTCGATGAGGACTTCCTGGAGGAAGTCCACCAGCGCGACCGCCGAGTGCTGGACAAACTTCAGATCAACGATCCTGCCGCATTCCTCGAACGTGTGTCCGAGGAGGATAATGCTACCAGGATCTGCAGTGCCGGATGCCTCTACGCACTGGCTGCGGCACTTCCAGATACGACAGGTACGGTTTTGCGATATCACCAAGCCGTGGATCAAGCATCGCAGACGTGTGTCACTTGTACGGCTGTTGCTTTCACGTAATCACCGCATGAGCGAGCATTCGCTATTGGGAAGAATCATCGCGGGCGAGAGTGGGAGTTGGATGGCTCCGATGCGCGGTGGACTGCGCCTGGTAGAAACGGTCTATGCAAGCGCTGTGGCCATCAGAAACGCCTACTACAATCGACGTGGTCCGCGACACGTGGCTTGTGTCCCCGTCGTGAGCGTTGGCAATCTCACTGTCGGGGGCACGGGGAAGACACCGTTCGTCATCAACCTCGTCAACCGCCTCGAACAGATGGGTTTCAGCCCCGCGGTCGTGTCTCGGGGATATGGGGCTGCCACCGGCGAACCCAACGATGAGGAGCGCCTCATTCGAAGCAACTGCCCGAGCGTTGTCTGCGTGTCGGATCGCGATCGGGCCCTCGCTGTCGAGATCGCCCATCAAAAGTACGGGGCGGATGTCGTGGTTTTGGATGACGGCTTTCAGCACCGCCGACTCGGCCGCACGCTGGACATTGTCTTGATTGATGCCACCTGCCCGTTCGGCTTTGGCCACCTGCTTCCGCGGGGTTTGTTGCGAGAGCCCCTGGACTCGCTTCGCCGCGCCCACGTCGTCGTCTTGACCCGGTGTGATCAGGTATCACAGTCGGAGCTATCGCAGACCGAATCCGGACTGCGCGCCGTCGCCACCGACACTGTGCAATTAAAATGCAGCCACCGTGTCACCGGTATCGAGTGGCTCGACGGTACCACTATCGACGACGAGCTTGATGGGAAACGAGCTGTGGTCTTCGCTGGAATCGCTCGGCCACAGGCATTCCTGACAACCGTGCGCTCACTTGGAATCGATGTCGTGGGCCACCGATGGTGGCCAGACCATCACCACTACCGCAAGCGAGACATTGATGCCTTTGCGAGAATCGGTGCTTATCCGCCGCATGGTCTGTTGTTAACGACGGAAAAGGACGCTGTCAAACTCGCTGCTATGGACGGGGTCGATCCAAGGCGGATTGCCGTTGTTAAGGTCGCGATCGACTTTATGGCCGGTAACGATACAATATTCCAAAGGATTCTGACAGAGACGCTAGCCGGTGGGTGAACTCTCATGACGCGCCCCTACAGACCGATCGATTTGACGGGTCTGAAGACATACCACGCTGAACAACGTCAGCACAAGTCCAGCGTGAAGCGGACAGCGTCACTTCCACCGCCTGGTGCTTCTGCCGGGGAGCTCTTGCGTTCCTGGCCCGAATACCTTGGGGCAGCCGCGTTTCGCCGGATCGTGGGCGCCACAGTGTCGGCCGTGCGGAATGATCGCCCGGTGGTGGCGGCGTTCGGTGCCCACGTCATTAAGGTGGGGTGCTCTTCGATCATAATTGATCTGATCCACCGCGGGGTGCTCAAGGCCATTGCCTGCAACGGGGCCTGCGCGATACACGACGTTGAGCTGGCTACGCTCGGTGAAACAAGTGAGGAGGTGTCCGACACGATTCGTGACGGGCGCTTCGGCATGGTCGCGGAGACATTGACTTTCTTTGACGAGGTTGCGGCGTACGCCGGGAAAGAGTCGGCCGGGCTGGGCGAGGCCGTGGGCCGGTTGCTCATTGATCAGGGGGCACCATATCGCCAGGACAGCATCTTTGCAGCCGCCTGCGAAGCGGGGGTTCCTGCCAGTGTTCATTTGGCACTGGGGACCGACACGGTTCACGTCTCACCACGTTCGGACGGAGCGGCGCTGGGTGCGGCTTCGATGCGTGATTTCAGGCTCATCTGTGACGTCGTGTCGGATTTGGGTGCTACTGGAGCATCGCAGACGGGCGGTGTGTGGCTAAACATTGGCTCCGCCGTCGTGCTGCCCGAGGTGTTTTTGAAAGCGGTGTCGGTCGCTCGTAATCTCGGTGCCAATCTGGATGGGATGACGACCGGCAACCTGGACATGATCCCGCATTATCGACCGCGCCAAAATGTCATCACTCGACCCGTTGCACCAGAGCACGGACACGAGGTGATCGGGCACCACGAGATTCTGCTGCCCTTGTTGAGACAGGCTATCATCGAGGGGCTCGCAACGGCGGACGAGCCATGACTGCGACGGCTGTCTTTCTGGATCGTGACGGCACGATCGTCGAAGACTCGGGTTACATCGGCGACCCGGATCGAGTTCGACTCCTTCCCGGTGCCGCCGACGCCTTAGACCGGCTTTCGACGGCAGGTCACCTCGTGGTGATCGTGTCAAACCAGTCGGGCGTAGCCCGCGGTCTGTTCACCGAGGAGGACTTATTCCGCGTCCATGAGCGCTGCGCGGTATTGCTCGAGGCGGAGGGAGCCAGACTGGATGGAGCGTATTACTGCCCCTATCTTGATGGTCCCGATGCGAAGGTCGAGGCCTATCGGCGCAACAGTGATCTGCGGAAGCCGAAACCTGGTATGTTGCTCCAGGCAGCTCGCGAGCTGGATATTGACCTTACTCGATCGTGGATGATAGGGGATTCTGCGTGTGACATCGAGGCAGGGCTGCGTGCGGGATGTCGTACCATCCTCATCGCGGCACCCCCCTCGGAAAGAGACGACACGGTGACGCCGACGCACACGGTCACAAACCTCGGCGAGGCGGCTGACATTGTGGAGCGCGAGATGAAGCGTGAACGCGACGATAGAACCGGTAGCGCATTGGAAACCGACCGCGAGGCCGTCAAGCTGCTGGGAGAGATTCGCGACCGACTCGACCGCGTGCATCGCGAGCAACGTCAACAGGATTTCTCGTTCCTGCGACTACTTGGTGCCCTGCTCCAGATGTTTGCGATTGTGGCAGGGTTGTGGGGTGTGGCCGCTCTGCTTGGCGACCAGTTGAGTGCGGCAACCGCCAGGCTCATGCTTGCCTGCTTGCTGCAGCTTGCCACGGTCTGTGCTTTTGCGGCGGCCCGGTCGCGTTAGCTCGAAAAGGGTGCGGTGGCAAGGCCGCACCAGCATCCGGTACCAATCTATGGGTATCTCGAAAACATCACCCGATGCGCCTGATCAGTCAACACGTGTCATCCGTCGAACGAACATGGTTTTCTGGGGGTTCATTGTTGGGATGGTCGTGGTCTGGTCGCCCGTCATCCTGTCACGAAACGTGATTCGGGCTTACTGGTGGACCCACCGCCTTGCTGCAACAGAATCACCGCAGGAGCGTCTGGTGCACTTCCACCGGTTGGTGAATCTGGGCCCTTCAGCCGTTCCTGCAGTGTCGAAGCTCTTGGCGAGCGAGGACCCGGGACTTCGCTCGTTCGCCGTGGGTGTCCTTCACCATGCACGTTGTGACCGTGCCACTGCCCTTCTCCTGCAGGCCTGCCGGGACGAGGACATTGATGTGGCTCGTTTGGCGATACAGGGGATCGCCCTGCGGGGCGACGAGCAGGCCGTCCGTTCCTTAGCATCCATAGCGATATCTGGAGAGCAGCACCGGGCAATGATGGCGACGGCAGCCCTGGCTGACACCGGATCAAGTCAAGCAGAGCAGGTCTTGGTCGACCTTCTCCAATTGAGTCGGGAAATCGGGGTGCGCATCGAAGCGATCGAAGGCCTCGCCAATCTCCAGACACCCAAGGCTATCGAGCCGTTGATCAACTTGCTGGACGATGATTCAGTCTATGAAGGAGTAACGGAGCAGGAGACAATGGCCTCTCGTGTGTTTGAGGCCGTCCGGTCTCAAGATGCGCAGAGTCTGGATGGCATTGAAGACCAGGCTCTTGTCGTCGAGGAGCACCATGTCGTTTGGAAATGTGCGGATCGTGCCCTCAGAACCATCACCGGGTACACCCCCGAGCTGGTTGAGACCGAAGCAACCGACAGACTCACGCTGGCAAGAGCATGGCGCGATTGGTGGGCTCAAACACAGCAAGACCGCGGGCCCGCAGTTCCATGACGGATTTATGTCAGGGTCGCGGAGTGCGTTATTAATGCACGCACACAACAGGCGACGGCGCGGTACACCTACCGTGCCGCCGCCTGCTGGCACCATTGTCTTTTTCGGTTGCGCCGTGGCGAGGGCGGCGAGAACCTTTCCCCATCCGCTGTTGGCGTCTGCAGAAGGTCTCTGCTGACACCATGTGGCACTATGTTGTGACCATCAGACGCCCGCCGCCCGAAAAGTCGAGCACCTGTTAGACCATGCTCTTGAGGTTCTTTAGGGCCTGAACCTTGACGACATTTCGGGCCGGCTTGGCCTTGAACATCATCTCCTCACCAGTAAACGGGTTGACGCCTCTCCGCGCCTTGGTGGCGGGTTTGCGCACAACCTTGATCTTCATCAAGCCCGGAACCGTGAAGACACCAGGCCCGCGCTTGCCAAGATCCTTCTTGATCATACCGGAGAGGCCGTCGAAGACCGCCGCGACCTGCTTCTTGGTCAGGTCGGCTGCGTCAGCCAGTTCTCCGTAGACTTCCGACTTGGAGCGCGCCTTGGTAGTTGCCGTTGCCTTTTTCTTCTTGGCCATGCAGTATTCCTTTCAAATAGACGTACCAATCCATGGCTTGGACGCGCGAGAATCTACGGTCGTCGACCTGCAGAAGCAAGCAATTTCTCCCGAGAAAAACGCATTTTTTTGGGTGCGTGGGCGCTCTGAGGTTCGTGTCGCGGCGACCGCAACACCTCGTCTGGGTCCAACATCGAAAACCTCGGGACCTCATGCGCAGAGGTCAACACCTGCAACCTGAGCACGCAATCCCCGCCGTCTGAGCGGCGCATGCGATCCGTTATCAGCGCCGGAAGCAGGCAATCATTGTGCGCAGGCGTGGCGTCAAGTAACTCGCTGTTCGGCCGGAGCGGAGGCACCCGGCCGCAAGCAGGCGAGTCACACTTCAGAGCCCACGACTCGAATATCAGGTCATGTACGACCCGTGGGTGGGACCCGAAAACCCCTGAAATCACCCAGAAAACCCTGTTTTCAGGCTTTTGAACCGTCTTTCCTTGGGGGCGTGTATCCCACCGGTCCGTCGGCCAGCGACGCGTGACTTGGGGGGACACTCAGGTCACAATTTGCACGCATGATGGAACGAATCTGCCAAACCCAGCCGAGAAGACAGGGCGAGCGCGGAGCGGGTGGTTCAGATGCTTGCGGTGTCTCGCTTGGGCTGTTGCTCGTTGCCATCGGCGGTTGCGGTCTGCCCCCACGAGGATGGGTCGAGATTAGACCGCCAGGCTTCTTCTTCACAGATGTCGCCGACGAGGTGGGCCTGGGCGGAATTTCTGCTGAAAGGGTGCTCTGGGCCGATTTGGACGGGGACGCATTCCCTGACTGTATACTCGACGACCAGCTCGTTTTTCTGAGCCAGCCTGCCCCCCGACCGGCGGGTAGGGTATTTGTGGAACACACGGACCGCTCCCGCATCAACGAGTGGCCGGGTCACACCGAACCTCGACGTGCCGATTGCCTGCAAGCCGCCGACGTCGATAACGATGGCGACGTCGACCTGTTCAGCGGGCGGTACTGTGACTTTCAGCGACCTCTCGTCAAGGATGACGCATCCGTGCTCGATGATAAAGGCGAACCATTGATGGCCGTTGCCGACCACGGGCAGCGCAGCGAGATCCTTCTCAACGACGGCCACGGCTGCTTTACGGTGCTTGAGGGAGCGCTGTCACCGAATCCACCAGCCACCACTACAACCGCGATGTTTTTTGATGCGGACCGCGACGGATGGGTCGACTTGGGTGTCGGGAACTGGTATCGCCAGTACGGCTGGAGCTACGAGTGTTATCCGCCGCAATTCTATCGCGGTCTGGGCGACGGGGTGTTCAGTGACGTGACGACGTCATCTGGTTGGGGATGCGCAAAGACGCCGGGTCTTCGTAGCAGTTGCCGACCGATCTACGGATTGTCGCACGCAGACTTCAACAACGATTCAGAGCAGGATGCATTCATCGCCGTGTACGGGCGACAGTGGAACGTGCTGCTCAAGAACTATGGCGGGCTCCAGTTTGGTGATGTCGCCGATGTTGTCGGCTTTGATGGCGACGCGATCACGCACGGCCAATATCCACCCGAGATCAAGGAAAAACATGGACGCGAGGATGAACCACCATTCCGCGCGAACGGCAACACGTTCGACGTGGCGTGTGCCGACTACGACAACGACGGTGACATCGACCTGTTTGTCGCCGAGATCGCCCATGCCTGGGCGGGTGAATCCTCCGATCGATCCTGTCTGCTGGTCAATCTCGGTCCCGAAGCGGGTTATCGCTTCGAGCGACGACAGGATCTTGGCATCGATCGTCATCACGAAGGTGATCGATGGAACGAGGGCGATCTGTACGCAGCCTGGATCGACTTCGACAACGACGGGCTGCAAGACCTGCTCATCAGCTCGGGGGCTTATCCCGATGGGCAATTCCTCCGGCTTTTTCAGCAGCAACCCGACCACCACTTTGTCGAGGTAACCGACAAGGCCGGCTTTGCCTGGGAAGGTTCTGGGTGTCTGTCGTTGGCCGATTACGATCGCGACGGCGACGTAGACATCCTTGTCACCCGAGCAAATAACCGCTTGCCGGCTGCACGCCGCAGTGCCTTACCTGCTCGGGTAGCCCTTTTTCGCAATAATGTGGGGAACCGCAATCATTTCCTGACCGTTCACCTTGTCGGTCGCGGAGCTGGTGGGGCGAATCGCAATGCCATCGGTGCCCGGATCACGGTCCAAACCGGCAATCTGGTCCAGACCCGTGAGGTCTACGGCGGCCTGGGTCACAATACGCATCGCAACGAGTTTCCCTTGACCTTCGGTCTGGGCCAACATGACCGCGTGGACTCGATCGAGGTCCACTGGCCCAACCGCAGCCGAAGCGTCACCCGGTTGGAGAGGGTCCATGCGGACCAGTTCATCACGATCAAGGAGACCGCGACGCGTGTCTCCGGCGCTCGAGATTCTGGTTTGCGTGGAATCCTCAGGCAGACGAGGCAGGAGGCGTCATGAATCCATCCACGTGCCTCAGATCGGGCTTAACGTTGAAGTTGCAGGGAGGACCTGTTTTCGGTATGGTCTTTGTTGTGTGGATACTCAGATGGTCTCGCCACACGTTTCGTTCATCCAGTCATTGTTGCGTCGGGCGAGGACTCGCCGGTGACCAGGTGAGCGGTCATGAATCGACGGGACAAACGAAAACGATCTCGAAGCGAATCAGAGTCGTCGGCTTCAGCCGCGAGGGCTGACAAGCGGGGACACTCACTCGGAGACGGTGGCCAGCGTCCTCAGGCTGCGGAGCGGTCGTGGCTTGCTGGAAAGCGTCCGGTGTTTAGGTTTGTGGTCCTACTGGGCGGGGCGACGCTTGCGTTCAACGCCGTGTTCTACTTGTGGTTGTCGACGCTGAGCCTCTTTGACTCGTATCTGGAGCTGAATGCCAGGCTTTCAGCCCTTGTTCTCGGGCTCTTCGGGGATGACGTCACCGTCATCGGAAAGTCCATTGCCTCTTCGAAGTTCTCGATGGACATCCAGCTCGGTTGCGACGGCATCCAGGCGTCGGCGTTCTTCGCTTTCGCGGTCCTGGCTTCGCCTTTACATGCTTCACTTTCGGTGAGGATCATTCCGATCGCGGCCGGGACGGCGATCCTGCTGACCATGAACCTCGTTCGCATCGTTACCCTCTACTGGACCGGTGTTTACTTCCCTGGGGCGTTCGAGACGATGCACGTACAGGTTTGGCAGGCTACGTTCATCCTGCTTCCGTTGCTGTTCTGGCTGCTTTGGGTACGCCACCAGGTGCAAGCACAGGCCCGGCGATCCGATGTTACGCACTAGACGACTTGTCGGCTCAATCTGCCTGTTCGTTCTCGTATATGGGCTTTTGACGGCACCGTGGCCCGGCGTGCAGGCCTGCTATTCGACAGCCTACAGGGCGGTCGCCAACTCCTTATTTGGTTCGTTCGGGTCTGAGGGCATTGTGCGTTTCGAGCTGCGACCCAGCCAGGGCAAATGGGCGGACACGAGCGTCACGATAGCCCGACGCGGATCCAGTGAAGGCATTGTCATTCCCCATAGTCCGCGCTTGCGCGGTTATCTACCCACCGTGGAGCTGATCGCACTCATCCTCGCCACACGCGTTCCATGGTCGCGGCGATGGCGGGCACTCATGTGGGGACTAGTATGGGTCCACGGCTACATCCTCCTCAAACTGGTCATTGCCCTGCTACACGCCTACGACGGAACCGACCCGTGGTGTTTGTACGCGCTGGGCCCGTTTTCGAGCAAAGTTCTGCACGGCACCTATGAGGTGTTCGTCAGATCGGGGACCACGCCGTTTCTCGTACCTGTTTTCCTCTGGCTCCTCGTGACATTCCGGAGCAGCGACTGGGAGCAAGCTCTCCGCACGAGCACTCGCCATCGACCACGGGCCTGACGCACGAACGCTAATCTGCTATCCTCCCTCGTCGTGATGTGTGTGGGTTCCTTTTGGGATGTCGGTCGTGCGCAAGGCCGTCAAAGCCAGCATTTGGGCTCAGTCCCCATGGCGTGACGCCATAATCGTAACGCTTCTGAGCCTTGGGGTGCACCTTGTCTATGTTGCAGAGAGTCGCAAGGACCCATCGTTTTCGGTTCCAGTCGTTGACGCCGAGGTGTATCACGATGCCGCTATGCGACTGGCTTCCGGCGGCAGCCTGACCGACGGGCCATTCTGGCAGCCTCCGCTATTCCCTTTTCTGCTGGGCTGCGTGTATACCCTGTTCGGGCCCGGTGTGATCGCGGGCAAGCTTTTCCTTGCCCTCACAGGGACGATGAGCTGTGTGCTGGTTTGGGCTGTAGGGCGCCGACTCATCTTGCCTACTGTCGGGCTGTTGGCCGGTTGCCTGCTGGCTGTCTATGGCCCGTTGATCTTCTTCAATAGCCAGTTGTTGCCTGCTGGTCTGGCTACCTTCATGGATCTGCTCGCACTCTATCTGCTCATCCTTGCGTATCAGAGA
The DNA here is from genome assembly GCA_964405925.1 of uncultured Phycisphaeraceae bacterium. Lineage (GTDB taxonomy): Bacteria > Planctomycetota > Phycisphaerae > UBA1845 > UBA1845. Next base: position 20,108 of record CAYOQG010000008.1, on the reverse strand, counting down.
TCCTATCGGCTGGGGTGGCTCTTGTTCGGTGTATGCGTGGGCTTGGCCATCATCACCGTTCCCAATGCCGGTGTAATTCTGATCATCGGCGTCGGTTTGTTGGTGCACCGAGCGCTCTCTCAACGACACTGGCGGGTCGAACTCACGCATGGAATCTTAACCGTACTCGGTGCTGCGGCAGCCATCTGCCCCGTGACCATTCACAACTACGCGTTGACGGGCGAATTCATACCGATCTCCGTCAATGGAGGGATCAACTTTTTCATAGGCAACAATCCGGACGCCGATCAGACTGTAGCAATTAGACCCGGCTCAAAATGGGAACGTCTGACGCGGATGGCCCTGATGGATCAGCCAAGAACACAGGCCCAGCAGGATCGTTACTTCTATCGACTTGGCTGGCAGTATCTGGTTGACGACCCGCTTGGATTCACCGGCGGCTTGTTGCGCAAAACTGCTCGCTTCGTAAACGCCCAGGAGATTCCGCGAAACGTGGATGTGTACGTGCATCGATCCTACTCGCATCTGCTAAGCGCCTTGACCTGGCGTGTGGGACCTTTCGCCTTTCCGTTCGGTTTGTTGGCACCGCTGGCGGCCGTCGGCTTAATTGCGATATGGGGTCCCAGTCCGCTCGTTGCCGGACCCAGGGCTGGGCACGTTGCCCTCGTGGCTTTCGTGGTCTCCTATGCCGCATCCGTGATCCTATTCTTCGTGACCGCGCGCTATCGTCTTCCGGTGATCCCCGTCATGTGTGTGTTCGCCGCTGCAGGGGTGACATGGATCTGGGGCGAGATTCGGCACGGTTCAAACGCCTTGTCAAAAGGGCACTTGATGGCAGCCGTTGTGTTCATGGCGATGAGCGTGCTGAGCAATTTGCCAATGAAGGTGCCGACGGATCACGTAGACTTTCGGGCGGAGCTGTACACAAACGTTGGACGCGGTTACATCAAGGCCGGCCGATTCGACGAAGCCGAGGGCCATTTGCGCCACGCCCTCGAACTGAACCCTCGGTATGCGCAAGCCTACTGCAAGTTGGCCCAAGTCGCCTTTTGGAGACAACAGTTCGAACAATCGCAGGCGCTTTTGCGACAGGCGATCGAGCTGGACTCGGACGACAGCGAGCCCTATTGGTTGCTTGGGACGCTGTTGTTGCAGGAGAGCCGCAAGCTCGACGCCATCGCGATGTTTGAAGAGGCTCTTGCCGTAGATCCCCTTTCCCCGAAGGTGCACGTCAGTCTTGCCGACGCCCTCATGTCACTTGACCGTATTGACGAGGCCATCGAGCACTATCGCATTGCTGACCGGACCGACGCCCAACCCGGTGACGTGCTCATTCGATTTGCAGACGCTCTCGTCTCCCGCCAGCAATATGCGGAGGCACTCGAATGTTACCAGAGGGCCTTGAAGAGCGCTGATCCAACTCCTGACGTGCTGAATCGTGTTGCTTATCTTCTGGCGTCTTGCCCACAGCCCGAGCTGCGCGACTGCGATCGAGCGATCGAGCTGGCAGAGACGGCGTCCCGTCTTGCCGAGTATCAAGATCCTCGCTATCTGGACACACTGGGTCTAGCCTATGCGGGGTGTGATCGCTTCGAGGATGCCATAAGTGTGACAGAGCGTGCTATTGTCCTTGCACAGGGAGCGAATGACGACGCCTTGACCGAGTCGCTACGCCATCGCCTGACCCTTTACCGGCAGCGACTCATGGAGCAGGAGTAGAGGTAGGTTGCGATAGCGATACGACCCTCCCGTTCAGGGACCTTTCCCCTTTCGTTCTCCCCGTTCCCCTTCCCCGCCCAATAGGATCACTTTGGGCCGATAAGTGGATTCTGCGAAATCAGTGTGGCCCCGGTCCAGGTTGAAAACAACTGCCAAGGGACGATCATAGTGCTTCTGGACTCAGGGGGAAGCTCTCACACACCACGCGGCGACACTAGTAGTCGAGCACGAGATGTCCGTTTTGGGAACGATTACTACTAGCAGCAGGTCGGATGGTCGCGGGGAACGCGCCAGGAGCTATCGCCTGCGAACGACCTTTGTGATAGACTTATAAACTTCCAACACCGGAGAGAGAAGGGGTCGCAGACTCGGGCTTAGACCCAACAGAAACGAGGAGAAGGATCGTGATGCGCTCCACGCACTCAGCAAATCGGTGCCAGGCGCTTTGGCTTGCGGGATGGACGCTACTGTTGTGTCAGGGCTTCTTCACCGCCGAAGTTACGGCCCGGCCGAACATTCGTGACGCATTCTTCACGGTCTATCCTGACGCCGTGGGCACGACAATCGAAACGGTACCGAGTCAGCCGAATCACTGCGGTGTATGTCACTACGAGTTCACGGGGGGCGGGCCGCGCAACCCTTATGGCGCTCGACTCGAGCAGGCGCTCCCGAACTTCCCCAGCAACCCTAACGGCCGACGACAGGCTGTCCTATCCATCGAGAATGAGGACCCCGATGGCGACGGTTTCAGTACGGCCATAGAAGTCACGGACACAACCACGTTCTCCAACACGCCGACGTTCCCCGGACTCACCCCGGCCAACGTCGGGAACGTGACCAGCGTGGACATAACCGAGATCCAGCAACACCTGGTGCCGAGCACGGGAAGCGACGCCACGCCGCCGGATGTCACAGTCATTGCACCCAACGGTGGCGAGGTACTTGTCGGCAACTCGCCAACAACGGTTGAGTGGTCCGCGAACGACGCAAGCGGGGTGGCGGCGATCGATCTCTACCTCTCCGACGACAACGGGTTTACGTTCAAACCGATTGCCCGCGGACTGCCAAACACCGGCAGCCATACTTGGTACGTCGCGAATCGTCCCACGGGGCTTGGCATCTTGCGAGTCGTGGCCACTGACAACGCCTTTAATACCGGGCAGGACGATAGCGATGCCGTCTTTACGGTGCAATCCCCACCGGGTGGCATCGTCCCCACGACGCTGAGGGATTTTGACCAACCGGGCAGCCAGCCGTTTGAGGCTGGAATCTTGAATCCTCCCGAAGCGTGCGCGGTGTGCCACGGCAACTACGACAGCAGCGTCGAACCTTACTTCAACTGGCAAGGGAGCATGATGGCGCAGGCATCACGTGACGTGCTATTCATGGCCAACATGGTGATCGCCAATCAGGACGCGCCGGATTCGGGCGACCTGTGTTTGCGTTGCCACCTTCCGCGCGGTTGGCTGCAGGGCCGATCGGTGCCAACTGACGGCAGCCAGATGCTTTCCACGGATAAGAGCGGCGTGTCCTGCGACTTCTGCCACCGTCTAGTCGATCCCATTTATGATCCCCAAGAGAATCCGCCTGAGGATCAGGCCATTTTGGCGGCGCTCAGTTTCCCAGCCACCACTTTTGGAACCGGAATGGCGACGATCGATCCGACGGGCGCGAGGCGAGGGCCGTTCCTTAATGCTTCTACCGGCCACCCCGTTCTTGTATCGCCGTTCCACCGGGAGGCTGCTCTGTGCGGAACGTGTCACGACGTGAGTAATCCCGCATTCGAGAAGGATGGGAGCGGCAACTACGTCCCCAATGCCTTCGACACTGCCGCCACTGACTTCTCCGCGCACACAATCGCGCCCGTTGAACGAACCTACAGCGAGTGGTTTTACAGTGAGTACAACACACCCGGCGGTGTGTACGCGCCCCAGTTCGGTGGCAACCTCGACTACGTGTCCACGTGTCAGGACTGCCACATGCGCGACGTGACCGGGCAAGGTTGCAGTCTCGATCCGCCAGTCCGCGACGACTTGCCGCTGCACGACGTTACCGGCGGCAACACGTGGTTGCCGGGGTCGCTGGGCACGCTGTACCCCGGCGAGGTCAACGAGACCGCGCTACAGGCCGGTATCGACCGGGCCAGGTATATGCTCCAGAACGCAGCGGATCTGGCAGTGGTCCAGGAAGGCGCGGAACTGAAGGTGACGATCACCAATAACACGGGTCACAAACTTCCGAGCGGCTATCCGGAAGGTCGGCGGACGTGGATCAACGTCAAATTCTATGACGCGGGGATGACATTGGTCTCCGAATCCGGCGTCTATGACCCGAGCACAGGCGTCCTTGAGCACGATGCCGAAGCCAAGATCTATGACGTTGCGCCTGGCCTCGATGAAGTCACGGCCCCGCTCGTGGGTGTCGAGCCGGGACCGTCGTTCCACTTTGTGCTGAACAATAAGATTTTCAAGGACAATCGGATCCCGCCGCGCGGATTCACCAACGTGGCGTACGCCGGTTTCGGCGGGGCACCCGTCGCGTATAGCTATGCCGACGGGCAATACTGGGATGACACGTTCTACGCCGTCCCGACCGGGGCCACGTCGGCCGAGGTGACCCTCTACTATCAAAGCACCAGCAAGGAGTTCGTTGAGTTCCTCCGGGATGAAAACACAACGAACACGAAGGGGCAGGAAATCTACGATCTCTGGAACAACAACGGCAAGAGTCCACCCGAGATCATGGCGGCTGTCACTCTTGCCCTCGAGGAGTGCTCTGTTGACGCCGATTGTAACAACGGCCTCTATTGCGACGGTGTCGAGACATGCGACGTGAACGGCCAGTGTCAGCCGGGGACACCGGTTGACTGCAACGATGGCGTCGACTGCACGGTCGACTCCTGCAACGAGACGACCGACTCGTGCGACAACGTTCCGGACGACGGCTTCTGCGACGACGGGCTGTATTGCACCGGGGTAGAGACGTGCAACGCCGTGCTCGGCTGTGAGGTAGGTACACCGGTGGACTGCGATGACGGTGTGGATTGCACCGTTGATTCGTGTAACGAGACCACGGATTCGTGCGACAACGTCCCCGACGACGGATTCTGCGACGACGGACTCTACTGTACCGGCGCCGAAACCTGCGATGCTGTGCTCGGCTGCCAGCCGGGGACACCGGTTGACTGCAACGATGGCGTCGACTGCACGGTCGATTGGTGCAACGAGGCCGGCGACTCATGCGGCCACGAGCCCAACCGCGCCTTCTGCAGCGATGGACTCTACTGCAACGGCTTCGAGACTTGCGACGTGCTGCTCGACTGCCAGCCGGGCACACCTTTTGACTGTAACGATGGCGTTGACTGCACGCTGGATTCGTGTAACGAAGCCACGAACTCCTGTGACCACGTGCCCGATGATGACTTCTGCGATGACGGACTGTACTGCAGCGGAGTCGAAACATGTGATGTAGCGCTAGGGTGTCAGCCCGGGACGCCGATCGATTGCAGTGATGGTGTTGGCTGCACCGCGGACTCGTGCAATGAGACGACAGACTCATGCGACAACGTTCCGGACGACGGCTTCTGCGATGACGGATTGTACTGCAATGGAATCGAAAGCTGCGATGTAGAACTCGGTTGTCAACCGGGGGTGATCCCGTGCCCGGCTGAGCTGTGCGATGAGGTAAACGACGTGTGCGAGGTGGAGTGCGTTCCGCCCGATCCGCCGTCGCCCGACTTTGCGGCCAAGAACCGATATCTATCGTTCGAGATCAGTGACGCCGCCCAGGCACAAGCAGTCCAGATAACTCTCGTGTCGCTCCCGGGCTATGAATACGCCCAGGGACGAACCACCTGGGTCCAGGAGCCGCGCGAGATGACCGAAGCGTCGGGCTCGTCCGGCGACGTTCCATCACCGACCTTCACCGTGGCCGAGCCCGGTTGCGTACCGTATTACACCAATTGGGGCGCTGTCGGAATCGTTGACGTGTACGATGCCGCGATCGTCCCCGGTGCCACAATTGAGGTACGGGCGATCACCGAGGGCTGTGATGCAGCCAACCCATCCAATTACTCGACGCCTCTCACCGTGGTCATGAGCGATGTCGGGGATGTGGTGGGCGACTGCGAGGTTAGACCATGCACTCCACCCCAGGGTGTGGTCGACTTCGTGGACATTTCGTCGATTATCGAGAAGTTCAAGAACCTCCCTCCGGCTCCAAGGAAGGCTCGGACCGACCTGATTAACTCAGATATCCTAGAGCCGCTTCCGGACGGGAAGGTCGACTTTGTCGACATAACTTATTGCGTGGACGCTTTCCGCGGCACTGCCGCCCCGCATCCCGGTCCACCGATCGACGATCCCTGCCAGTAATCCGGGGCCGCGGGGATCGGTAGGTCCACCGTGTGGAGCCGGGACCGCCACGCGGAGCGGTTGGACCAACCGCCGCCTGGAGGCACGAGCCCGCGGTGGTCTGAGGCGTGGACCAGTCGCATCCAAGGGCGGACTGCTACGGCTGAGGAGCAGATTTTGGGCTCTGTCGGCGCGATTCTGGGGTTGATGGCGGAGTTCCAAGAGCTATAATACAGGGCTCGATCGATCGACATTGAGACAGCGAGGCTAACCCGCGATGAAAAAGGGTATTCATCCAAAATACGTGGATTGCACGGTCCGATGCGGTTGCGGGGCGACCTGGCAGACGCGGAGCACCGTGCCGGAAATCAAGATCGAGATTTGCTCCTCCTGCCACCCGTTCTTTAGGGGCGGGGAGCAGAAGTTCATCGACACGCTGGGACGGGTCGATCGATTCACGAAGAAGTTCGGTAGCGAATACTTCAAGAAGTCCGCGAAGAAAAAGAAGAAGAAGGCCGTCCGGCGTTAGCTGGGCCTGCTTAGAGTTTGAACCACGCGCGTCGACCGCGAGAGTCGTAAACGCGCGTGGTTTTTGCATGGGTGGAGGTTGGGCCAACACGACACGTGTTCTAGGGCGTATTGGACGTCGATAAATGTTTTGGGGATGCGAAGGCCCCGCGCGGGGTCGCGACAACGTGGGGTTCTGTTTTTGCCCGCGGCTCAGGACGCGCGAGACTGCCGGAGTCTCGTCGGGTCCGGTTTGACAGGCTGCAACTGACATGGTTCAGGACGTAGACGACAGACTGATCGCCAAGCTGCAGGAGCTTAATGCACGCTTCGATGAGCTCAACGAGCAGCTTGTTGACCCTGACATCGCCGCTGATCCAGGTAAGAGTATCGAGATTACGAAGGAGCTGGGGCGGCTGCGCCGGCTGGTCGGCCCGTTCAAGCGGTTCTCGAAGATACGGATGGAGCTGGCGGATGTCCGGACGATTGTAGCCGATCGGTCCCAAGACCCGGAGCTTCGCGACCTGGCTGGATCAGAGATTGATGCATTGCAGGCCAAGCACGACGAGATGCTCGAATCACTCAAGTTCGCGATCGTCAGCAGCGACGACGCAGCCATCAGCTCGGTGATCCTCGAAATCCGAGCCGGCACCGGAGGCGAGGAGGCTGCTCTATTCGCTCGTGATCTCTACGAAATGTACTTGCGTTTCTGCGAGAAAAAGGGTCTGAAGATCGAGGTGCTGGACCAGAGCGGTTCCGATATGGGCGGTCTGAAGGAGGTGGTTCTCAACGTCAAAGGGCCGGAGGTATACCGCCTGCTCGGCTATGAGGGGGGCGGCCATCGGGTCCAGCGGGTGCCGGTTACCGAGGCCCAAGGCCGAATCCATACCTCCGCCGCAACGGTCGCCGTCCTGCCCGAACCGGAAGAGATCGACATCCAGATCAACTGGGACACCGATATCGAAGAGTACGTCTCCCGTGCAGGCGGACCCGGTGGTCAAAACGTCAACAAGGTGTCGTCAGCCATACGGCTCGTGCACAAGGAGACGGGCATTACCGTGTCGATGCGGGACGAAAAAAGCCAGCACAAGAACCGGGCGAAAGGCCGCCGCATCATGCTTACCCGGCTCTACGATCACTACCATCGAAAGGAGACGGCCCAGCGTGACAGCGCCCGCCGGACGATGATCGGCAGCGGCGATCGTTCCCAGCGCATTCGCACCTATAATTTCCCCCAAAATCGCGTCACCGATCACCGGATCAACCTCGACCTCTACAGCCTCGACAAGATCGTTCAGGGCGATCTCGACGAGCTGATCGCAGCTCTGCAAACCTACGACAAGGAGCAACGGCTGAAGAATTTGTGATGCCGGGTTCCGTTTGAATCCGTCGATACGCGCAGCCAGGTGCCGCGGGATTTCCCGAGCTGTCGGGGCGCGAATCCGCCGGGCTAAGGCCCGACGGACGCAACCCAGAGCATGCTGCTCAGATAGCTGCCGGACTTGTGAGAGACACTACTCGGTTGTCCGGACCATGAGGACGTCGATGTCTGCGGTAGTTTCACCGGCGACGACGGCGACCCCCGTGCGCTCCTGGTCCACGTAACCCGCGATGGAGAATTCCACCCGATATTCGCCGGTCGGGAGACCACCGAGCAAATAGGACCCGTCGGCGTCTGTGGCAGTGCTCGTGACTTCGTCGGTACCGGAATAGGCTGTGACCGAGACGGCTTCCAGCGGCTGCGGCTGATCGCTCACGAGCGTGGTGACGGTGCCCGAGATGCTGCCCGCTTCCAGCAGGTTGATCAGACGCATCGCCACCGAGGGCCTGAAGTGGAAGTTGCGGATCGTGCTCGGATCGTCGATGTGACCGCCGGGGATTGGCTGAAACAATCGGCTCATATCCACGTCGAGAAGCAGCACCGTCTCCTCACCAGGTTCGACCTCGAAGGCGAAATGGAGCTTGATTCCCGTTTGCGGACCGCTGGGGACGCTAAGGCGGAAGGGCTCCTCGACGCCCTTCAGCTTGATCTCACCTTCGGTGACGATGAGCCTCGTTTGGGTATACGTGCCCGCCGGGACCGTGGCGTCGGCTAGAAGATCCGTTCGGCCTCTCTGTAGATCGAGCAGGTTGAAGAGCTTGCTGTCGTTCGAGACGACGATCCAGGCGCCGTCCTCGTCGCCAGTGGTGACCTGCACACAGGTGTCGCTGACCTCGTCGCAGACGTAGCCTTCGTCACAGACCATCGGTGTCCCCGCTTGACACAGCGTTGTCACCATTTCGCACAGCTCAACTCCGTTACACGCCAGTCCGTCATCGCAGTCGGAGTTGCTCGAACACGGCGCCACGCACAAAGCGGTGTCCTGGTTGCAGATATGTCCCGGTGGACACTGGGTGTCATCGGTGCATGGCGCTACGCAGGCGTTGTTTCGCTCGTCACACAGAAGATCGACGGCACATGGGCTGTCGCCGCCAGCGCACACTCCGCAGAGGCAAACTTCCATACCGTTGCAGTAGAATCCGTCGCTGCAATCGACGTTAACCAGGCAGTCGACGTCACCTTCAGCGCGGCGCACTTCAACGCGTGTGATGGTAACGGTAGCCTGTTCGATTTGGTTGAAGGGATAGGGTTTATCGGTCACCAAGACACGCAGGGTGCCTTTGGTATCGGGGTCACGGACGAGACCACATTGAACCGTAGTCAAAGAGGCGGTTACACAGACGGCCACAGCCAACACGAGTCTGATTTTACGCTTCATATCAACTTTCTCCACGTTCGAAGATGGTTACACGAGCCCACAGACAGCGACCGATAATCGGCGTCCACCGCGCGGTCGCGCAATAAGAAAGGGTACGATATCCTTGCAATGTCAATTCAGTGCTGTCGGCGACGGGCCCCGTAAATCACCGCCATTCAATAGCCAGCAGAGCCCGCACAGGTTTGGTCAAAATAAGGCGCTTATCGGCCCGGGGAAGCCCAACATTCACTCTGTTCCAGGTCTGCTTCGGTAGGAGATTACCCCCAGATCGTGGGCTCGATTGGCCGACCTACATAAGGGTCACGAACTGCGCAGGCAGACCACGGTCCCATAGCAGACCGCCTAGCTGACAAGGGTATGACGTTGGTAGCGGAACCGAGTCTGTGATGTCGGAGTCTTTCTGCTTTGGGTTTGCGGCAGTAGTGCTTAGATGAGTTCTGGAAAAACAGACCTGGCTGCCACCGAGCGACGCGAGATCGCTCGACTGGTTGGCAAAGCTCGCACAGAGGGTGAACCCGACGTTTTCTTCGGTAAGCGCCAGTGGAGGCGCTACCAGCTCGGGCTCCCCCTCGAAGTGACCACCGGTGGCGGCAAGGTCTCCGATACCTGGGCTTCGGTGATGCACAACATCTCCGGAGGCGGTTTCGGTTTCTGGTCCAAGCGGGCCCTTGCGGAGAACGAGTCGATCTTTGTACGTGAGTGGGGCGCGTCCAGTGCTGGCGAATGGCTCCCGGCTCGCGTCACCCACTGTACCGTTGGGATCCAAGGTTACCTGATCGGGGCACGTTTCGAGAACCCATGCTCGGCAGATGACGACTTCGGTCAAGAGGTCTCCGAAGAGGAACTATCTGGATCTGATGAGTCGCCGGGGCCACTAAACCACCCGTCGCTCAGGGTCAAATCTTCGCTGACCTGCGCTTTCGCGGCAGGAATGGGGGTGGCCGCGACAAACATAGCCATTCGCCTGTTTTCACCGAACGAAGCTCCACCATGGTCGCTGGCTGTGGTGCTTCTGTTTGCCTGCGGTGTCGGGGCCCTCTTTGGCTACCTCATCGGGGCGGGCGAAGCACAGTTCCTCGAGGCCTTTCGCGTAGCCATCCGCAAGATGGGTAAAGGCGGCGCCGTTTCCACTGCATTGCCGGACGCTCCCTCGAAGGAGCTCGCCGCCTTACGCCGTGCATTTCTGGACCTCGGCGCCGGATGGCGACGACGCGAAGACGACGAGCGTGCCCAACGCCAAAGACTGGAGGAGCTCACTCGGGTCAAAACGAATATCCTCTCGATCGTCTCCCACGACCTGCGCACCCCACTGACGTCGATCCTTCTCTACGCGCAAATGCTTGACGACGAGTTGACAACACTCACCACGGAGGATCAACGTCACTTCCTGCAGATCATCTCGGACGAGTGCAACCGGCTGTCACGTCTCGTAGACGATCTGCTGGAGGTACAGCGGCTCGAAGCGGATCGCGTCCAGTGGGACATACGTCCGCAGGATTTGGCCAGCATCATCCGGTCCTGTGCCCGGGTCTTCGAAGCCATGGCCCGGAGCAAGTCAATCCAGTTCACCATGGACTGCCCGGATGCACTGCCACGAGCGCAAGCGGACGCCGACAAGATCTCTCAGGTCATGAGCAACCTTCTTTCCAATGCCCTCAAGTACACGCCCAACGGCGGCGGCGTACGCGTCTCAGCCGAGGCGCGTGGGCAGGAAATTCTCCTCTGTGTGTCGGATACGGGTCCGGGGATCCCTCGCGACAAGTGGGACCAAATCTTCGATCGGTTCTCACAACTCGGCGACCCCAACGTCAGCGAGATCGACGGCTTTGGGCTTGGTCTCTACATCGTGAAGCGTATTGTCGAACACCATGGTGGAGCCGCCTGGGTCGATAGCGAGGTCGGTGAAGGCTCACAGTTTTACGTCTCCTTGCCGATGCAGGTGAACAACAGTCGATCGGAGAACTTAAAGAAGGTGTCCGCTCCCATCGGTTGTGTTCTCGTGTGTGACCCTGATCCGGAGCTCGCCGCCTCGATGGCCCGCACGCTGAGCTGGCACAACTATGAGGTCCGCGTATGTCACTCCGGTCGGCGCCTGCTGGCCCAACTGGCACCGGGAGACCTCGACGTGGTGATCACCGACGTCCTGCTTCCGGACATGAATTCCTCGGAGGTCCTGGATGCGTTAGCCAAATCCCGCGACCGCCGCTTTAGTGTCATTGTTCATAGCTTCAGCGGTGATAGCACCGAGTTCTCGAGATATGGTGTTGATGTCTTCCTTCGGCGCCCCGTCTCCGGTGATGAGCTCGTCAAGGCCGTGGAAGTCGCCATGCAGCGGCACCGCCATGATGGCCTGACTTTGTTACTGGTCAACGTCGGCGACATCGACATGACGCCCTTTGAGAGTCTCTTTGCCGAAAAGGGACACCTGCCGCTTGTGGCTCACACCGTGGAAGCCGCGGGACACCGAATCCGCGATTATTCCGTGGACGCCGTACTGATACCCTGCAAAGTACTCAGCGACGACTGGTCGGCACTCGATGATTGGCGGGTAAACACTCAGGGCCCGTTGGACTTCTTTGTTCTGGGCGAGACCTTCAGCAAGCGCGATCGGCGCCTCGCGGACGAGTTCGGAGCGACATTGTTGGTGTATCGCCCAGAACACAAAGAGCAAATCATCGATACGGTCGCAGCCTCGGAGTCTGTACGTCTGTTGGAGTTGACCTCATGAAGCGAATCATCGTGTGTGACGACGAACCTCACATTTTGGAAGGACTGCGCTACTTACTGCGGGGGACCGATCGGCAGATCGATGTGGCCAGCTCCGGTAAAGAAGCCCTTCAGCGTATCGCGGAGCAAAAGCCCGACCTGCTCATTACCGACATTATGATGCCGGAGATGAGCGGGCTCGAGGTCGTCTCCATTCTACGCGGGCAGGACACCACGAAGGACCTATCCATCATCATTCTGACCGCAAAGGGGCAAGCTCAGGATGCGGCGATGGCCCAGCAGGTGTGGGGTGCCACGGTCGTGGCGAAACCGTTCGATCCCCAGGAACTGAAAAAGTTGGTCAGTACGACTCTGGCAGGTCCAGCATGTCCACAGGTCAGCTCCATATAGTCAGTCCAGACCAGATTAGCGAGGCCGTCAAGTCTGGGCGATTGAACGAGGCGATCCTCGGCATCGCCCGACTCGCTGGCGCCGATCTGACCACCAGTGATCCGCCAACCAGCAACACCGCAGGCCCCGCTGCGTGGGATGGCGGCGAGGAGGTACCCGTCCAGTACCATGGGAAGTCCGTTGGGCGTGTACTTCATCGAAGTGAGAACGGGGCTGAGTCGTTGCAGCAAGCCGCCCGGGCGATCGCGTCAGTTCTTGCCCACGTGGTGGACCGGGAGACCGCGGTTGGGGATCTGGCGGAGGAGATGATCGCTTGCTACGAGGAGCTGAATATGCTCTATTCGCTCCTGCCCAGCATAGCCACGCGGGTCCACGCCAGCGATATCGCCGAGGTGCTCGTCGATGAGACTATGCGGACGTTGCATTGTCGCCGCGTTTCGCTTCTGATGATCGACGAGAGCCGCAAGAACCTGAAAGTGCTGGCTGCCCGCGGCCTGCCCGATCACGTTCGTAACACCACGATTCCCCTGGCAGGAACGATATCCGGACGGGCGATCGACTTTGACGACTGTCTGATTGTCAACGATCTGACAAAGCGGCCGGAGATTTCCGAGCTCTCGCGCGGGGACTACACCAGCGACGTCTTCGCCGTGATTCGTGTGCCACTTCGGGCGCAGGGGGAAGCTGTGGGCGTTTTGACGGTTACCGATCGAGCGGACGCGGCTGAGTTCACCGCCCGAGATCGGAAGCTTCTGGAGGGGCTGGCAGCCATGGGGGCGTCAGCCCTCTTGAATTGCCGTTTGCACGGCACGATCAACCGGCAGATGATCAGCACGATCCAGGCACTCGCTTCCGCCATTGACGCGAAGGACCAATACACACATGCCCACTCCGCGAGAGTTGCCCAGTTGGTCCTCGCCACTGCCCGGGAACTGGGCATGACGGATGCCGAGACCTGCCGCGAGGTGGAACTTGCCGGCCTGCTTCACGACATTGGAAAGATCGGAATACCGGACGCGATTCTCTCCAAAGCAGGACGTCTCACTCCTGAGGAGTTCGTGACTGTACAGCGGCACACCGAGATTGGTGCCGGAATCGTCGAGCACGTGCAAGGTCTCGAACGCGTGGCCCAGGCTGTTCGTCACCACCATGAGCGTTACGATGGTTTGGGCTATCCTTCCGGTCTCGCCCGGGACGCCATTCCGGTAACGTCGAGAATGATCGCGATCGCCGACGTGTTCGATGTCCTGACTTCCGATCGTCCCTACCGGGAGGCTATCGGCGCCGAGGGAGCCTTGCGCGAGCTGAACCGCTTTAAGGGTACCCAGTTCAATCCGACGATCGTCGATGCCTTCCAACGAGTAATCGATAGAGAGCTGGCGAGGGCGAGGTTGAACAATGGGCACGACGCTGAACAGCCTGTGACTGCACTGTTAACACCGACTAGTGTCACACCAACGTTCTGACCTGTTACTGCGGCCCGCCGATTCAGAGCATTCTCCTATATTGTGCGGCGCTCAGCAGATCTTCCCGTTACCCGCAAGGAGTGACGCTACACAAAAACGCAGTCCGGTCTGGCCCTGCGCCTATTCCCGTCCCTGGGTCGATGCCTAGGCGTTTGCGAAAGTCCCCTAGGACCGACAGTCTCTAGCCCACGGCGTGAGCCGTGGGAACGAGGCGACACACCAACGTCGCAGCCCCACAGGGGCGACACTCAAAACGTCCACGGCGCACGGCCAGTGTACATGTTGGCTTCATCCGTGCGCTTCTCAGCCGCTTTGACCAATGCTACTCTGCCGCCCCTTCGGGGGCTAGGAACATGAGGGTCCACCCTTCCCCATGGCTGACGCCATGGGCTACTTTCTATCACCCCTACCGGGGCTTAGGAGAGGCAGAGGAATGTGCAGTAGGACATTGATGCTCGCTTCGGATAGTCAAGACACGGCTCGAGGGCAGTGGCACCCAGGGTGTCTGCTTGGTCAGCGGTCCTCCCGTGGGCAACCGTCCCGTCGCCACGTATAACGACGACCCCTTGGCCGCTAACGAATGGGGTAATGCGGTTTTTTACGAATTCCGTGATGCTGCAACTGGCCGCCGCCTAGATGAACACGGTGCCGTTGACGTACAGGAAGCAGAGTGTCCCGTTCGGCTTCTGCCGCTGCTATGACGTCGTCGGAAGTCGAATAGCACCGCCCCCCTTTCATCCCCCCTTGATGAGGGGGGAAAGAGGGGGGTCAGCGATGTATACACGAACGAAACTTGCTCTAGTCGACAAACCAGCAGGGCGGCACGAGCACTTGCATGAACCAGGGAAGCTCGCAGCCCTTGTCCTCTTTCGTCTGGTCAACGGGCTTCTCATAGTCCCTCTTCTGCCACGTCGTGTCCTTGTACCCGACTAAGTTGGCATCCTTCTGAACCGGCTCGGCAAACCAGCACGGCGGTACGAGCACCTTGACGAACCAGGGCAGCCCGCACGTCTGCTTCTTGCCATGATCGGTATCTGCTGTGCGGTAAGCTTTTCGCTGCGGTGTATGGGGCTTGTCGTAGTCAGCTACCTGCGTGTCCTTGTGCCATTGGTCCACGAACCAACAGGGCGGGACCAAGATCTTGATGAACCAGGGAAGCTGACATCCCTGGGTCTTGGCTTGATCGGTGCCTTTTGCGCGATAGTCTTTCTTCTGCCACGTCATTGGTTCCTTGTAGTCTACCACGCGGGCTTCCCTCTGCCACGACTCCACAAACCAGCAGGGTGGAACCAAGATCTTGATGAACCAGGGGAGCTGACATCCTTGGGTCTTGGCTTGATCGGTGCCTGTTGCGCGATAGTCTTCCTTCTGCCACGTTGTTGGCTCTTTGTAGTCTACCACGCGGGCTTCCTTCTGCCACGACTCGACAAACCAGCAGGGCGGGACGAACATCTGAATGAACCAGGGAAGCTGACAGCCCCTGTGGCGTTTCACTTGCGTATCGTCCGGGCCGACCGCCTGATGTCGTGGCTGAGGCTGCTGGGGCTCATACTGCCGCGCGAACTGCACCTTCGGCTGAGGTTGCTGGGGCTCGTACTGACGCGCGAACCGCGCCTTGGGCTGGAAGGTCCGCTTGCTCTGCGTTCTCAAGTCCTGTGCCACTTTCGGGCTCTGTCGCTCGACGGGTCGTCCCTTATACCAATGGAGCGGCCTCTGCTGCACGGTGGTTTTCTGAGGGGTGAGCGACTGGGCCACCTGGTATTCAGACTTCACCTTAGGTGTGTCTGCGTGTCTCTTGGCGGCCCAGCGTTTCCCTTGTGGTGCCACCTGCTTGGGCTGCACCTTCATGTCCTGGTGGGCCAACTTTCGGGGTTGGAATTGTGCGGGCTTTCTTTGCTGCACATTCGTCTTCTGCTGGCTGGCCACCTGTCTCTGGTACCTCACGGGCTGCTGTTTTTTCACATTCGTCCTTGTGCTGACAACCGCCGGCTTCTGGCGCGGTGTGACCTTCCCATGTCGCACACTTGTCGTGCGTTGGGTGACCGGTGGTGCGCTATAATATGCTCGTTGCGGTTGCGGCTGCATTTGCCGTTGAACGACTCTACGGGGCTGGTACTGTGCAGATTGCTTAGCGCGGGTCACACTGCCCTCGCCGCCGGTCTCGGTCGGGATGAACACGCTGTCGCTTTTCTCGAGTCGGACGGTCATGACCGCTTCGCGCTCGACCGCCTGCCGCACGGGGTAAGGCAGACCCCCACCCACCAGCGTGGCTGCGAGAAGACGTTGGTCACCCTGTCGATGGATGACCGACTTGGAGGCAATCATCGTCTCGAGTGAGCGATGGGCAGCCCACAAATCCTCGATGTGTTGATCCAGATCGTGCAAGGCAGCCATCACACGCTGGCGGTCACGTTCGAGAGCCACACGCTTGATCTGTGATTCGTCAGCCTTCTCGATCAAGAGGTCCAGACGGCGGGCTTCGGTATCGAGCACGACACGCTCCCGCATCAGGTCCTGCTCCTCTTCGTTCAATGCTCGGAAATGATCCTTCGGAGCGATCAATCCGGACGTAAATGCAAGGGCCAGTCGGCGGTTGCGGAGGTCGGCCATCTGCTCATCCAGCCGCTCGATGATCTCCAAGGTCGTCTGAAGACGAATCTCGTTGTCCACAAAGCGACTGTCGTCGGGGTGAAGGTGATCGGTTAGAAGGAACAGACCTTTCTGTCGTTCGAACCGATTGGCAGCTTCCTGCATGACCGCCTTGCAGTGCTTCCATTCGTTGTAAAGCTGATTCACACGTTGCAGCTTCCAATGGGTGTCCGCGTGATCGGCCAACAGTACGAACTTGGTGATGGGGTTTCCATTGCGAACCGTCGACATATCGTTGTCGGTGAAAGCCGCTCGCGTGGCGGGATGGAAGACCGGCTCACCACCGGGAAGAATGCGAAGCTCCGCATTCTGGAACAGTTGGTGGGTCCGCTGCTTCCAGTCGCGCTGGGCGGAGACCTCCTCCTTGATCATCTTGTCCAGTTGCCGATCGAGCCGATCAAACGCCTCGACCTCCTTCGTGAATCCCTTGAACACGTCTGCATCGCCTCGGTCGGTCTTGTAGCGAAGCTCGAAGTCGTACGCAAGCTGGCGTTTTTGCTGTGGGATCTGACTTTTCCAAGTGTACAGAAAATCAAGCATGTTGTACCGCTCTCCGTTGATTTCAAGCCAGCCCTGCATCATGTCCTGGTGCTCACGATCCACGAACGCGAACGTGTACGCACCGGGCTGAAGCGATGTCACACCCCGGGTGACGTCTTGACCCGTGAACGCATCGCCCCACAGGGCAACATGGTAGACGTCCGAGGCTGACGTTGGCGTGGCATTGGGGTCAGCGAAACCGTCATACGACGCATCGGTCGCTAATCGGGCCTCGGAGTCGACATCCATTTGGGCCAGCGCCTCTGGTTCCGGGGGGATGACAAACCGGACGGAAACCGGCGTGAAGTCCATCCGCTCGGTTGCTGAGCTGCAACCGATGAACAGGCTCGAGACAACGAGCATTGCGGTCATCGACAACACCTTACATTTCATGTCGTTTGCTCCTAAGTGGAAACGCCTGCATTGCGTGCGTCCTCATCACGGGATGAACCTTCGCCGCGGACACCGGGCGTCTGTTTGGCGAAGGATGATCATGGCTTAGGAGGTCCCGTACGGTAGGACCACACCACCATGTACACCTCCACATTCGTGTCAGACCATGCCTCCTCGAAGTCACCCGCTCCCGGGTCAGGTCAGGGCAAAGCACCGAGCCCCACCCCGGGCTCGCATAGACGCGGAGAAGTCCAAAACAACTAAGCGGTCTATCGGATGGCACGCGACGCCCTGTTAGACAATTGCTTCTCGGGCGTTCAAAAACCTCGGGTTACCCCAGGCGTGTTCGCTCAGCCGCCCGCACCCCAGCATTGAAATACAGGGTGAAGCCTATCGTACAGGACCGAGATGATCCGCATTCGTGCATCGGGTGAGCACGGAATCGTGCGGAGGGGCTAAAGTTATCGGAGCAGGCCCGCCCGCGGCTCGAACGGGGGTCGTTGATCGTGTCATGCACGCGAATGCTGAAGTAGCCAGGGCATGACCGGCAGCGTCACTTTCGAAGATTGCCGGTGTCGATTCGACGCATCGCCATGCGGGGCAATAAATAATTCTCCCCCTCAAACGCTGTCACCTCGCCGGAAACGAGGAACACCAACCCCGTGCGTCCGTGAATCCCGGTTTCCACCATGAGCTCGAGACTCTGGTCGGGAAGGAGTCGTAAGGGCGGCTCCGGATGGTCCATGTGATCCGACTCGAGAGCGAAGGCCCACCAGCCGCCCTGCCATACGAGGCGACCGGGACGGTTCACGATCAAAGCGCCCTCGGGCATAAGTGAAGCAGCCGCAGCGGATTTGCTTCCAGGCTGTGGTGTCAACAGAGCATCCTCGGTTAGGATCGTTTGCTGCCTGGGCCGTTGCTCCCTGATCAGGGAGAGGACATCCTCGGCGGAAGCATCGCCCAGTGTCCGTCGTGCCGTTGCCTCGGCAGTGTCAATATCCGCAGGCACGGGCACGTCGCGACGATCACGCTCTTCGGTTCCGACGCTGCTGTCACTTTCTCGATCGCCTTGCTCCAATTGCTGGTGCGCCCGGGTCACAAGCTGCACCAGCAGATAATTTTCGTCCTCGAACACGGTCATCTCGCCCGAGACAATGAACTTAACTGGTGCTGTCGAGCTGGCAGAGGTCCTGACCATGATCTCCAAATTGGTGTTGGGCAGAAGCCTCGTTGTCGATTGGCCCTCATCGGGATCAAACGCAAAATTCCACCACGGATCCTTCCAAGCCAGAAAGCCGCTTCGCTTCACGACCGCGGTGCCTTCGGGAAGGAGTGGGCTTGGCCACGGCCAGGAACGTTCGGTACCGACGCTCGCAGGAAGGATTGGGTCGCTTGAAGGTCGCTTGTGCCTGAGCTCCTTGAGCAGTTGCTCGGCGGTCGGGGGAGCCTCTCGTTCCTCGACCACAAACCCAGAATCGGGGGGCTCAGATGCCGCCGGCTTGGACGTCGACACAGCTCGGTCCTCCACTTGTCCGGGCGGCGGCTGCACGTGCGACGTGAGCGCGACGGCTGTGCACCAGGTGATCAAGGATATGACGCCCATACCACTTTCTCCATACGTTCGCTCGGCCCGACGTATTTAGGGATTATCGGGCTCCGACCCCAGGCCTGTCCAGTTAGTCCACTGCCTGAAATCCAGCGGTGACCCCCCCGTTATGCCCCCTGGCGAGGGGTCCATCCGCGTTTTTCAACGGGGGAAAGAGCAAGGGTTCTGTGATCCACAGAAACCGAACCTGCTCCCGGTTGGAGGCGGTTCGGTCGCGCTGCATCACGGTGCATCAAGCTGCGTAGTAAGCTGGTCCGGTAACGTGACTGGAAGCTTGCAGCGGTGATGCTCGCAGACATAGGCTGTGGGTTGACCAAGCTTGAGCGACCTGCCTTTCAGCAGCACGATCGGGGTATTGGTCGGTGCCTCGGGTGCACCGACCACGACCTTGTTGGGAAGATACCGCTCAAACACCGTCCTGAGCAGAAGTCGCGTGTCTGGGGCTGCGGGATCGCCCATGATCGCAATTTCCTTGACGCGGTCGTGGTAGAAGTCGGCGGCGCATAAGAGCCGTTCGAAGGCACCAGGCGAACTGGCAGCATCGGAGCCGAACGTGCGGAAGATGGATTCAGCCTTGGCGCGATACTCCTCATTCTTGTCGAGTAGGACTGCAAGCCTGAGCAAATTCATCGCCTGGACGGCGTTGCCCGAAGGGATCGCCCCGTCCTGCGGGTGCTTGGAGCGGGCGATGAGGGTTTCGGCGTCGTTGGCTGTAAAGAAAAAGGCGCCGCCCTCGCCGTCGAAGTAGTGCTCAATCGTCTTTTCGGTCAGTGCCAAAGCTTCGTCGAGCCATTTGGGGTCGAACGTGGCTTCGTAGAGGTTCAGCAGCCCCTCGACGAAGAAGGCATAGTCATTCAAGTATCCGGTCAGGCGGGCCTGACCCTTTCGATAGGTGCGCAGGAGACGGTCATCCTTTCGCAGCTTGTCGAGGACAAACGCAGCCGCTCGGGCGGCCGCCTCGGCATATCTGGGCTCATCAAGCACCCGAGCACCCTTGGCG
>CAYOQG010000007.1:0-43992 GCA_964405925.1 uncultured Phycisphaeraceae bacterium | reverse complement strand
ATGACATCCCTACCCGCCACGATGTTTCCGTCGCCAACAATCGTCTGACCCACAGTCGGCGGACCTGGGAACCTGATGATGGTGTGAGCTTTCTTGGCATCGTAGAGAACCTTACGAGAGATGGCCCCGGTGTCCGCCTTTGCGTGGCAGTTCGCGCACAAGACAATCATTTCGTCAGGGCTATGCCTCTTCGAATCGGCGTAGGGTTCGATGTGATGAACGATAAGCTTGGCGACATCGTCTTCGCCGCATATCGGGCACCGAGTTGCGACTTCTTGAAAAAGCTGTTTCTCGATGCGTCTCGGGATGGCTTTGCGTTTTTCGGGCATCACTTGCGTCCTCAGACGATTCCTACGGTTGATGGTACACAACCCAACGGATGAAAACCAGACGCCCACGGCAACACGCCCATGGTCCTGATGGGCGCTTACCTCGAGAGACACACAGAAGGCTACGAGGGGGCGTATGTCGCGAGTAGACGCCGGGCAATCTCCAATTGTTCAGCGGACGAACGCACATCCGGTACACATTCTGCCCCGAATGCCGACAGCTCGTCGTTGGCAGTGGTGAGATAGTCGACCGCCTCGGCGAGGATTGACCTGGCCAAACCGTCACCGGTCGCATGAGCCGACTCGGCGTATTTCAGGAGGACTGATCCGAGGTTGAGGTTTGACTGGGCAGCCTCGACCGAGCCAGGGTCGTGTTCGCGCCACATGCACCAGGCCTGCCGGGCGGCGTCGGCGGCGTGCTGATGCTGACTGCTCTCGGTCAGCGAGGTAGAGAGGCGAGTGCAAGCGATTGCCCGTTTGCGGACCGGCTCCTCGCTGGCGTTGTCAGCGGACTCGATGGCGGTTCGAAACCAACGCTGGGCGTCCTCGTGACGTTTCGCCACGTCACAATCCAAACCCAGCTCGACGGATGTCTCCCAAAGCTCCTCCCATGAGCCGTGCCGCTTGCGCAGATGGTAAGCAGCCAGATGCGTCTGATAAGCCTGGTCAGCCCGGTCCTGTCGGCGTTGGACCCGCCCGGCTTGATGTAGTGCCCAAGCGCAAAGACGAAGCGACTCGGTATCCGTCGATCGATCCTGTGCCATCGCCTCGGTAAACGCCATCGCGGCTGCTTGTAACGAAAGGGAAGCGGACTCTGACAAATCGAGCCGCTTCAGTGCCAGCGTTCCGCACAGGAAGGTCTTCCAGGCCTGCACAATGAGCGGTGACCCGGGGATGGCGAGGACAAGTCTCTCAGCATCGGTCATCCGGCCCTTGGTAAGGGCACTGAGCGCTCGGATGGCATGTTCCTGTCGAGGCTGCACAAGCCCCCTCGGGCGGTGCTCGTCGTCATCGGGGCTGAAGGTTGGCACTGCGTTCGCTTGCCTCACTCGCGGTTTAGGGCCTTTTCGACCGACCGAAGGATGGCTTCCCCCGTGAGGTTAGAGGCGATGAGCCTTCCGTCGGCTGCGATCAGGAAAACCGCCGGTATGGCGGTGACACCGTACTGAGCCGTCGCCGCCTGGGCACCAGGCGTTTCGCCAAAGACCTGGTGCCAGGTCATCTTTCGCTCTTTGACGAAACTGCGCAGGCGTTTTTCCTCCCAGTCGAGGCTGACGCTCAGCATAACAAAGTCGTCTCGGCTGCCGTACTCGTTGTGCGCCCGCACCAGCAAAGGAAGATCAGCCACGCACGGACCGCACCACGTTGCCCAAAAATCTAGGAGGATAACCTTGCCCTTGAGACTGGCAAGGTTGGTGGTCTCGCCGGCCAAGGTCGTCAGTTCGAACGCAGGTGCAGGCTCGCCGACTTTGAGCGCCGAGGCGCCAGGCATGCCGGGTGGGACGGCTCCGCCCGGTAAGATGAACTCGATCGGCGCGTTGGAGCCCCCCTTTACTACCTTGGTAATCCGGTCGGTCCTCACCGCGCCGGCGATGAGCTCGAACTCGTCGAGCGGTGCGTTTTCGATGACAAAGAGGCCGTCTTCGCTCGTCATTGTCCGCAGATCGAGCGACCGATGATTCCGCCATCGCCCCGTCTCGACGAAAGCGTGGGGTACAGGTTCGCCACCGCTTCTCTTGACGACTCCCTTCAGGGTCCCCCCGGGACGAAGCTGAAAATCGAGCTGGGTCTTCTGACCCGCTTTCACTTCGGCTGTCTTGAGCTCCGGGCCATAACCCGACAGGTGAACGGTCACCACTGCGACACCTGGTCTGACACCGCTGATCGTGTACGTACCTTCATAGGAACTCCAATCACGTGGAGAGACATCGACCAAGCCCTCCCCAGTGATCACGCGGGCACCGTACAGCGGCTTATTCGTTGCCCCGTCAGTGACCGATCCACCGATCTGACCGGCGCGGATCATGATCAGCACATGTGATGACTCGGGTTTGTCGCGCGGTAGTCCTACGCTGCGGTCGAAGTACTCATCGGACACATAGTCTTGGTGCGTGAGCCGAATGCTGAGTGCGCTGGCGTCGAAATGGAGTCCGCGCAACGTGCAAGCACCACCCTGGTCCGTGACGGCAGTGCAGAAGTCGTCACGTTGTTCGTCATAACACTCGATCGTCACGCCCACAATTGCCTGGCCTTGTTCGTCGACGGTCTTCAGGCGGGCGATTCTCTCGGGTTTCAGGCTGACGACTTGCTCGCTTTGCGTGTCAAGCTCCGGCACGGACAGTCGCTCGCGGCCATACCCTTTCGCCTGGACGACAAGTTCGCCCTCCCCAGGGAAAACGCCCTTGATAGTGAAGCGGCCCTTGTCGTCGGCCTCCTCGTGCCAGTCCTTGTACATGGAGGAGAGTTTCACGGACGCGCCGGCAAGAGGCTGTTGCGTGAGTGCATCGATCACGCACCCCGCCAGTTGCAAGCTGCCCTCCAGGGTCTCCGCGAGGAACGGAGGGTATTCGTCGTCACCAACGCGAAGCTCCCGTACCAGGGTGGTATACCTGGGTTTACTGAACTCGACGACGATGTCGCCTCGGATGGGCTCAGACGTGGTCACGACGAAGTCGCCGTACTCGTCGGTGGTCACGGTGGCTATGACGTCGCCTTCGACGTCGCCGGTGCTTTTCCAAAGGATCGCCACGGTCACACCAGGCTGCCCCGCCCCGATGTGATTGGTGACCTGGCCTTCGAGTAGCACGAAGCTCTCCTCGGGAGTCTCCTCGCCCTCATCCGCCTCCGCCGCCAGCTTGGGTTGGCCGACGTCGTCCGCGGGCTCGTCGGCCAAAGCTGGAGGGAACAGTGCCAAAATGAGCAAGGCGCCCGCCACAATCGGGGCGATGGAGCCATGCCATCGCGTTTCGCATCGCCCCCGGGTCAATCCGGGCAATCCAGCCCCAATCTGACCTTCAGGGGCTAACACCGGGTTGGCAAGTGCGTCTGATTCGTATAGGAGACCACGCATGCGTTTGGGACCGTCAGGCCGAGACCGTGGCCCCAGATAGAATTCGGGGTCGCGGCCCACCGTCCTTGCATTGTAACATAGAGCCGCCCTGAGACGGAAAAAGCATGTTCGCGGTCGCTTGACTCGATGTCCGATGTTGTACGAGGGAGCGCGAGGCACCGTTTGCGTTGTAGAATTCAGTGAAGCCTCCACGCTCAGTATGGGCGAACAGGCGTGCGCCCGGAGGTCCCCCTGTGAAATGAGCCGTGCACCGGCCGCCTGCGGGTGTCTGCTACCGTCCCGGTCTGGTGCGGAATTGTGCGAGTCTGCCGGGGATTGTAGCATTTGGGGGTCGAGTACCAGGCTCGCCGGTCGTGGGAAAGCTGAATGATGACACAGCTCGAACGGCAAATTCGCACAGCACAGCGCCGGCTGTGGATGAATCGTTGGCTGGTGGATGTCTCTTGGACGCTGACGATCGCGGCGGGCCTCTTTGCCCTCGCAGTCTTGGTTCAGCGTCTTTTCGCCCTTGCGATGCCGCTGGCCTGGATCGGTGTCGCAAGTGGCGCGGGTGCCGTTGCCGCTTCGGTGGTATGGACGATCGTCAGCCGTGAGAGCGCGGCGTTCGCCGCGGCAAGACTAGACGAAGCAGCCGGGCTGCGGGAGCGGCTCAGCAGCGGCCAATACTGCCGGCACTCAGGGGATCCCTTTGCCCAGGCGGTCGTGGCTGACGCCGAACGGGTCAGCGCGTCGTTGTCGGCACGTCAGCACATTCGCGTGAGCTTTCCTGCTCCGTTCGCCTATACCGGTGCGACGATGGTTCTAGCGGCCCTGATGTTCCTCATCTCGCCGGGGCTACTGGCAAGCGAAGAAACAACAGAGGCTCGCGAGCAGGCTTTGGAAGCAGAGCAGGCAAAGGTTGTGGTCAAGCGGAAGATGGATGAGGTCCGCAAGATGACTGAGCAGGCTCCCGTCTTGCAGGAGTTGGCCGACAAGATTGGGGATCTCGACAAGGACGCAGCCGGCCAGCTTCGTGCTTCCGACATCCGCTACGAGGCGATCAAGAAGATCGATAGGCTGGCTGATGCCGTCAAACAGAAGCGCAAGAGCGCGGACTACGATGCAGTCAAGGAGATGCGCAAACGGCTGCGTCAATTGAAGGTTCCCAAATCGGCGGACGCTCCAACGCAAAAGCTCACCAAGGCCCTAAATCAGGGTGATTTCAAAAACGCCAAGGAAGAACTCAACAAGCTTCGTGAACAACTGGCGA
Organism: uncultured Phycisphaeraceae bacterium; assembly: GCA_964405925.1. Taxonomy (GTDB): domain Bacteria; phylum Planctomycetota; class Phycisphaerae; order UBA1845; family UBA1845. The sequence continues at coordinate 39,344 of CAYOQG010000007.1, read as the reverse complement.
CGCTCAAAGCGGAGGAGGACAAGGAACTGGTCACCAAGGTCACCAAACAGCTCGATGAACTCGCCAAGCAGCTCGAGAAGCTGTCCGTCGACGAAAAGCTTGCGAAAAAGCTCGCCGAAGCTGGTGTCAAGAAGGAGGATGTGGATCGCCTGCTTGAGAATCTGACCAAAAAGGACCTGGATCAGCTTAAGAAGCAGCTTGAAGAAAAGGGCATGAGCCAGCAGCAGATTCAGAACCTCGCCAACCAGCTTCAACAACAGCAGCGGGCGGGAAGCGCGGCGAAGAGCCTGGCAGGGGCAATGGCCCAAAGCGCTCAAGCCGCCGCCGCCGGCCAGATGGGCGATGCCGCGGCAGACCTCTCAGCCGCGTCGGACCAGCTTAGCGAGCTCGAACAGCTCGAACAGGAGATGAACCAGCTCGAATCAACCATGGCTGATCTCGACAGCACGCGACGCGAACTCGAACGTCCCTGTCCTGGGTGACAGGGAGGCGGGTGCCCTCGGTGCGAGGGCAATAAGGGACCTGGGATGGGACCGCTGGGTCAAGGTCGAGGCGGCCTTGCCCCCGAGGAGGAAACCAGGGTCGACTTCAGGCCAGAACATGCGAAGGTCCATACCGGAAAGGGAGTGAGCATCGGACAGTTCCTTGTTGACGGCGAGCAGGTCAAGGGTGAGGTGTCGTCCGAGTTCGTCGAAGTGGTCGTGGCCGCCGAGCGCGATGCCACCGACCGAGTCAAGCGCAATCGCCTCCCGCGGCAGTACCACAAGGCGGTGAAGGCCTATTTCTCCAACGTGCAGCGGTCAATGCGGGGTGCGGATCGCCGCACGGACGATGCCGCCGTCTCCAGGCCAGGAGAAGGCGAGGGACCGGTCGACCTCGGGGACGAACAGTCTGACGGCGGCGGAGATTGACTTTCGTGCCTCGCGTGACCGGTCAGGGCCTGTGCACACGCGTTTCCCGGCCCTCGTGCAAGCGATGGCGACCGTCGCCGACTTTATCAGAGACGCCGCAACGCCCACTCCGGTACCGTCCAAATCGTCGAGCTGCGCCGCTGCCGTGCGCCCTCCCTGGAATTAGAAGCGTGGGTGTCGGGCCGCACGCCGTTGCGGGGCGTGGGCGAGCCATGTGGTCGCGATGTGTATATACTGTGTCGGCAATGGGTGATGACGATAGTGCCAAGAGGGCGTCCTCAATGCATTGCCGAGCCAACCCTGTCAAGCCCGACATGAACGCCCTTGTTGATTCGAGTGGAGACCCATATGAGCGTGGGCAACCTCGCAACTGTGGTGAATCTGCGCTAGCCGGCGGGCTTCCGACAATGTCGGAACAGGTCCCGCCGCCAGCCCGTGCTCATTGCAGAATCGTGAAGGGTTCGCTCGGTTTGTGCATAGCCCTGACTGCTGCTGTTGTTGGGCTTGCCGGCGGTTGCGATCCCCCTCCGATGACGGCGAATGGTGTTGTGGGTATATTCGGCGAGGTCGGTCTGGCGGACGGGGCGTTCAGCTATCCGCGAGCGATCGCCGCCGAACCTGGTGGGTCTGTTTTTGTCGTTGACAAGAGCGGACGCATCCAACGATTCGGGGCTGACGGAGCGTTCGAGACGAGTTGGCGGATGCCGGCAACAGCCAAGGGTAAGCCCGTAGGCATGAGCGTTCATCCCGACGGGCGGTTGTTTGTGGCGGACACGCACTATCATCGGGTGATGATATTTGACCGCGGGGGCTCTCTTCTGGGCTCATTCGGGCAGGAGGGTACGGGAGACGGTGAATTCCTGCTGCCAACGGATGTCGCGATTGACGCGGAGGGATTCGTCTACGTCGGTGAATATCAGGGCAACGACCGAATCACAAAGTGGTCGCCTGCTCTGAAGTTCGTCAAGGCATTGGGTGAGCAGCCGATCGAGGGTCACCGCCTTGCCCGCCCCGCAGGGATCGATATCGACGATGAACAGACCCTCTGGATCGCGGATGCGTGCAACCATCGAATTGTACGCATGTCCCTGGACGGCGAGGTGTTAACGACCTTCGGCCAGTTTGGAAGTGAACCGGGTGAGATGCGCTATCCCTACGACATATGTGTGTCACCCGACGATACAATCATGGTTTGCGAGTATGAGGGCAACCGGCTGCAGTGGTTCTCCAAGGATGGCCAAAGCCTGCGGACATGGGGACGGGCCGGTCGCGCACCGGGTGAACTTTTCGCCCCTTGGGGGGCCTGCTATGGGCCCGGTGGCAAGGTCTACATCGTGGATTCGCTCAACAGCCGGATCCAAATTGTCAGTCCATGAGCGTCGTAGCGATTAGCTTGCCGTTTGACTTCGAGCAGCCCGCGTGGCTATTGCTGTGCGGACTCGTGCCTATCCTTGTTCTCGCGTCGATCCGAAGCCTGGCCGGGCTCGATCCGGTAAGGCGGGTGCTGGCCATTCTCGTTCGCAGCACGGTCGTCGTGTTGGTCGCGTTCTGCTTGGCGCGGGTGCAGCGCGTGCAGCGCAACGATGATCTGACCGTGATGTTCCTGATGGACCGCTCGCACAGCGTTCAGCCCCTCCAGGATCGGCAGGAGGCGTTTGTCCGAGCGGCGGCCATCGATATCCGGCCCGAGGACCGCGTCGGGTTGATTGACTTCGCTCGCGATCCGTCGCTCCAACAGCTGCCGATGTGCGGTGGTTACTTCATCCAGCCGGGGCGACTGCCGCTCATGCCGAATACCGACCGGACGAACGTGGCGGCGGCTCTGCGATTGGCCATGGCGATGTTCCCACACGACACAGCCAAGCGGATCGTTCTGATGTCCGACGGGAACGATAATATGGGAGATGTGCTCACCGAGGCACGGCGGGCGAAGGCCGACGGCATCCCGATCGATATCGTTCCGCTCCGCTATGAGCATCGCAACGAGGTCTATTTCGATCGCATGATCGCCCCCAGCCATGCGGAACCCGGTGAGCAGGTGCCCGTCCGCATGGTGCTGCACACCGAAAAGCGGGTAACGGGGCGGATTACGATTTTCCATAACGGTCAGCTCGTGAATCTGCCCGAGCAGAACTCGCGTGTCACACTGAGACCGGGTGACAACACGTTCTTCGTCAAGCTTCCCATCGACAGCGGCGGAGCGCAGACATTCGAAGCTGTCTTCCACCCCGACGATGAGTCGATGGACTCGACGGCCTTGAACAACAAAGCCAGCGCGTTTTCCTTCGTATCGGGTCAGAGTCGAGCACTGCTGATCACGGGGGACCCGCAGCACGATGAGGTCCTCCTCGATGCCCTTCGTAGCGAGCGTGTACTTGTGGAAATGAAACGGGCAACGGACTTGGGCGAGTTTGGCCTGCTGCAGATGATGAACTACTCCACGATCATCCTCGCTAATGTGCCCGCCGCAGCGTTCACGGATCAGCAACAGAAGGACTTCGCGACGTACGTCAAGGACATGGGCAGCGGGCTTATCATGACGGGTGGTGACGAAGGTTTTGGGGCGGGGGGATGGATTGGCGGTCCCGTCGAGCAGATCATGCCGGTCTCCTTTGAGATCAAGCACAAACGAGTCATTCCTCGCGGCGCTCTCGTACTCATCATGCATAGCTGTGAGATCCCCCGAGGCAACTACTGGGCCAAGGAAATGGCGAAAAAGAGCGTCGACACGATCAGTTCTCAGGACTACATCGGCGTGCTCGCCTATAGCTACTCCCCGGGTGGGGAGAACTGGGAAGTACCACTCGATTTGAACCTGAATAAGGCCGCAGTGAAAGCCAAGATCGACCGGATGCAGGTCGGCGACATGCCCGCTTTCGGTCCAACGATGCGAATGGCTTATAGGGAGCTGACAAGCGGGCGCGGACGCGATGCCGCCCAGAAGCACGTGATCATCTTGAGCGATGGCGATGCAACGGGTCCGCCCGGTTCGCTGCTTCAGGACTACGCCAAAGCCAAGATCACGGTCAGCACGATTGGCATCGGTTGGGGTGCCCATGTCATGACACCCATTATGCGCAGCATCGCCAATGCTACGGGGGGAAAGTACTATGCAGCCCGCAACCCGCGACAACTGCCACAGATCTTCATAAAGGAATCCAAGGTTGTACGGCGACCACTCATCGTCGATGAACCGTTTCAACCACAACTGATGGACGCGTACAGCGATCTGCTGGCGGGGATCGCACCCAACGAGGTTTTGCCACCGCTGGGTGGCATGGTTATGACATCAGCAAAGCAAAGCCCGAACGTCGTCATTCCCATGATACGGGCCACGGATGATGGAGAGGATCCTGTCCTCGCCCACTGGCAATATGAGCTTGGCAAGACCGTGGCCTTCACGAGTGGCTACTGGCCCGTGTGGGGCGAGGCCTGGATGCTCTGGCCCAAGTTCGCCAAACTCTGGGCTCAGATTGTCCGCTGGACCATGCGGCAGGATATCCCGGCGAGCTTCGACACCTATACGAAGGTCGAAGGGAACATGGGACGGATCGTCATCGATGCGCTGGACAAAGACGCCAGCTATCTCAACCTGCTTCAGTTACATGCGAACCTGATCGACCCCGACCGCGAAGCCGTCCCGGTCGAGTTCAGACAAACGGGGCCGGGACACTATGAAGCTGAGGTCGACATCACCCGGGCGGGGCAGTATTTGGCCAACGTTGAGGCGTTCGGTGCAGAGGGACGAGAGCTTGGCACGATTCGGACGGGTTTTTCGGTTCCGTTCTCGCCGGAATACCGCGACCTCATACCCAACGAGGCGCTCCTGCGACAGGTGGCGGAGATCACTGGCGGGCGGTGGTTGGATGCCCCGGCCAACAAAGCAGATGTCTTCAGCCATGACCTCCCGCCGACGGAGGCCAAGCGCCCTGCGTGGGAGTGGGTGTTGGCTTGGCTGCTTCTACCGCTGTTTCTGTTGGATGTAGCCGTGCGGCGACTCGCCAGTTGGCTTGCCCTGTCCATTGTTGTTGAGCTTGTTGTGCTGGTGGTCTTGCTCTTCGGGGCAGACCTTCGTTTCGCCCCCTGGTGGGGCGTCTTGGGTGCCTTCATTCTGGCGGAGCTGATTGGCTGGGCGATCCGCTTCCGATACATCGGTCCGCTCTTCGACTTTATGACTCACACGGTGACGGCATTGCGGCACACAGGTGATCGCAGCGCGGTGGCCCTTGAACAGCTTAAGAGTGCCCGCGACAAAGTGCGTGGGAAGCTTGATGGTGATGCCCGTCGGGGCGGCGAGCGAGATGAAGAGGCGGCGGCCCCTCTTCCTCGGGTCGTGGCCAGGCGGCGATATGATGTTGGCGACCGCCAGGCAGCGAAACCCACAGGCGACTTGCAGGAGGCCCTTGGCGGTGCCAGACCGGCCGCACCCGGACCGAAGGACGCTGGCAAACCCACAGAAGAGACCGGCAAGAAAGATGAGGAAGAAGCCCCGACCTCGCGCCTCCTGCGAGCCAGGCAGCGGGCCAAGCGTAGGAGCGATGATAACGGATAGAAGCGAGTGAATATTGGAGTGTCTAACCGTGACAAGGTGTTGACTGGACAGTAGGCAAATGGTGGATGCCGCGCTGGCAAGGGCAACCGTAATGCCCCTCTGCTCGGCATCGCCCGATATATGCTGCCACAAGACGGCACGATGAACGGCATCCTTTCGCATTGTAGACGGACAGGAGTGACTCATGGCTTCGAAGATTGATCCAGCAGTCGAAAAGGCGACGCAGGAGTTTCGCCAAAAGTTCCAGCAGCTTCGCCAAGAGATCGGCAAGGCCATCGTCGGACATGCGGATGTCATTGACGGCGTGCTCACGGCCCTGCTCGTCGGTGGTCACGTCTTGCTTGAAGGTGTTCCGGGGTTGGGCAAGACGTACCTGATCCGTACGCTCTCCCAAGCGGTGGACCTTGACTTCTCCCGGATTCAGTTCACGCCCGACCTGATGCCGGCGGATATCATCGGAACGACGATCATCACCGAGGAGCCGGCCTCCGGAAAACGTGAATTCCAGTTTCAGAAAGGTCCGTTATTTGCCCAGATCATTCTGGCTGATGAAATCAACCGTGCCACTCCAAAGACACAATCAGCCCTCCTCGAAGCCATGCAGGAGCATGCCGTCACCGTTGGCCGCACCCGCCACAAGCTCCAGGAGCCCTTCTTTGTCATGGGTACCCAAAACCCCATCGAACAGGAGGGGACCTATCCGCTGCCCGAAGCCCAACTGGACCGATTCATGTTCAAGATCGTCGTCGACTACTCCAACCGGGAGGAGCTCAAGACCATCGTTGACAGGACCACAACGCACTATCGTCCCGACATCAAGAAGGTGATGACCGGGCAGGAGATCATCGGCACACAGAATCTGGTTCGTCGAGTCATCCTCGCTCCACATGTCCAAGACTATGCCGTGCGCCTAACCATGGCGTCCCATCCCGGTGGGCCGTTTGCCTTGCAGGCGACCAACAAGTATGTACGATGGGGAGCCAGTCCGCGGGCGGCACAGACACTCACACTCGGTGCGAAGCTGCACGCTCTCCTCGACGGCCGGTTCAATGCGAGTTTCAGTGACGTCCAGAAGGTATATCTGCCGGCGATGCGACATCGGGTGCTGCTCAACTTCGAGGGTGAAGCAGAGGGCGTTAGTCCCGACAAGGTGCTCAAGGAGCTGCTTGACAAGACGCCGACGATGGCAGAGGCCGCCGCCTGAACCAGGCAAGGACCATTGGCCATTGGCAATAGGCGCTCCGCGGTTGCTGTTTATTTGAGAGTCTCCGTTGACCACGAGATAGGGAATGCAGAACGAGTCAAGTGCGAGGGTTGGTGTGACGTGGCGGTGATGGATAGAGCACAGACGGAGGCGCTCCTCGATCCTCAGTTCCTGGCCAGGTTGGATCAGCTTGCCCTTGTCAGTCGGAAGATCTTCGCTGGCAAAATGCGGGGCGAGCGGATCACAAAGCGGCGCGGTGATTCGGTGGAGTTTGCGGACTATCGCAGCTACGTCGTTGGGGACGATCTCCGGTTCTTGGATTGGAATATTTACGCTCGGCTAGGGCAGTTGTTCCTGAAGCTCTTCCTTCAAGAGGAGGACCTGCACGTCAGTGTGCTGCTGGACATGTCGAAGAGTATGGATTGGGGGCACCCGAATAAGTGGCTGTATGTTCGGCGCCTCGCGGCCGCCGTCGCCTACATCGGGCTGATCAACTTCGATCGTGTGAGCCTCTATGCCTACGCGAATGGTCTGCAATCCGTTCTGCCCGGACTTCGTGGGCGGCGGTTCATGTCTAAGGTTGTAGAGTTTTTGAGTTCGCTGGAGTGCGAAGGACCAAACAATCTCCCCGTTGCTGGCAAGCAGTTCGCAATTCGCCACCCCCAACCCGGTATCGTCCTGATCCTCAGCGACTTTTTCGAAAAAGCAGGATATGAGGAGGGACTGCGATACTTGCTCGGCCGGCACTATGATCTGTATGCGGTTCAGGTTCTCAGTCCCGAAGAGATCGATCCTATCCTTGTCGGTGACCTCCGACTAACGGATGTGGAGGATGACGATGTGGCTGAGGTCACCCTAAGCCGTGCCCTCATCAATCGATACAAGGCAAATTTGCGCGGATACTGTGAGCACTTGAAAGACTATTGCACCCGACGTGGCATCAGTTATCTGTTCACAAGCACTGAGACGCCGTTCGACCAGATCGTTCTTACGTACTTTAGACAGCGAGGGTTGCTGAAATGATGGGTGCGACGGTGGACCATGGCAAGCCGCAAACGCGTGTTGCTGGTGGAAGGAACGACCGATGAGCTTCCTGAGCCCCGGTGCCATCGCGATCGCTGCAGGGCTGACCGTTCCACCTCTGGTCGTTCTCTATTTTCTGAAGCTGAAACGAACGGTGCGCATGGTGCCCTCCACGCTCCTGTGGCGCCGGGCGGTGGAGGATTTGCAGGTCAACTCTCCTTTTCAGAGGCTGCGGAGCAGTCTATTGTTGTTTCTCCAGTTGCTCGTCTTGATTGCTGCGGCGATTGCCCTTGGTCAACCTATGTTTCGGGCAGTCGAGGCTTATGAGGGAACGTTGGTGTTCCTCATTGATCAGTCGGCCTCGATGGGCGTTGTCGAGGCGGACGGTGTGTCACGCCTGGATCGGGCAAAAGAGCAGGCCAAACTGCACGTGGACAAGATGGGCAACGACGCCCGGGCGATGATCATTGCATTCTCTGACCGTGCCACCGTAGTCTCCTCCTTTGACGCAGACAAACGAGCCTTGAAGCGCAAAATGGACTCGATCGAGCAGGCTCAAAGTCGATCGGCTCTTGGCGAGGCGATCAGGCTGGCAGAGGCGTACACTCAGAACATCATCATCGGTACAGAGGAGGCGGGAAGTGAGATTGCACCCCAGTCACCAGCTCCCACCGCCACTGTATTCGTATTCACCGATGGTCGGATCGAGGATGCGGATAAGGTCACTCTGCAACGGCTCGAGCTTGAGAAGATCCGCCTGATACCTGTCGGCGCCCGTGGCGACAATGTGGGGATCATCGCGATGGGCGCACGGCGCAACTACCAGAACCCGCAAGTCCTCGAAGTAGCCGCCACCGTGCGCAACTTCGGTTCTCAACCCGTCAGCTTTGATGCTGTTCTGTACGTGGGTGGAGAGAGCGTGGACATTAAAACCGTGGAACTGCAAGCGGCCGCACAGGATGGAAAAGATGGTGGACGCCGTAGCCGGCGCGCCCCCGGAAGCGTGCGCGTCATCGCATTCGATGAGATCGAGTTCGGTGGCGGCGGAATCGTCGAGGTCACACTTCGACTCGACGACGCCCTTCTCGTCGACAACCGGGCCTGGACGGTCATCGAGCCGCCGCGTCACATGCGGGTGCTCTTGGTCAGTGACTGGAATCCCTTTCTACAGAACGTGCTGGCGACGCTGCCCCTTGAGTTGGTGCAAATGACGGGTGAGAAGTACGAGACTGTCGACGAAGCGGAGATATCCGACGGTGAGCGCAGTCTATTCGACGTAGTCATCATGGACGGTCACTCCACTGATCGTCTGCCACAGGGCAACTACTTTTTCTGGGGAGCAGTGCCGAAAATTGACGGTGTGAATGTGGGAGGCCTGATCGACGATCAGGTCATTTTCAACTGGGATGATACGCACCCTGTTTTAAGGCATGTGGCCGTCGACACGCTGTACGTATACGAGTGGCTTGAGCTGCAGCTTCCACCCGAAGCCGTGTCGCTCATCGATGGGGAGACAACACCGGTCATGGCGTATATGACCCGCCGTGCAAGCCAGTTCCTGATCAGCGCGTTCAATCTGATTCTCGACGAGGGAACAGACAAGCGTATGAACGCCCATTGGGTAACCAGCGCAGACTTTGTAGTCTTTATGCAGAATGCGCTCGACTTTCTAGCTTCCAACTTGACTACCACCGGCAAGACGAGTGTTTCACCAGGAGAGCCGGTCACGCTCCCACTGCCGGAGCGAGTGCAGAATGTAAAAGTGCACCGTCCCGATGGGACAGTTGATGAAGTGCCCGCTACCGGGTATCAGACTGTCTACTATGCCCGCACACGGCAGGTCGGCACTTATCGGATGGAGCCGGGCATCGACGGTCACGACGTCTTCGCCGTGAACCTGTTTGATCCTGTGGAGAGCGATGTGGAGCCGACACACGAACTAGCACTTGGGGCGGACGCGATCGAGGCGAGAACCGAACGTGTGGAGGTGAGTAGACCGGCTTGGCCCTATGTGCTGTTGGTCATGCTCGCCGTACTACTCGTCGAGTGGATTGTGTATAACCAACGGGTCTTTGTCTAAGAGCATGTGGGAGAAGAAATTTTCGCATTCCGCGCTGCGACTGTTACGGAGCGGTCCCCATAGGGGCCGACCTCCACTTCCTTGGGGGCGTGGCACGAAATCAAAGCTTCTCACAGACGTTCGACGATGTTCTCGCGTGTATGCCTGTGCACACCCCTATCAGAAGGTTGACGTGGACTGGCGACGGAGGAGATGGTGGATCGTGTGAGGGTCGCATTGCTCGGGTTGGCGGGTGTGGGCGCGGAATACCTGACCGCCATCCGCTCCGAGGCGTGTTTCGAGCTCTTGGCCGTGGCCGATAGCGGTTCGGAGCGGGTGCGGTCTTGCGCCGAACAGTTTCACGTACGAGGTTTTGAGGACTACCGCTCGCTGATCGTGGAATGTGCTCAGTCAGGGCTGGATGCGCTATTCGTTGCCTTGGAGCCTTTTGAATCAACCGGCTTCGTGGAGATGGCGGCGGAGCGGGGTTTGGGCGTGTTTCACAAGGCTCCCGCCGGCCGCAACGTAAGTGAAGTGCGACGTCTGGTTCAACAGTTCAGTAGACACGGATGCCCACTGGTAGTGTCCCGTCCTTGGTTCTTTGACGCTTCTTTATCGGCCATGCATCATCTTGACGAGTGGGTGGGTCGCGTCTATGCAGCCACCGCGACGGTACGAACAACGGATACACCAACGGGATGGCGGGCTGATTCGGATCGTGCGGGTGGTGGGGTTCTGCTCAACGGGGCATACGAGGTGGTGGACATGCTTGTGCGCTTGCTGGGCCTTCCACAAGCTGTCTATGCTCAATGCACAACACACCCGTCATCTGGATCACGTGGAAAATATGACACGGAGGACGTCGCAGTTTTAGCGTTGAGCTTTGGGGAGGGGCAAGTCGGGTGCATCACCGCGCGCCGTCAAGCGACGGATTTGTCGTGGGAGGTGACGCTCGTGGGCACACGTGGCTGCCTTCATGTTGGAGAGGGTGGTGTCGTGACGGCCTCCAATGACGGGGCTCGCCCACAGCGCCATGCCGTCGAGTCTGACCATCGAGCCGGATCCGCCATTCGGGCCTTCGGTGCTTCATGGATGTCGAGCGATACGCCGTTCGAATCGACCGGTGAGCAGCATCTCGCGAGCCTGGCTACAATCGAGTCTGCCTATTTGTCAGCCAAGACCGGCGCCCCGGAATCGCCAGGCCGGTTGCTTCGCTAGCGCAGACTAAAGTCTCGTTTTTCCGTCCACCCTCTTTGGGATAAGGAGATGCAGGGCCTCTCCACATCACGGAGGCGCAATTAGATTGTCCATGAGCAGGTCATCGCGGCGCGTGGCTGAACCGCCGGTGCTGAACGCAGTGATTCGTACGCCCGGATCGACAAGGAAGAGCAAGACGAACTGATCCTGGTCAGTCAAGGCTTCCTCTCTGATTCGTCGAAAGTCACCGAGGCCCCCCATGCTTCCTGCGTGCTCGGCGAAGTACTGCACCTCAATGTATTGGCGTCCGCGGACGGTGGCGATCGCGTATTTCCCGACGACGGTATAGCGGGCCCCGTTCGTATCTTCAACGTAATAGTTCTGTACGGTTGTCACCGCGCGATTAAGTGCCCGTCCATATATACTCGACGCGGTTAGACGCGTCGCCCTCAGATGCAGCAAACGCTGATCCTCGGGCACCATGAACCGGCTCACCGGTGGGTCGGTGCCGTTCGCCTGTTGAGCGACTTCCCCAACAAGGTGACCGCGGGAGATGACCTCACCCCTGATCTCCGGGTTTTTCAAAGCCTGATAGGCCCGCATCGTCATAGGGAGCTGATCGCCGAAGTGAGAATCTGCCCCTGTGGCTGCGACTCCTCGAACAGTCCCGCCACGATCCGGGCGCGGTTCGCGCGGGCGTCTCCGCGAGGTTCCCTCTCCTGAGTCTGCCGGTGCTCGTGCTGCCGGCTCTGTGGTCGGCGGTGTGGTGCTCGGTCCCGTTGCCACAGCCGTACCTTCGGACGGTTGAGGCGGTGCTGGTGGCGCGCTAGCTGCGCGTGATTGATCAAACGAGACCTTCGCCCGGGCTTCACGTTTATATTCGAGGAATGAGGGTTTGAATCGCCGCGGCAGGTCAAAAACGATTTCCACCTCGTCGTTATTGCCATCTCGCGGCGACATTCGCTGGTCAATCAGTGGTATAACTTGGCCGCCCGCCACCTTGTACCGGATATACCGATTTACGGGATCGGTCGCGTCCTCCTGTTGGATGGCGATCGGATAATACTGCTCAAGTCCGGTTTGGCCTCCTGGTGCCTCACCGACGAGGCGGAACTGCCGCAGCGTGAAGATGTGAGACCTTCGCTCGTCGCGGGCCTTGTTTTGCAGCTTGACGCGAATCATGCGGAACTCGCCTACCTTGGCAGACTCACGTTCGTACTCCGGTGCTCTGCCCGCCCTGGTATCACCTGGCGTGTATTTGTAGACCAAATCCAGCGGTTCTGTGCGCACAATGGAGATCGAGCCGGGGGGGGCATAACGTGAGACCTCGCGGTGAACAGCACCAACCCAACCGATTGTCTGCACGAGGTCGGGGTTGGCCTGAACGAAGCTCTCGCTGCGGCCGAAGATGCCCTCAAGGACCAGCATGGCGACGAACGCGGCGAATCGGTCGGGCCGGTGAATGATCTCCTTTTCGTCCGTGTTATAGTCCGGCCAACTCGGCGCCGAACCGCCTGGAGCCGAGTCCACCACCCCTACACGTGAATACCCGATGATGGAACCGTTTTGGAAGGGTAGCATCTGAACACAAAGTGCCACGATTCCGGCGGTGACCATGGCGGTGACGAATCCACATACACCAGCTCCGATGCGATCGACCAGGCCGGGCAACAGACAGGCTCGACGAATTAAGCGATCAAAGATCAAGCGCAACACGATCAGTGGAACACCGAACAGGGCAGCAAATGTGACCGGCAGGCAGTAGCTGTGATTCCATTTCTCCGGGTAGACAACCAAGACCCAGTGATTGGTGACCCATTCATAGGAACCAACGGCGGTCGCCGCGCAGCAGACCGTCAGCACAGCCATGAGGAAGGCGCTGAACAGACCCTGTTGCGACTGTCGGAGCAGGATGCCGACCGTCAGGGCTAAAAGCAGCAGTGAGAACCACATGGCCTATCGCTCCATTTCTCTATTTCTCGTTGGCTCTCAAACATCGCAGGATCTCGTTCATGCTTGTGGTCCCGTCGATGACCTTGAGCAGACCTTCTTCTTGAAGGTAATACATTTTGCTCTTTCGGGACTGGGCTTTGATTCGGTTCATGGGGGCGCCCTCGACGATCAGTCTCCGGATGGCGGCGTCGACAACGAGTAGCTCGAAAATACCGGTCCGACCCACATATCCCGTACCCTGACAGCGCTGGCAGGATATCTCACGTCCGCGACGATCCTTTTTCACCTCCGACGGGGGTCGGTAGAACTTGTCAATCTTGTCTGCGGGCAGATTGAGCTTCTTGAGCGTGGCGGGATCCGGCTCGAAGGCTTCACGACAATCTTCACACAGAATACGAATCAACCGCTGATTCAATACGCCGAGGAGGGCGGTTGCCGCCAGACGATTGTCATTCAAGAACGTGAGGTACTTGCTGGTGGCCTCGAAGCAATCCTTGGCGTGGATGCCCATATAGATCTTGCGCTCGCCAGCGGCGGCGCGCGTGGCCACCATGGCCGTCTCGCGATCCTCGCATTCGCCGACCATCACAATGTCAGGCTCGCGGCGGAGAATGGCCTGCAGGCCCCTGGCGTAGTTCACGTCCGCATCGCTGCCTTCATATTTTGTTTGCGTAATGTTGTCGACTGTGGTCAGGATCCGGCGCTCCAGGGTGTGAATCCTGTTCATGTAGGCGTCGTGCCCTCTTAGCACCGCATACTGCGTCGTGGTCAGACCATGCTGGGGCGGGCAACTAAAAACCACCATTCCCGCCGGCTTGGCCAGGAGCTGCTTGACGTTCTTGAGTCGCGCTGGTGCGAGGCCGATTTCGTGCAAGCGAAGGATCTTCGGACCCTGCTGAATCCGCAACCTGAGCCGTTCACCCGCGGTTGTACCGGAGGTGTGCACCTCCGTATCGCCTGCCTCACGTTCCTGGCCCAGCGCAGCTACCTTGATGTGCCCGGTCTGGGGTCTTCGGATTTCCTCAACGTTTAGACCGGCAAGCTTCTTGAGGTATCTGAAGATCCGCTCGCCATCTTCCGGAGGGATTCCTTCCGGCCGCTCCGTCGCCACGCCGTCGATGCGATAGACAAGCCGATACTTCTCCTTGCCCGCAAGCACGTCCGCATCGGATGCCCGTCGCCACATTAGATCGAACAGAAAATCCTGAACGGCCTGGTACGCGAGCGCTTCGTCATAATCGCTGGGTAGGCCCACCGATACGCCGGTGTGGTCGCTCAGATGGACGCGGAGCCCTTTGTCCTCGATCTTCTTCTTCTGGGCTCCCTTGCCGACGACTCGCTTTACATGACCGATGGTGAGAACCTTGGCACTGGGGACGACACGACCGTTGCGATGAACGATGTAGGCCGCCATCGACCCGCCGGCAAGCAACAGCCAAAAAGCCAGACCAACAAAGAAAAGAACACCACGCCACAATGGCACCGTGAATAACACGAACGTCGCCACAAACGCGCCGGAAAGGACGATCATGTTCCAATGTTCGCGCCGGGTCTTCACAACGTCGGTGTCGCGGTCGATCCATTGGGCGGCGGAACCCCACGCCAGCAGCAGGCCGACGATCACCGCGGCCTTGAGCACGTTGACATAGGGCCCTTCACCAGCGCTCGCAGCCAATAGGTGCATTGCCATACTTGTGTTCATCAATCCCTCAGTCGCTCCAGGTCTGGACGGGGTGGTTGACCGCGTCGTGCGTGCACGCGGGGCTCACCTCGAACCAGGCCTGGGAGGCCGTGTGGACCAATCGCGGCGAACACGCCATTCCGCCACCCGGCTGCCAGAACGACTACTGCCAAGCCCATCCGTTAATTGAGGCGAATCATCGCCCCGCCGCGACAAGCGTACGGTACTGCGCTGGGGCCTCCCGGCACGGCCCTCAAGCGAGCCGACAACTGCAACCACCGAATTGTAGTGGCTTGGCGCATGCCTGCAACACGGTGAGCTGCCAGGCATAAAGCCCAGCAATCGCCGAGGCTCTGGCAACCTTGGCCGGTGTGGTCCTCCAGTGTTTTGCCTGGCTAGGAGCAACTTGCGAAGGGGGGTTACTTAGACGATCAGACGTCCGCCGTCAATCGGGATCACCTGACCCGTAATGTAGTCGCCCGATTCCACCAAAAAACGAACCGCGGAAGCGACCTCCCCCGGAGTGCCTTCGCGAGCGAGCGGGACCCGCCGCGTTAGTTCCTCCCGGCGCTCAGCGGAATACTCGTCTGGGAAAACGGCAATCCCAGGTGCGACACCGTTGACGAGGATATCCGGGGCCAATGCCCGGGCCAAGCCCTTCGTCAGAGCGCTCAGGGCGGCTTTGGAAACGCAATAAGCCAAGTTCTGGGGCCAAGGGCGCTCAGACGAAATATCACATAAGTTCACGACTCGACCGTGACCGCTGGCACGTAGGTGAGACGCTGCGTGGTGACACAAGGCCGCAGGCGCCACCACGTTGGTCCGCAGCATCAGGTCCCACAGTGCAAGATCAAACGTGTCGATTCGATCCGGCGTGTCCGTCAAGAACAGAGAGGCGTTGTTGATCAGAATGTCCAACCGTCCCAGGGATTCGACGGTCTGACGGATGACTCGCGACCAGGTCATCGAATCGGTCAGGTCACCTGGGATCGTTATGGCCCCGCGGCCTAAACCGCGGACCTGCTCAGCGAGTTCCTCAGCCTCTGCCAGAGAACGACGGCAGTGAATGGCAATGTCGCAGCCGGCCTGGGCCAACTCCAACACGATCGCACGACCCACGCGTTTCGCACCGCCGGTGACCAATGCTGCTGTACCGCTCAGTTCCACCGTTTCGCATCCAACAAGCGGGCAATCGTCCACGCCCGCCCGCGCCACGTACTATCACTCTTGCTCGTGGTCCGGACCGTGCCGCTCATTGTCATCGGGCAGCCGGTGTTGCGACCACAGGTCCTCTGTGACGGTTCGCGACGCCCGTCGCCGGCCCAACATGGCAAAGTAACGCCGTGCCGCCCGTCGAATAAGGAACATACCGATCAGTACAACGAACACGAGGAACGTCGTCACGACCAGCACCAGCGGCATGGCTCGGATGGCCAATCTGCGCTTCGATTCCCGATCCGGAACGACCGTAGGCTCGGACGCATGTTCAGGTGGAGACGCACGTGTGGCCGTAGCTTCCTGTCGCTCGACGTTCGCGCGATAGACCCAGCTTCCCCAGGACCACAGAAGCAATAACAGGCCGAGGATGAGCAGGATGGTGGCGGTTGTTATACGGCGCGGCTCCGAACTGCGTGTTGAGGGGCTCATTTCGTCGAGCGCTGGTTCCAAGGGCAACGCGAGCGCGGGTCGGACGTTTCCTGCTCGCGGAGCTGTGTGTACAGGCGTCGTTCCTCGTCTGTCAATTCCTTCGGCGGAACGATTGTGATCCCGACATATAGGTCTCCACAACCTTGGCCGCCTTGAATTCTCAGACCGCGACCCTTCAGCCTGAGCTTCGTACCACTCGGCGTACCGGCGGGCAGGGTGACTGTCGTAAATCCGTCAAGCGATGGCACGTCAATCTTCGCTCCCAGCGTGGCTTCAGTCGGGCTGATCGGTATGTCCACGTAGATGTCGACACCATCTCGGATCAAGTAGGGATGTGGTTGGATGGAGCATTCCAGATAGAAATCACCCGGTGGTCCACCGTTGCGGCCTGGGTGCCCTTTGCCCGCGATGCGGATCCTCTGTCCCTCGCGGACACCGGGCGGTATGCGCACGTCGAGGGTCTCCGAGCGTCCGCCCTTCGGCGAGCTGAGGTGGACGGTGACGACCGCACCGTGGACAACCTGGTCAAAGGTCAGGCTGATGGAGCGTGTCTCGTCGGTACCTCGTTGTGGAGTTGGCCTGGGCGGTCGTTCACGACGAAACCCGCCGAAGAACTGATCGAAGACACTTGGGCGGTGCCCACCGCTGACGCCGAACGCCGAAAAGAGATCCTCCAGGTCCTCGACATTGACGCTCGACTGGTTGCCCCACTGATAGACTCGCTGGCCATGTGGAGTCGTGGACCACTGTCCGACCCCGACGTCGCCAAACTGATCGTAGTCTGAGCGTTTCTTCGGGTCGCTCAGGACTTGGTAAGCCCGCTGCACCTCTTTGAATTTTTCCTCGGCTGACGGATCCTCGGGGTTGCGGTCCGGGTGATACTGCTTGGCCAGCTTCCGGTACGCCCGCTTGATCTCGTCTTGCGAGGCATTTTGCTTGACGCCGAGGATCTCGTAATGGTCGCGTCCCTTTGGCAACGAATCACTGCCCTGTTTCAAGCGTCCGACGCGGTGGACCTGTGTCGCGGACTCGTTATGCCACGTCGGTACAAGCCTAATCATCTAGAGTATAGGCATACGACGGTCCGATGCAACGGAACGCAGTTACGGCGTCCGCAGAGCATCTCGGTGGTGAGACACGAATGCAGGTGCGTGGTGCCGAATGAGGTCCCGTAGACGTGGAGTCACGGCTCGCCGGTGCGGTGGTCGAGTCGCAGCATGGGCTCCCTTGCTGTTCTCCTCAAAGGGAACGGGGCACCTTGAGCGATGGGGCAACCTCCGTTAACGATTGCAGAGTGACGATTGAGGGTTAACAATTGAGGAATGGCGTCCCGCCCTTCGTCGCTTCGTCGCGCCGTCACCTTGGGCGTTACTCGCAGAACAGTGGCACGCTTCCGACATTCTCGGAGAATCAGCAGTGTAACCACGTGCAGAGCCCGATCAAGGTCTCTTGCTTGTGGCAGCAAGTGCACCACCTCGGCGGCGCCGACACCCGGCTCAATCGTTGTCGAACTGGACCTCCAGGCCCAGCAGATCAACCACGATCTGCTCGTGCGACACGGTCACGAGCGCACCGGGGAAATCGATGAATACGCCATCCTCGGATACGTCAATCTGGCCTGTTGGAAGGTGGACCAAAGTCGTGCAGCCGGAGAAGACCGCACCAGTCAGCCAACCTGCCGCAGGACATGCAGCCGCAACTCGTTTCAGTTTCGTGAAAAGCACGGGATTCCTCCTCGCCGAAGGCGGAAGCGTACCCGCGGCAGGCACGGGAGATTGCCCCCTTGCTCTCGCGGGTTTGCGTCTGTTTTACCCCTTGACCGCGCGTAGTTGTTCGCCTCCCCACGTGTCTAGACAACAGGAACAGATTGCCGGGAATTCGGAGTGGGAGCGTCGTCTGACGGCGCACTGTTACTTGCCGCTGCTGATTCGCACTGCAGCGTTGACCACGGCGGTGTGGAACTGGGTCAGGTCGGCCGGTTCGATCCGGGCTTTTTCTCGCATCTCGGTGACCAGGTCGGTGATCAACTGGTTGTAAGCGGTGCGGGAATAGCGTTCTTTAAGCTCTGGTTGGAGAGTCTCGAACGTGGGATTGAGCCCGGGGTCGAGCTCGTCGCAGCGGACCAGAAAGAACTCATCCTCTGTCTCGATGATGTCACTGATCTGACCGGCGTCGAGCTGATATAGTGCATCAACGGCGGGGACGAATCGCTCGCGTACGCTGCCTTCGCTAATCCAGCCCCAAGAGCCGCCATCCGCAGCGTGCAACCCGTCGGAATGACGCCGAGCGACGTCGGTGAAGGGCACGCCGCTTCGCAGCTCTGCCTGGGCGGTCTGGACTCGTGAATAGGCTTCGTCTCGTGCCGTGCGCCATTGCTCGCGCGTCGGCTCGGTAACACCCAGTGGCAGGCGATCGAGGATGCGGACGTCGATGAGGGACATCTGCCTTTTCGCCGGGCGGTGGAAGGAGTCGGCGGTTTCTTCGTAAACCGCGAAAAGCTCAGCCCGCGTGGGCTCTGCGATCTTGGGCTTGACCTCTTGTTCGAGGAACCCGGCGATGATGATCTCCCGCCGAAGCTTCCCCCGGACCTCGTCGAGCGTTTGCCCTTTCGACTCGAGGTCTCGTACGTAGCGGCGCTCGACGCCGTCGTACTGAGTCGCGACGATCTTCCGAAGCTCGGCGTCGACATACTTGTCGATCCGGTCATTCATGTCGTCGGTGACCCGCAATGACGCCCGCTGATAGAGCAGCATCTCCGCGATCTTATCGGTGATGAGCTGGGCAGCTCGCTGCAGGAGATATTGTTGATACTGCTCGGGGGGCAGCGTTTGGGCCCTATCTGCCAGCTCATCATGCAGGTTCCGCCACAGTTCGGACGCCTTCACGGTCTCGTTGTTGACCCGCAACGTTGCCACAGCCGAGTCCGATGTCTGTGAATCGAGGTTGTGCGAGGGCTCCGTGGCTCGGTCTTTGCTCAGTCGACTCGATTCCGTCGCCGCAGCGTGAGCACCAGGGGACCCGACGGGAACGAAGCAGCCGGGACACGACCAGATGATCGCACCGATCACTGCCGCGGTAGACAGGTGGAAGAATGTCGATCGTCTCATACTTTGGCCTCCACGCGTGGTTTAGTCTTTGCGAGCATGTGACGCAAGACCGCCAAGAGGGTTTGGGGCTCGAGGTAGTTGGGTGGCAGCCGCAAATGAATGGTCTTCGGGTCGGGCATCCTCACAGTTCCAGGGGCATCGGCGAACAGAGCGTCGGCAGTCGGAAGATGCTTGATCGTAAAGATGGTGTCCGGTGGCTGCAGGCTGATCGACAAGATCCCGAAGCGACGCGCTCCAACGCGAATCTCCGCCACGTCGAGCAACCGCTTGACCTCGTCGGGAATCGGGCCGAACGTGTCCACCAGATCGCCCTCAAGTTGTACGAGGTCTGCCTCGGTCTGGCAGGCAGCGATCCGCCGATAGATCTCGATTCGGGCACGCTCCGCGGCGATGTAGCTGCGCGGGATGTGAGCGACGACGTTAAGATCCAACTGAACCGGCGGCGGCGTCGGATCGGGTTCGTCCTTCAAACGGCGGACCGTTTGCTCGAGAAGTCGGCAGTACATTTCGTAGCCGACCGCAGCGATGTGACCGCTTTGCTCGCGTCCGAGCAGGTTCCCCGCGCCGCGGATCTCGAGATCACGCATGGCGATGCGGAACCCCGCACCCAGCTCGCTGAACTCCTCGATTGTCTTGAGGCGTTTGGCGGCTTTGCTCGTTGGCGGGCGGTCTGGCGACAGCAGCAAGTAGCAGTACGCACGGTGGCTGGACCGTCCAACCCGGCCGCGAAGCTGGTGGAGGTCGGCAAGGCCATAGCGATCGGCTCGGTTGATGAAGATGGTGTTGACGCTGGGAATGTCGATTCCACTCTCGATGATCGTGGTGCACACCAGAACGTCAGCCTTTCGCTCGACGAATCGGTGCATGACCCCTTCGAGCTCGCTGTCCTTCATTTGGCCGTGACCGTAAACGATCTGGGCTTCGGGCACGATTCGGCGGAGTCGGTCGGCCATCGCCGCGATGCTCCGCACGTAGTTGTGCACGAAGTAGACCTGCCCGTCCCGGTTCATTTCTCTTAGGATGGCGTTGCGGATCAAGTCATCGTTGAATGGGCCAACCTGGGTGGCGATCGCCCGGCGGTCGACCGGCGGGGTCTGGAGTGAGCTGATATCGCGAATGCCCATCAGAGACATGTGCAGCGTTCGTGGGATCGGCGTCGCGGTCAGCGTTAAGATGTCGACCGTTTCGCGCATGGCTTTGAGCCGTTCCTTGTGCTCAACGCCGAAACGTTGTTCCTCATCGATGATCACCAGGGCGAGGTCCTTGAAAGCCACGTCCTGGCTGAGCAAACGATGTGTGCCGATGACGACATCGAGCTGCCCCTTCTTGAGGCCTTCCACCATTCTCTTTTGCTCGGATTGGCTGCGGAAACGTGAAAGACAGCCGATTGCAAAAGGATACTCAGCCATTCGTTCTTGGAACGTAGTGTAATGTTGTTCGGCCAGGACGGTCGTGGGGACAAGGACGGCCGCTTGTCGGCCATACTCGATGACCTTGAAGGCCGCCCGGATGGCCAATTCCGTCTTGCCGTAGCCAACGTCGCCGCACACCAGGCGATCCATGGGGCGGGGACGTTGAAGATCGTCACGGATCTCTTTTGCCACGAGCAGCTGATCTTCGGTTTCCTCGTAGGGGAAAGCAGCCTCAAACTCTCGTTGCCATTCGGTGTCGGGTGGATAGGCGGTCCCGGTGGCTTGCTCGCGCATCGCCTGGATGCGCAGCAACGACTCAGCCAGCTCGGAGACGGCGTCAGCAACTTGTCGCTTTGTTCTACTCCAACGCTTTCCACCAATCTTGGAGAGTTCCGGCCGACGTCCACCAGCCCCGATGTATTTCTGAACCAGGTCGATCTGCGAGCAGGGCACGTAGATAATGGCCTTATCCGCGAATTCCAAGCACAGGAACTCCTCGATCTGATCGGATTCGCCCTTGCGCATTTTCTTGAGCCCGCGGTATAGGGCAATGCCGTGGACGACGTGCACGACGACGTCACCAGGATTGAGATCAAGCCAAGACTCTAATGGGCGACCGGCGTGAAGGCGTCGGATACGCCGCCGCTGGCGGTGGCGATGAAAGATCTCATGATGGGGAATGACCAGCGTTCGTGTGGCCGTCCATTCAAAACCACGATGCAGCACCCCGATATGGATGTGGATGGACTCCGCTGTCTCGGGGGCTTGCTCGGCGATCATCTCCTCCAGTCTCTGTTGTTCGCCGGCGGTGTCGCAGACCACGTATATATCGTGGTCACGGGCGATGCGGCCGAGTTCGGCGACGGCGTCACCGGCTGTTCCTTCGAAACGTGACACGGACGTGACGCCGAAATCGAAAACGACCTCGTCACCGGCAACCGCTGGTGCAAACGAGGACAGGTGAAGCTGCTGAAAGTGAGCGAGGCGGCCGAGGACGTCGCTGACCTCGAACAGACGATCTGATCCGCCCAGGCGAGCGAGCAAAGTCTCTCCCATTGTCTGGACCTCGCTGGGACTGTCGAGAGCGATCAGCGTCCCTGGTGGCAAATACGCCGTCAGGTCCGTCGTCGCTTCGTCGACGCCCTGTGGTCGGTTCGCTAGGGCGGTGATCGAGATGGCGCTGAGGGCGTCGATCGAGCGCTGGCTGCCCGCGTCAAACCGGCGGATCGACTCGATTCCGTCGTCAAGGAACTGGATACGATAGGGGTGCGCTTCGCCGGGCGCGAAGATATCGATGATGTCTCCACGCTTGGCCACGTCGCCCGGTGACTCCACAAGATTGAGGCGCTCGAATCCTCGATCCACCGCCCAACGGAGCAAGCCGTCCGGCGAGCTCATCGCGGCGGCACCGGTCTTCACTCCCACCGCGAGGCGGAGGGTGTTGCCTAGCAGCACGTCAGCTTTGGGCACCGGCTGCATGAGGGCTTGGATCGGCGTGACAATGACGGTGGAGGGCGAACCTGACTCGTCATGTTCTGCACGCTTTGCCGAATCCAGAAGCTGCGAGCAGACACGAAGGCGTTCCGCCTCGATCTCACCGCTGCCCGCGCCTTCCCCGGGCAGTGCCTCCCAGGCGGGCAACAGTTCGCACGGGCCTTCCAGGAAGAGCTCCAGGTCATCGCGTGCCCCGTCCGCTTGTTCAAGGTGGGCGGTGATGTACACGAAGGTCCGGGAACATGCTTGAGCCGCAACAGCAACGAGCATGGGCGCAGACGGTCCCCACAGGCCTGAAGCGTGGACCACCCTGTCCGGACTGGATAGACGCTGCTTCAGACGCTCCACACGAGGATCGCCGGTGATCGATGGGACCACCATGGTTTCAAGCGCATGATAGGCGATGAGCTGGGTAGCGCCAAAACCGCAAGCGACCTGTGCAATACCAAACGTTGGTTGCCGATAGCCCAGTCGCAGCCTACAGAATCCCACAAGTATCGACACACCCATGCTGGTTTTGCGTCGACGGGGCAAATAAGCTAAGAGTGTGGTCGTAGCGCAAAGCTCGTTTCGGTTGTAACTCGACTGCCCGAGCGCGCGGCCCAAGAAGAGAGGCGAGTCCGCCGCGGCGGATCGGGCGAGCCGCCGCGCCGGCGAGCAGCGGAAACGCGACATGATGTATTTGCGACCACGCTTGGTCAGGCTTGTCCTGGGGAACGTCGACCGGAAACCCGCGAATGAACCGGGGTGGCTTCCTGTCCTTTCTGGACGCCCGATTCTGCACGCACTGCTGGTTTGCGGACTGCTGTCTTCCCTGGCATGGGCTGGACAACTCCCCCATCAGTTCACGTTGGGCAACTACATCCCCGGCGACGTGTGGATGTACACCCACTTCGTCCACAACCCGGAGCGCGACTGGCTCGAGGCCGAGTGGGACGAGGTCTTCGCCAAGCTCGAGGCCAGTGGCGTCGACCAAGATGTACTGGGCCTGGCTATGTCCCTTGTCGGCGAAACCGACGTTGCGAAATGGAAAGCGCTGTTGCAAGACGTGCGATGGGACGAGCTTTTCGGCACCGAGGTCGCGTTTGCGGAGCGAGTCGGTACGCAGCCTATCCATCTGGATTACATCTTCTTGACCCGCACGTCGCGTGACAGTGCCAAGGCCAATGCCAAGGCGTTGGCTGCGATCCTCAAAGAGCTCGCTGCCTCGCTCAATGCCAGGTTGGGCGCAGAAGGCAAATTCAGTGTTGACGGTTACGAGCGTCACGGAGCGACCGTCTGGGGTATGTGCTTGGGAGGACTGGGCAGCGGACCAATCAAGAGTATCGAGCTGTTTCAGAAGGGCGATGTTGTCGGAATCACGACACGAGAAGAGGCGGTCGAACAGATTCTCAGCTTGATGGTGGGCAAACCCAAGAAAAGGGCGATCGTCGACATGCCGCGTTTCAAGGCAGCCTTGTCCGGCGTCCAGATGCCCGAGGATCGCCTTGCCTTCTTTGATTTCAAACGACTGTTGAGGAACATCAATCTTCTCGTCGGGACCGGTCTCGGAAAAGTAGAATCGGGCAAGCAAGGCACTGTGGGTAAAGCTCAAGCGATTGCCAAGTTCATTGGGCTTATTGACATCCTGGATAGCCTGATCATCACGAGTGAGACGCAGCGGCGCCGGGAGCTGACTCACACGGTTGCCCGCCTTCAGGAAGACAAGCGTACGTGCGCTCTGGCATGCTGCTTCCTCGACCGGAAGCCGTTTGAACGCTTCGACGAGTTCGTGCCCGTTGATGCGATTGGCTTTAGGGTCGACGGGCTTCTGAATATCGAGGGGCTGTACACGTTTATTACCGATTTTGTCGAAAAGGAGCTACCCGGCGGACCCGAGCTGATTGCTCAATGGAACAAGACCCTGGCCCGGCTCGGCTTCGATCCTCAACGTGACCTGTTCAGTTGGTGGGGTGGCGAAATGATCACGGTCACCCTTCCCCCGACACGCACCATGTCAACGGGCGGCAAAGATTGGGTCTGGATGTTCCGCGTGAAGGACAGCGGTTTGGCATCTCAGAAGGTCGACGCCGCACTTCAGTTCGTTTCCACCTTTGTTCAAGGTACGGGGCAGATGCTCATGATTTCTCCGGCTCCGGTAAGGGCGGAAGGCTTTCGGGAAGTCACACATCCTGTGCTGCTCGCCTTTGCCCGGCCGGTAATCGGTGTCGAGGGGGATTGGCTAATGGTCGGGTCGTCGGCCATGGCCATCAATAAATGCCTCGACGTGGCGTCTGGAAAGGCGCCGTCCATCCTCGAAAACCAGCGATTCAGGCGAGAGGGGCTTATGCCTAAGGGACCGGTCCTCGCAGCTTCGTTTAAGGATACGACGCACTTGGGGGAGGAGTTGGCGTCCGCGTCAGCGCTCGTGGGTATGCTGGGGATGGGCATTGCCGTCAAAGTCGTGACAGAGGACCCCGAGGCTCGCGAGGTCATGGAGTTCGCTCAGCGAGTCGTGGGCATCGTCAATAAGCTCCCCCCTGCCTTGCAGCGAATCGATTTCTATCGCTCGGAATCGTCTTGGGAAGTCTACGACGCTCAGGGGACCCTGCGAGCGGAGCGCGTCGTGACCTACCGGGAACCGCTGCCGGGAGAGCGGGAGGCGGCGGCCACCCAGCCCCGTTGATCCAGTTTCGAACCAAACCGTCTGCCCCCGACAGGCTCATTTTGGGCAGGTACCGAGTTCCCGCCTGACATCGTTCAGCGTTCGCCGTTCAGAACGCGTACAAGCCGTTCGCGGTTGCGGGCATGAACCTGTATCAGTCGTCGTCCAGAGAGGACATCCTCGAGGATGGCCCCGATCGCCTGACCTCTCCAGCCATGTAGCAGTTCGGCGTCCTCACGCTTGGGCGGGCGATCCTTCGCGAAGTGATTCACGAGTTCGAGGATGGATCGCTTCGATGCCACCAGGCCGTAGGCCACACCATGCTGCAGGCAGTAGCTTCGGATGACCGCAGTCACCAAGGCAATCACCGGTGCATCCTTGGCTGACTCGCTCTCTCGCGGCGTAAGGGTAGGCCACTCCTGTCGGGGCATCCGCATGGCTTTCCCAACCGCGCGACAGAGCGACTGAACATGTTTGTCGCCTAGATTCAATCCACGCAGATCACGCACGGCGCGGAAGGAATGGAGCTCCAGGCGGGCAATCTCGACGAGGAGGTGGTCCTTGAGGACCGCCCGAACCGGGCGATTGAAACGCTTTGCGAGTGCCTCCCGCCATTCAAGCAGTTCGCGGACTATGGCGAGCTGTCGCCCCTTCAGCGCGCCAGAACCCTTGAGACGAAGCAGCTTCTCCTCATCCGCCCGCCGGTATACGGACACGTCCTCAAACCGCACATACTCCTCCCTGGCCCATTCGAGGCGATTCCGTCGAACCAACTCTTGATGAAGCTTCTCAGCTACCGGCAGGAGATAGGCAACGTCTTCCGCGGCGTAGCGGATCTGCTCCTCGCTAAGCGGCCGCTTGCGCCAGTCGGTCAGGGTTCGAGACTTGTGAAGCCGAACGTGGAGGGTGGTCTGGACCAGCTTCTGAAGGCTGAGCGGGTAGCTCTGGTCTGCGAACCCGGCGGCGATCTGCACATCACAGATTCGTCGTGGCGCTTCGCCTGTATGTTGCACACAAAGGGCGAGGTCCTCTTGCCCGGCATGCACGACGGTCTCCACGCTCGCGTCGCTTACCAGGCCCCAGATTGGTCGTAGATCCAGCCCCAGGTAGGGGTCAATGATGCTGACGGAGTCGCTGGTCGCAATCTGCAACAGGCAGAGTTCCGTCTCGAAGCGGTCTTCCATGACGAACTCGGTGTCGAAAGCGAACCGCCCTTCTTCCCGACAGCGATGACAGAGCGCATCGAGCTGCCGCTGTTGTCCAATTTCGTTGATCTCAGGTGGCGATCGGCGTTGAGCCACGGATAGGATCTCCAGGTGCTACCCTCCACTCAGTGCCGGAACCGGTAGCCACCGCTGCGCGACCGCCGCGATGGGCAGCGAATCGGTTGATCCTTGCAGTTGTGCCACTCGGGTTCACCTTGGCAGGTCACACGTACTGCGTTTGGCCATCGCTTCCTCGCCCTGGCTAGGCTGTGCGGACTCTGCATCCAGCGAAGGCGTCGCATTCTACTGTTGTATCGGTCCCGATGTCCAACTGGATAACCTGGGGTCGCAACACGCTAGACCCCACCAAAACCGCCCGCCTTGATCGAAATCCGTTGACGCCCACCGACCATGGTGCGGTCCGAGGATGTCATTCATTGCCGAGCGGGCAGGGCAGGCTACAATGGGACCGCGAGAATGATTGTGGAATGCTGACTGAGGAAGGCGGAATTCAGAATTCACCATTGACGATCCACGATTCCGCATTCCTTGTTGAGCGATCCCACTGAAACGAAGCGAGGACGCTTTATGACGGATGTAGCCACGGGCCCCACCGAGAACATCGTCGATCACCCCCTCATTAACGAGATGCAGGACTCCTACCTGACCTATTCGATGAGCGTGATCATGTCACGTGCGCTGCCAGATGTGCGCGACGGACTCAAGCCCTCCCAGCGGCGAATTCTCGTGGCGATGAATGACCTAAACCTCGGTCCGCGGGCCCAAACCAAAAAATGCTCGAAGATCAGCGGCGATACGAGCGGCAATTACCATCCCCACGGGGATGCGGTGATTTATCCAACTCTGGTTCGCATGGCCCAGGGCTGGGCCATGCGCCAACCCCTCATCGACGGACAGGGCAACTTCGGATCGATTGACGGCGACCCCCCCGCTGCCATGCGTTATACCGAGGCTCGGATGGCTTACGCAGCCACGGTGCTGCTCGACGACATCGAGTATGACACCGTTGACTTCATGCCCAACTACGACAACTCACGGCACGAACCCGTGGTGCTCCCAGGGAAGTTCCCGAACCTCCTGGTCAACGGAACAACGGGGATCGCGGTCGGGATGGCCACCAACCTGCCGCCGCACAACGTGCGCGAGGTGTGTGACGCACTGCTGACGTACCTCCACAATCCGGATGTCTCCCTCTCCGACCTAATGACAGCGTTGCCGGGGCCCGACTTTCCCACCGGCGGCCAGATCTGCGGGCGTCGCGGCATCCTCGATGCCTACGCAACCGGCCGGGGCACCATCACCCTGCGGGGAAAGTGCAGCGTTGAAGAAGGGCGGGGTTCCAAGCGGACCATCGTCATATCCCAGATTCCCTACGGTGTCTTGCGCAGCACCGTAACCGAAAAGATTGCCGAGTGCGTAAAATCGGGGCTGATCAAAGACGTGGCTGCCATCAATGACGCTTCCGATCGAAAGCACGACGTAAGGATCGAGATCGATTTGAGAGGTGCTGCGAACGAAGACGTCATCATCAATCAACTGTTCCAGTACACGCCGCTGCAGTCCAATTACCACGTCATGAACATCGCCCTGGTCGACCGCCAGCCGCGTACGCTGACCCTCAAGCAGATCCTCGGTCTATACGTGGACCATCGCAAGGAGGTCGTGCGGCGACGCACGTCGTTCTTGCTCAAGCGGGCCAAACAACGTGCCCACATCCTCGAGGGGTTAATTCTCGCCGTTGGCGATATTGACGAGGTGATCAACATCATCAAGGCTTCGCCCAATCCGGAAGCGGCCAAACAGGCACTTATGGCTCGTCCGATGCGGTTGGCGAAGAACGTGGCCCTTCGGCGGTTGTTGCCGGAAGCGTTTGTCGATGGCTGCTCATCCGAGGACTATCACCTTACCGCCACCCAGGCAGGTGCAATCCTCTCGATGCAGCTCCAGCGGTTGACCGGGCTGGAGATCGAAAAGCTCGCTGGTGATTACAGCAAGCTGGTCGAAGAGATCGAAGGCTATGAGGCTATCCTCCGCGATGAACGGTTGGTTCTCGACATCATTCGCGAGGACCTGCACGAGATCAAGGAAAAGTTCACCAGCAAGCGGCGGACGGAGATCGTCGAGGCGGTCGGCGAGTTTCGGCTTGAAGAGCTGATCCCCGACGAGCAGGTCGTCGTCACCATTTCACGAGAGGGATACATCAAGCGCACCGACGTCGACACCTACCGCAAGCAAGGGCGTGGTGGTAAAGGCGTGCGAGGTGGTGCAGCCAAGGAGGGCGACTTCCTTGAGCATCTGTTCGTGGTGTCCACGCATGATTTCTTGCTGTTTTTTACGGACCGCGGCCGGGTGTACTGGGCACGTGTCTACGACCTTCCCATCATGGCGCGGACGTCGCGCGGGCGTTCCATCGCCAACCTGCTGCAGATGCAGCCCACGGAGTCGCACCGGGCGGTGTTGCCCGTCAGGGCCTTTGAGGAGTCGTTCGTCTTCTTTGCCACCGCGAAGGGTATCGTGAAGAAGACGCCGATGTCAGCCTTTAGCCGCCCGCGACCCAGCGGCATCATCGCCATTACCCTTGAGGCGGACGACGCCTTGATCAACGTCGAGCGAACCACCGGAGACAACGAGATCGTCCTGGGGTCTCGTCACGGGATGGCCATCAGGTTCCACGAAGGTGATGTGCGGGCGATGGGGCGAAGTGCCCGAGGTGTACGGGGCATGGCCTTGTCGGGAGACGACATGGTCGTCTCGATGGTCGCTCTCAACCCTGGGGACTCGCTGCTGACCGTCTGTGAAAAGGGATTTGGCAAGCGCACCAGCATTGACGAATACCGCAAGACGCGACGCGGCGGAAAAGGGGTCATCAACATCAAGACGACGGAACGAAACGGCAGGGTCGTAGCCATCGAAGCCGTTTCCGAGGACGATGAGCTCATGCTGATTACGGCGGAGGGGATGATGTTGCGGACCGATCTGTCGGCGCTGCGCGAAATCGGTCGAGCCACCCAAGGTGTGCGTTTGATACGGCTGGAGGAGCGAGATCGCGTCGTGGCCGTCGCCAAGATCGCTCCCGAGGAAAACGATTCCACGGCAGACCCGGATAACAACCCGTCGCAGCGGGCACCCGAGGACCCCGGCAGCACGCACAACACCGACTAGGATCCACCCGGGCAAGCAGGGGAGGACTTTCATTGGCGTTTTTTGGCTTGGCAGACGGGCTGTATGGCCGAATAATAGGGCAGACCGCATCCAGGGACTCCTTGTCCTGTAAAGAATGGTGTCTGGGGTGGTGTTCTTCGAGGTGAGATGATGTTCACACGCAGCGCTCGGTTTACCGTGGTGGTTTCGGGTATCCTCCTCTGCGGGCTCTGTCTGCCTGCCCACGGGCAGGCCGTCTACACCGGACAGACGGCTTTCCAGAACCTCGGTGCGTCCCAATCTGATGCCCACAGGCCCGGGTCAATGGTGGTCAGCGGGCTCGCCCGTGCGCAATCTGCGGTCCGCAAGCCGGCAGCACCGTTCGACATCACCGAGACCACGCCGCCGACCTCCTACGCCGAGGAGGCCCGGATCCAAGTCATAACCGTTGCCCTCGATCAGCTCCTGGAGGTCTTCAATTCCATTCTTGTGCGCTACCTGCAACGCGAAGGGTTCGATGTCACGTTGCCCGACAATTCGGATTCGACATCCGATGGAGGCACATCAGGTACCGATACGTCCAATGGTCGGGATACTGGTCGTGGCGATTCCACATCCGATGGTGTTAAAGGCGCAGGGCGAAAGTCCGTCCTGATCCGATCACCAGCACAAATCCTTGACCCGGCTGGAGCAAGCGCGCGCAAACCTCGCGTTCCTTGACACGGGCGGAGCTGTGAGGTTCCTCCGCACACGGGACCAGAAGGTTAACGTCCGCAGCACTTTTTGAACTTCTTTCCACTCCCGCAGATGCACGGATCGTTGCGACCGACTTTTGGGGTATCACGGATAATGGGCCGCGTGACGTAGTCATCGGGTCCGTAGTTGGGCGGCTCATCCTCAAGGTCGTTCTCGCGTTCACCCGTCAAGCGCTGATTATAGGCAAGCACGAAGCGTTGCATTGCCCGCTCGTCGGTGATTTCGACACCCGCCTCCTCGGCTTGCACGAAAAGAGACTTAGCAGGACCCCAGTTTCGTGGATCCTGCGACCGGGCGAGCATTTCCTCGGCGTCATCGAGGACCTGCCTACGCAGCGGGCGCGGGTTCTGCAGCCGGCCGGTCGCACCCAACCAGTCAACGAACGCCACAAGCCCGCGTGGCGCAAGCTCGTAGAAAGACCTCTCGGCAGTGATCTTGCGGGGAAATCGATCCAGCAGAATCTCGCTCACATCAGGGGGCTGTAGCTCTTCGAGCGGTATGCCCAGGTGCTCCCATGCGTAGGACAGGAACACTTCGACCGCGAAACCCGCGTGCTCACGAACATCGTCCGGCAAAGCCGCGTAAGCCTCAGACTCGACGAATTCGTTCAGCAAGTCACCATAGCGCTCTTCCGCTGGCTCGGGCATGTCTTCGTCAAGGGCAAAGGGGTCATCGCCGTCGTCATCATCACTAAGAAACGAGCGGACCTGCTCGATACGTTCTGGAAGCCACTTGTCAACCGGTGTCGACCAGGTGTGATACGCCTCAGGCGTGTGGTAATCCTCTCCGACCTCGAGTGTAGCGATGGCCTCGCCGAGGTCGGCGGATCGTGACACCTCGTAGATCGAACGGAGCAACGGGAGCGAACCGGTGTCGTTCAACTCCGCCAGCACCCATGCAGCCGTTGCGGACGAACAGAAAGGCTCAAACCGATCCGCATCCTCTCGAATCACTTGACGGCAGAGCCGGACCACGGATGCCTTAGTCGCGTCGTCCGCGTTCTTGGCCAAGCTTAACAGGTCACACAGGTGAAACCAGCATTCCATATCGCAGCCCTTCGTCTCGATGAGCTTCACGGCGGGCTGGATCAGCGCCGGTCCCAGTCGGCCAGCAGCCTGCTGAGCAACCTCGAGCAAGAACTCGTCGTCCAGCTCACCCGCCCGATAGAGCAACTGGATGAGATACGCCGCCAGGTCGCGTCGCCCCTCGCCGTCGAGGCGTTCAGCAGCTAGCGCGAAGACCGCCAGGACTGCTAGATCGGTCAAGTCAGAATCGGCGGCACTGTCACCACTCTGTCGTTCGTCCAACAGGCGGTCAACTTCGCGCATCAATTGGGTGCGTACATCCCCCGACCGAGCGGCAGCATCCGCCATGGCCCGAAGATCATCCCAGGGGATGTCTGTGCTGCTCAGCTTGAGCGACGACCATGGTAGCGAATCGATCGATGTGGACATGATCCGAAGCCTCCTGCCAAAAGGTCCCCCGTCCATGTATCAGGGTAACTATTAAACCGAACGCCGGCAGCCACGCAAGCCCTGCTTCGCCCGGACTTGACCGGTTCAAATCCCTTCTTTAGGATCGCCGCCCACTTGGCCTGACGCTGCGGGTCATGGTGGTCTTGGCAACGAGTTGGGGTGGTTCCCGATCGAGGTGGTTATGGCGGTAATTGGCATCCGGCATGAGGACAAGAGCAAATGGGAGGGGCGGACCCCGCTTGTGCCCCAGCACGTCAGCGACCTCATTCGGGACCACGGCATCGGCTTCCAGGTCCAGACCTCGCCAACGCGGGTCTTTCCCGATCGCGAGTTCGCCGCGGCTGGGGCGAAGATCGTCGACGACTTGACCGACGACTGCCCGATCATCCTGGGCGTCAAGGAGATCCCACCCAGGAAGCTCCTTCCTGGACGCACGTACGTATACTTCTCCCATACGATCAAAGGCCAACCCGCGAACATGCCCATGCTTCGCCGCCTGATGGACCTGGGGTGTCAACTCATAGATTATGAGAAAATCGCCGACGACCAGGGCCGGCGGTTGGTCTTTTTTGGCCGTTACGCCGGCCTCGCCGGCATGATCGACACCCTGTGGGCCCTTGGACAGCGGCTTGCGCACGAAGGCATAGACACACCGTTTCAGACCATTCAACAGGCCCATAAGTACAAGGGTCTAGACGCCGCGAAGCATCAGATCGCCGACGTGGGCGAGCAGATTCGCCGTCTGGGTCTTCCCAAGGCGTGTCAACCCCTCGTAGGCGGCTTCGCCGGCTACGGTCAGGTCTCACTGGGTGCACAGGAAATCTACGACCTGTTGCCCGTCGAGGAGGTTACCCCTGCCGACCTGCCAACGGTCCACCGGGCAGCCAAGACATGCTACAAGGTCGTCTTTCACGAGAAGCACATGGTGGAGCGGATCGACCCGTCGTCTCCCTTTGACCTGCAGGAATACTACGACCATCCCGAGTTGTACCGCGGCCAGTTCCCGCAATATCTGCCCAATCTGACCGTGTTGATCGTGGGTGTCTATTGGGACGCGAGGTATCCCCGCCTGATTACCGGCGACCTGCTGCGGGAAATGTACGGCGGGTCGGAAAAACCCCGTCTCCGCGTGATCGGCGACATTTCCTGCGACATCGAGGGCTCGGTGCAGTGCACCGTCCGAGCCACCGATGCGGACAACCCTGTGTACGTCTACGAGCCAGCTACAGGAGAGACGCGTGACGGTGTGATTGGCGATGGACCGGTCGTCTTGGCTGTCGATCACCTGCCGTGTGAGCTCCCGATCGACTCCTCGGTCTACTTCAGCCGGTCGTTGAGGCCCTTCATCCCGGGACTGGCTCAGGCTGATTTTGAGGCCTCGCTGGCGGACAGCGGCCTGCCGCCTGAGCTTGCGCGGGCAACGATCCTCTACCGCGGCTCGCTTACCGAGCCTTACCGCTACCTTGAGGAGTTCTTGAAGACTTAGTCCGCTGCAGGCGATTCCACTCCGCTCAGGCGAGTGGAACGCATTGTGCTACGTCGTTTCGCCAACCGCGGACTGATTTGCTGTTCACCACAACGGAAGCAATGCAGGAGGTCTTTCGATGAAGAAGGTCTTGGTTCTCGGCGCCGGTCTGGTGACCCGTCCACTGGTTCGATACTTGCTCGATCACCCGGACATGTGTGTAACCGTGGCAAGTCGCACGGTGAGCAAGGCTGAGGCGCTGGTCGCCGGTCACCCGAGCGGAACGACCATGACGTTATTGGCTAACGACACCGATAAGCTGGCCAAACTGGTCGGCGAGCACGATCTGGCGGTCAGCCTGCTGCCCGCGCCGCTGCATCCCGTGGTCGCCGAGCTGTGCATCAAGAACCGCAAGCATATGGTCACGACCTCCTACGTCAGCCCCAAGATGCAGGCCCTTGACAAACCGGCCATGGACGCCGGGGTCATGATTCTCAACGAGATCGGCGTCGACCCCGGCATCGACCACATGTCCGCTATGCGGATCATCGACGATGTCCGGAATCGCGGGGGCAAGGTCGTCAGCTTCAAGTCCTATTGCGGTGGGCTGCCCGCTCCCGAAGCCAACGACAACCCCTTTGGCTACAAGTTCTCCTGGAGCCCGCGGGCGGTCTGCACGGCCGGCAAGAATCCCGCCCGATTCCTCGAAAACGGCAAGCAGGTCGACGTCCCCGGTCCCGAGCTGTTCGCCTGCACGCATCGAATGCAGGTCGAGGGAGTCGGCGAGCTTGAGGCCTACCCCAACCGCGACTCACTCGGCTACATCGACCTGTACGGGCTAAAGGGCATTCAAACCATGTTCCGCGGCACCTTCCGCTACGTCGGATGGTGTGAAACGCTCAAGAAAATCGTCGATCTTGGCTTGCTCGACGAAACGCCGACGACGTATCCGGTTGGTACGACGTATGCGAAGTACATGGGCAGTTTCCTGAAGGCCACCCCGACCGGCGACGTACGCAAGGACGTCGCCAGGCAGTTAAACATCGATGCGTCCTCGCCGATCCTCGATCGGTTCGAATGGCTTGGCCTGTTCGCCGACGATCAGCTCGCGACCACGGGGCAAGAGATGACCCCGTTGGACGTTCTGGGCGACCGGATGCTCGAGCGAATGCCGTATAAGCCGGGCGAGCGGGACATGATCGTGCTCTGTCACTACTTTATGGCCAAGTTCCCCGACGGCTCCGGCGAGCGGATCACATCCACGATGATCGACTACGGGCAGCCCAACGGCGATTCGTCGATGGCCCGAACGGTGAGTTTACCAGCGGCCATTGCTACCAACCTGATACTCAATGGCAAAGTCATGGTGCCGGGCGTCCATATTCCGGTTAGAGAGGACATCTACAACCCGGTGCTGGACGAACTGGCCACCTTGAGTATCAGGTGCGTGGAGAGGACCGAGCCGGTCAACACGTAAGCCCGGGCATGGTGAATTCGTAGGGGTCCGTCGTCCAGACCGTCCTGACTTCGTAAGGTCCGTCATGCGGACCATGCTTTCGCTCCAAGCCAGCAAGCCGTCCGTGTGGCGACCCTAACGAGAAGGCCGCGCACCTGAACTGGTGATCGTGATCCCTGCCCCAGCGTGGCACCGACATCGGCCATCGTCGGGGTAGGGAGCATAGGGTGTCGCCCCCGACCACCAATCCCCAATCGGCAATCGCCAACCCCCAATCGCCAATGGGAGTGCCCCGGTCGGTTCAGCGCCCGGACCTACCGCCAAGCGGCGCGGGCATCGCCCCCCTGCCTTTTTTCCCATTTGTGGCGTCACGCCCCTGACTCGGCCGATGAATCGGGTACACTTGCGCGGGGGCGCTGGGACCCCACGCAGTGCATGGCAACGACCGGAGGCTTTCACCGTGCTGGGTATCAGGCGGGAGGAGGAGGAGCGACGCAGCGGGGATACGTGGATCGGTCCGGCTCCGTGGATCGAGACCGCTATCCCGGGTCCCATCGCCAGGGAGTTGATCAAGCGCGATCACGCATTCAGCTCCCCCTCCAACCGGCGCGACTACCCGCTCGTCGTTCGTCGCGCCATGGGGTCGGTTGTCGAGGACGTTGACGGCAACCGCTTTCTCGATTTCGCAGCCGGCCTCGCCGTCTGCTCAACGGGACACTGCCACCCCAGAGT
Source organism: uncultured Phycisphaeraceae bacterium (assembly GCA_964405925.1). GTDB lineage: Bacteria > Planctomycetota > Phycisphaerae > UBA1845 > UBA1845. The sequence continues at coordinate 4,209 of CAYOQG010000007.1, read as the reverse complement.
GACTGCCGCCATCGAAACACAGACCAGGTCGTTGATCCACATGTGTGGGACGGATTTCTACTACCCCCCGATGATCGAGCTCATGGAGCGGCTGGCCTCGATCGTCCCGGGTGATCATGCCCAACGCGTTCTGCTCACGAATAGCGGAACAGAAGCAGTTGAGGCAGCCATCAAGCTCGTTCGCTATCACTCGAAGCGCAAGTGGATCGTCGGGTTCTACGGTGCGTTCCACGGTCGAACGATGGGCTCGCTTTCGCTGACCTGCTCGAAGGCTGTCCACCGTGACAACTTCGGGCCACTGATCCCCATGGTCACCCATGTACCCTACGGCGACGTTGACGCCCTCGAGTCGCAGTTGTTCAAATGTAAAATGGCACCGACCGAGGTGGCTGCCATCTTCGTCGAGGCCTTGCAGGGTGAGGGTGGTTACGTCGTTCCGGATGCCGATTTCTTGCCCCGGCTTCGATCGCTCTGCGATCAACACCAGATCTTACTGGTCTGCGATGAGATCCACACCGGCACCGGGCGGACGGGCAAGTGGTTTGCGTTCGAACATTTCAATATCATCCCCGACATCATCCTGATGGCCAAGGGATTGGCCAGCGGTATGCCGCTCGGGGCCCTCATCGCCCGGGCCGATGTCATGCACTGGCCATCCGAGACTCAAGGCAGCACGCTTGGGGGCAACCCGGTCTGCTGTGCCGCCGCCCTGGCGACGCTCGAACTCGTCAAATCCACCTACATGAACAACGCCGCGACGCTAGGCCCCAAGCTCTTGGCACGCCTCGAGCAGATCGCCCAAAAGCGCAAAGCCATCACTGAGGTTCGCGGCCTCGGACTGATGTGCGGTGTCGACGTCGTGAATCGCAGAAGTGGGAAAGCCGACGCAAAGTTGCGCCATCGCATTCTTCAAGCGTCGTTCCAGCGCGGCCTGGTCCTTCTTCCATGCGGCGAGGTCGGCATCCGTTTCTGTCCACCCCTGTGCATCAACGAGACCCAACTCGACGTCGGCCTCAGGATGTTCGACGAGGTCCTGGCTACCTTGGCGTGACCTCTTTCCGCAACCGACCCATCCCCTCTGCCTGCGTGCCATGCCCAACCCGCACCGTGTGCCATGCCCACGTCCGCCAAAGGCGGGCGTGAGCATGTACCCGCGCATCCGGCCCCGTCATTCGCTGCTCGACATTCGCTATTCGCGCAGGCGGCCCATCCATCGCCTGGCGATGGAAGGGGTCGCGATGATCGAACGCCGAAGCCCCCCCGTTCCGCTCAATCACACCGTCAAACCGGGTTGGGATCCGCGCATACCGCGGCGCCTTCGACTGGGTGAGCTTTCAAACACCTTCTTGTTGACTATGTCTCAAAAACCACCCAGCGACATCCCGTTAACGGAGACACTTCGTAGTATCGCCCCTTTGGCGTTTTGCGCACTTCACGGGTATACGGATCGTGTGGCCATCGGCTGGGATGAACACCTCCCCGCCTTTTGGCACCTGGAACAAATAGGTCATTTTTGTTCCGGTGGCGCCCTCAGCAACAACGGTCAATTGAGCCGGGTTCGTGGCCCGATACACGACGGCCGTCGACTTTGTCCAGTTTTTGTCAAATTCCGCAAACGTGAACTGCATCACCGTGAACGCCATTTCTCATTCTCCTTTCAACGGACAATTCCTATATCCGAGACCTGGGTCGAGCATTCTACTTAGCCGAGCCAGGCAATCCAAGTAAACCGCATATCGCGCCCGGAAACCTTGGGCCCTTGGCCCGGTTCGTCCTGTCAATGTCGCTCAGTCCGCATCGACGGCGAGTCGAAGCCAGGGGCATCATCGAATGGGGGCTGAATCGGGGCACATCATACCTATTTCTCTGCGGGCGGCCCATCCATCGCCCAGCGATCGGTCAGGTTGCGATCACCGCCCACCAACGACTGCGTGGGGTGGCTCTGACGCTGTGCCGAGAGGTTCGCGTGCCGCAAATTCACTCCCGTTACGAAATGCCTTCTCCCAAGCCTGAAGGGCTGAAATAACACAGCCCAGGGTAGCACCCTGGGTTTTGGTGCCACCAATCCAATCCCGCCCTGAAAGGGCAGAATAAACTTCCCGCGAGTTCGCAAACTGCCGCCCGATTCCCGCGTTCAATCATCCTGACCCCGCCCTTTACATTCGGAAAGAACGGGCCACCTGGGCTCTCGTGGGCGCGAATCCGGGCGTCCTCGCCAGGGGGTTCGGTCAGTTGACTTTTCGTGCTAAGTAGCACCCACAGCGCGGGCCCTCCTGCCATGCCTGCGCAGGAGAATTGTCCCCGCTGACATGAGCGTCAGGATCATGAGGACCAGACCCCATTGCGAGACCACAGGAATCGGCGCGGCGTGCGATTCCACTTCGTTCATAATGGTCACCGCGGGGATGTTCTTAGTCGCGAGTTCCGCCCCGGAAAGCAACCCAACGAGGGATGTGGAGGCGTCAGGCTCGATCGAGAGATAATCACCCTCGACCGTCGGCCCTCCGACGATCTCTATGGCAATCCTGTCCCCCTTCCACGTTAGGCAGATCTTAGCACCCCGATAGGGACAGTAATGCTTCACCACGTGAACGTCGAGCGGCCAACGCGGAAACCGCGCGAGCGGGCCCGTACTATTGGTCACCTGGCCCACCACGTCCCCCCATTCTCCTCCGTCAAACACCTTGACGGTGTACGTCGTCGCGCCAATGGGCGAATAATCCGCAGTAACCTCCAGTTCCGCGCCGATATCCTCGACCGCCACCGATCCGATGGTTTGGTCAGCTACGCTGTTAACGATCCCCCTGGCAGTTGCGGTCAACCGAGCCCCGTCCGGAACAGTCCCTGGCGGATCATCAAGCTCCAGCCATTCGGCCTCCCAACTCGTGGGCGCATCGAGCTCCATCGAGACTCCGTCATCGCCGGTGGACCCGAGATTGAAAAGTGTCAGATGCCCATCCACGGCGTCAAAGTAGGCTTCACCGCGGCAACGGTGCGGGACCTGAAACATACGAAGCGCCTCTCCGTTCACCACAACCGCAGGGATGTCCGCGAATCGAACGCTCACATTACTAAGATCTTCGATCGGGTTGGGGTCCGTCTCGGGATAGATACGAATCTCATCCCCGAGTACCGCGTCTCGTCCGCCGGTGATACTTACGTACAACTTCTCAAAAAACCAGACCGCTAGCTTCTCCACAAACTCCCCGGCGGCCACGGCGACGTGGTCCCAAACCCATTTAAGGATCTTCCCGACGCAGCGCTCGTTCCCTCCTGCGCAGCTTACCCTGGCGACCAGCGGGCCAATGACGCCAGTCTCTCTGGCGACCAGTATTCCAGATTCCCAAACCTCAACCGTGTACGATGGCGATCCAATTGGTGTAAGGTCTGCGAGGATGTTCACGCCGTCCCCGTCATACTCGGCGCGCAACGTCCCAATCAATTGGTCCGCCTCGCCATCGACCGTCCCGGTGACGGCTGTCTCAAAGAAGGAACCGACGAGGGGCAATTCCAAATCGGCGAATTCCACACGTATGCCCTCCGATCCTCCAAGATCAACTGAGACACCGTCGTCCCCGGTCGATCCGATGTCCGAGACCACCAGGTTCCCATCGGGATCCAGGTCGATGCGTGCCCCTCCGATCGGGGCGTGCACCAGACCGAAGGCCCGCATAGTCCCACGCCCACTGTCCTTATTGACTCCGTCGGAGCGAATCGCCCCCTCATCGCGTCTATCAGGCCGGTCGGGACTCGCGATCGCCACCGCCGGCACCACGGTCAGCGCACCCAGTAACGCCCACAACATTGAGTGTGTTTTTGTCGTCATTGATCCAACTCCTACAAATACCAGAACTGCTAATGCCAATGCCCAACGACGCCGACCACCATTGGCAACTGAATGAGGCACCGTCTCTAACGTAAACTGCCAGGAATTGCACGTGCAGCGCGCGCCTCGCGAACACGCATTCTGGACAGTCAGGTGCATGGACGCTACCAGAGAAAACTGATGATGTCTACCCCCCCGCTTCTTTGCGGCATTTCGTACCTCCCTCCGCCGCCTCCATCGCTCAATTCCCAATCCCCAATCTTCAAACCTCAATCTCGGAGCCAAGCGAAGATCCGGCGCAGACGGACCCAATTCCTCCGCATTCCGCTTGTCGCGGTAGGAATGGCCCTTTCGGGCCACCCCCCGCACAGATCCGTACGTGA
>CAYOQG010000006.1:0-45384 GCA_964405925.1 uncultured Phycisphaeraceae bacterium | reverse complement strand
GGGCGGGAGGGCCTACGGGGGCGATGGAGGGAACGGAGGAGATGGGGGGGATGGTGGAAGAAATGAAGAGGGGGACTACCTCGGACGAGGCGGCGACGGAGCAAGCGGTGGCAACGGTGGAAATGCCGCAGCCGGGTCAGGTGGCGACGGGGGAACCGGTGGTGATGGCAAGCCACCCGGATCTGGCGGAGCACTGGGGGCCCCGGGGGCTGTTTACGGTGGACGTCCTGGGGCCGGTGGATTCCCTGGTTACCCAGGCGGGGGCACTGGTGGAGAGGGCGCTTACGGGGCGGAGGCCACTGGGGCCTATGGCAGCCGCGGTGCCCGTGGAGCGTACTGCTCTGGGGCTGATATTCCTACTCTCTCCGGATGGGGCTTACTAGTCTTTGGGCTCTCGCTCCTCACCGGTGGAAGGATCTACCACAGACAACGGTGTCCGACGTCCACGAAGCCATCCTAACGAATCGCAGGTTCCGAGTGCCCACCTCGAGTGCCGTGGCGCCCGGTACCCGCGAGCTTGGCCCCTGCGTTACGGGTCTGGCGGTTGCTTACTCGCACCGTGTTTCATGGGTAGTACGACTGTGGTGGCGGTCTAGCAGGGATGTGCCGATGAGGAGCGAGTGCACTCGGGACGAGAAGATGAACGTTCTGTCATGCACTTTGTCCCTGCGCCCCGGTTGCCGTTACGGACAGGCGATCGCAACCGTCCGATGGCTTCTGCACCAAGCGGCGGTCAAGCCCCATCGCTGGCACCACCGCTCGAACAGTCCCGATCCTGACGTCGGTGCCAGAATCCCGGACATCGTTGATGTGCACGTACATGCCCACGACCTCAACAAACGCGGTCAGATGGTTTTGTCTGTCGATGAGAAGACCAACATCCAGGCCCGCGAATGTCGATGCCCGCGTAACCCTCGAAAGTCTGCACGTGCCGAGAGAATCGAACACGAGTACATCCGCCATGTGACGTGCTGTTTAACGGGCAGCCTGGAGGTGGCTGCGGGTGAGATTTACGGGCATGTCACCAAGAAGCACGGCGCGGAGGGCTTAGCTCCCTTCGTCGAGTCCGTTTGCGGAGCATGCGCCGATGTGCGGAAGATTTACGTCGTGCTCGACGATCTCAACACCCATTGGCATGAATTGACGTCCTGCGCGGTAGCCAAGTTCGCCCGGTACCCGTTGCCGCCGGTCAAGACCGGTGCGCAGCGCAGGGCGTTCCTCACGTCGACGGACAAACACGTCATTTTTCACGTTACGCCCTCTGACGCGTCTTGGCTTAGGCAGATCGAAACCAGATCGAGACGCTTGTCCGCAAGGTGCTCCGCCGTGGCGACTTCACGTCCGAAGCAGACTTGGCGAACAAGATCATCGAATTCATCCAATACTATCACGAGCACTGGGGCCATCCCTCTCGATGGACCTACACTAGAAAACCGTTGCCACGGAACGAATGTGCAGCATAATCGTGGAACTTATGAAACACGGTTATCCTCTGTTTGGATTTGAGCCTACCCAGTAGCGTGTGGGCCCGCTGCGTAGGTGGGTCGTCTGTTAGAGACGTGTTCTGTAAGGCGCGGCGTGCGTTATCATGAGTCTCGACCTCACCAAAGTCCGCAACATCGGGATCGCTGCCCACATCGACGCGGGCAAGACGACGACCACTGAGCGGATCCTCTTCTACACCGGCAGCACGCACCGAATGGGGGAGGTCGACAACGGTACGACAACCACGGATTTCGACCAGGAAGAGCAAAGGCGCGGAATCACCATCTACTCCGCCGCGGTGAGCTGCCCCTGGCGGGACCACACGATCAATTTGATCGATACCCCGGGACATGTGGACTTTACCGCCGAGGTCGAACGATCGCTGCGGGTGCTCGACGGGATGGTGGCAGTGTTCGATGCGAAGGAGGGCGTCGAGGCCCAATCGGAGACTGTCTGGCGACAGGCCCAGAAGTACCACGTGCCGCGGATCTGCTTCATCAACAAGATGGACCGAGTGGGAGCGGATTTCGAGCGAAGCGTCGATTCCATCCGCGACCGGCTTTGCGCCAAGCCGCTGCCTCTGCAGCTGCCGATCGGCGCGGGACCGGGTTTTGCCGGGCTCGTCGATTTGCTCCAAATGAAGGCCATCTATTACAACGAGGAATCGCTCGGATCGTCGTTTAAGCTTGCGGATATTCCTGACGAGCTGGTGGCAACAGCCGAGCAGCTCCGGCGTGAGCTTCTCGATACCGTGGCGGAGATCTCCGAGCCTCTGATGGAGAAATATTTGCAGGATGAGCCGTTTACGCGATCCGAAGTATTGGCGGGGATTCGCTCGGCGACGCTGCACGGTGGTTTTGCTCCGATTCTCTGCGGAAGCGCCCTCAAGCACGTTGGAGTCCAGCCGTTGTTGGATGCGATTTGCGACTTCCTACCGAGCCCGCTCGACGTGCCCCCGGTCACCGCGGTGGACGCTCAGCGCCCGGATGTCACCCGCGAGCTCACCTGCGACTCGGGCGAGAGTGTGGCGGCGTTAGTTTTCAAGGTCGTGGCTGAGAAGCCCGTCGACTTGTTTTACCTCCGCGTTTACTCCGGGGCTCTCAAGCCCAACTCGCGGTTGCTCAACACGGTGACGGGAAAGAAAGAGAACATCAGCCAGATTTACCGGATGTTTGCCAAGCGGCGACAGCAACTGGACCGGGCCGCCGCGGGCGAGATCGTAGCTGTCATGGGTCCCAGGAGTACCCTGACCGGGCACACCCTCTGTGACCCGCGTCGTCCGGTAATCCTCGAGTCGATCGAGTTTCCAGAGACCGTGATCGCGGTCTCCGTCGAGCCGAAATCGTCCAGGGGTCGCGATAAACTGCTTGAAGCGCTGGCGGCCCTGGAGCGGCAAGACCCCACGATTTCGGTAACGACCAATCCAGAGACAGGTCAAACGTTGATCGGGGGAATGGGTGAGCTTCATCTCGAAATCGCCGTTGAGCGGCTGAGAGCCGAGATGAACGTGGACGCGATCGTAGGCAAGCCACGGGTATCCTACCGCGAGACGGTGACCCGGGTTGGCGAGGGTGAGGGGCGATTCATCCGTCGAGTTGGCGGGCGCGGGCATTTTGCGGCGATTCAGTTACGAATCGAGCCGAGACCGCACCTGAGGGGGCGGGCCAACTTCGAGATCGTCAATTCCGTCCCCGACGGCCAGCTCCGGCCGGAATTCAGTCAGGCGGCTGAAAACGGCGTTGGCGACGCAGCTCAGAGTGGCGTTTTGGGAGGATTCCCGGTTATTGATTGGAAGGTCACCCTGCTCGGGGCGGAAACGCACGATACGGAGAGCTCGGAGCTGGCGTTCGAAAACGCCGCCCGGCAGGCGTTCTACGAGGCGATGGCGGGAGGGGGCGCCGTTCTGCTCCAGCCGATCATGGACGTCGAGGTGGTGACCGCCGAGCAATACTTTGGACCGATCGTGACGGACCTGAACGCCCGGAAAGCGGTGGTGCGTGATACGCGGATCCGGGGAAACGACCGGGTGATTGTCGCCGATGTCCCCCTCGCGCAGATGTTTGGCTATATCACCAAGCTGCGGAGCCTCTCCCGAGGGCGAGCGACGTCGACCATGGCTCCGTCCCACTACGCCCCAGTCCCACCGGAGGAGATGCGAGCCCTGGTAGGTTAGGCGACTGGGGAGTGCCTCGGGTGGGGCCATAGCGTGACCGAGGGTCCTGGGCACCTCAGACAAGAAAAAAAGATGCGGGATATCGCGGTTGACAGCCGGCAGGTATCGTCTATGCTACGCGGTCTGTCGCTTTTTGGGAACGGCGGCAGCGAATTGGTTTTGTCGGCGAGGGTTGGCTTAGCGTGACTGCCCAAAACAGAATCCGCATCCGCATGGAGGCGTATGACACACGCGCACTGGACGCGTCCGCGCGCGAGATCGTCGAGCAGGCGAAGCGCACGAGTGCCAAGGTGCTTGGGCCGATTCCCCTCCCAACCCGCGTCGAGCGCTATACGGTGCTCCGAAGCCCTCACATTGACAAAAAGTCACGTGAGCAGTTTGAAATGCGGACGCACAAGCGGATCATCGATATCAGCGAGCCGACAGCCCGCACGGTCGAGGCCATCAATCGGATTCAGGTGCCCGCCGGCGTGTTCATTAAGATCAAGACTTGAGAGCGTAGGTTAGGGTTCTTCGGTGCGCCACGTCGGTGGCTCCGACAGCAAGATTCCTCGGTTAAGACAACGCAGGCGTGTGAGCCTTATCGCACGCAAAGACTTGGGAAGGACTCGCTCGTAATGGGCGAGCGAGGTGAGGTGCCCCCTAATGACACCGGGAATCATTGGGACAAAGATCGGCATGACGCAAGTGCCTGGCGACCGCGGCGAGGTGGATCCCGTGACCGTCGTGAGAGCGGGCCCTTGTGTTGTTTTGGCCGTGAGATCCGAAGAGCGCGATGGGTACAACGCCGTGCAGCTCGGCTACGGCGAGTTGAAAGCCCATCGTTCGACGAAGCCGATGATCGGGCACGCTGCGAAAGCAGGAACCGGGCCAAAGCGCGTTGTCCGAGAGATCAGACTTAATGAGCCATCGGGTGTCATCCAAGGTGAGGTGGTTACGGTGGATGCGTTCGCCGACGGGAAGGTGGAATACGTCGACGTGACCGGCATCACCAAGGGGAAGGGATTTGCGGGTGTCATGGCCCGTCACGGTTTTGGCGGCAAGGGAGCCTCACACGGTGTAGAGCGCAAGCACCGTTCCGCGGGCGGCATTGGAGGGAGTTCGACCGCGGGGACGGGCCGGGGCGTCAAGAAGGGCAAGCGGATGGCTGGCCACAGCGGAAGCGAACGCCGGACGATGAGCTCGCTCAAGCTGATCCGGGTCGATTCCGAGAACGATCTGATGTTGATCCGCGGCAGTGTTCCCGGCCCGAACGGTGGAACGGTGATCATTCGGACAGCGGTTAAGAAGGGTTGAAGGTCATGCTGGCGGTTCCTGTCTACCAGATGAGCGGGGAACGATCCGGGGAGATTGAAGTCGATCCGGCGTTGCTCGGCGGGCATGTTCGGCCGCAGCTCATTAAGCAGGCGATCGTCGCCTACCAGGATCACCGCCGCCAAGACAGCGCCCGAACGAAGGGGCGCGCCAACGTTGTCGGCTCGACCCGAAAGCTCTATCGCCAGAAGGGGACGGGCAACGCCAGGGTGGGCAACATCCGCACGCCGATTCGACGCGGCGGCGGACGCACCTTTGCGAAGCGAGGGCCTCGGGCGATGAAGGTGTTTCCGAAGAAAATGCGTCGTTTGGCGCGCAACAACGCTATCTTGGCGAAGATCCAGGCGAACGAGGCGATCGCCGTTGAGCAGATGCAGTGCTCCGAGGCCAAGACGAAGACGGTTGTCTCGATGCTGTCGGCGCTGGGTCTTTCGGGAAGTTGCCTGTTGGCGCTTCACGAACGAGATCGCAACGTTTACCTCTCCGCCCGGAACATTCCCGACGCGGACGTATGCCTACTGGATGATCTGAACGCGTACGACGTGCTTCGGCGGGGGAAGCTTGTCTTCACCAAGCTGGCGCTCGAGCGGCTTTTGCGAGATCCGATGACCCTTCGCGACGCAGCGACTGAGGGGTAAGGCGAGGCTGGTGCGATGGACATTTACCACATAGTCAAACGTCCGCTGGTCACCGAGAAGGGGACTCATCAGTCGCAGCAGTCGCACGAAGCGACGCCCAATCAGCCGGCTCGCGGTGGGGCTTATGCCTTTGAGGTCCATCCGTCCGTGTCGAAGCCGCAGATCAAGGAGGCGATCGAGAAGATTTACAATGTCAAGGTTTTGTCGGTCCGTACGGCGCGGCGAAAGGGTAAACCGCGGCGGGTCCGTTACAAGATGGGTACGACGTCGGAGTGGAAGAAGGCCGTGGTGGTCCTGCATTCGGACTCCCACATTGATTTATTCTGACAGAGCGGCCGTTGGGGGGTAGCCCTCGCCGGCCGGGTGTTTAAGCGTAAAGATATAAGGTCGAGATGGGCGTCCACAAATACAAGCCAACGTCGCCGGGCCGGCGAGTGTCCACGGTGAACGACTTCGCCGAGCTCACGGATGGGCGCAAGGGCCCGGAGAAATCGCTGTGCGAGCGGATCGCGAAGCATGGTGGGCGCAACCATCATGGTCGGATCACGGCTCGACATCGAGGTGGTGGTGCGCGTCGGATCTACCGCCGTATTGATTTCAAGCGACGCAAGGATGGCGTTCCTGCGACAGTCAAGGCGATCGAGTACGACCCCAACCGCTCCTGCCATATCGCCCTGCTCGAGTATGCGGACCAGGAGAAACGGTACATCTTGGCACCCGCTGGTTTGTGCGTGGGGGAGGTGCTGGAGAGCGGAACCCAAGTGGAACCGAAGGTGGGCAACACGATGCCGCTTCGGAACATCCCACCGGGGATGGATGTGCACAACGTCGAGCTCAACGTGGGGCAGGGCGGTCGATTGGTGCGCAGCGCCGGGGCGTCGGCGCGGCTGCTTTCACGAGGTGACCAATGGGCCATCCTGATTCTACCTTCCGGCGAGACGCGCGAAGTCCGGTCGGAGTGCCGGGCGACGATTGGGCAGCTCGGGAACGTTGATCACCAGAGCTTGCGATGGGGCAAGGCGGGCAGAACGCGGCATCGTGGGCGGCGTCCGCACGTACGGGGCACGGCCCAAAACCCCGTGTCACACCCGCTTGGTGGTGGAGAGGGGCGAAGCGGTGGTGGACGCCATCCATGCAGCCCGACAGGAAAGTTGGCAAAGGGGACGCGGACGCGTCCGCCGAACAAGGTTTCCAACCGGCGCATCTTGCGTCGGCGCCGGAGTAAGCGTTACGGCCAGTTGCCGCAGCCCAAGCGGTAGGTAGCGGTTGATGCATACGGCCTGCGGCTAACCGCGGCCGGCGTCGCGATAGGCTGGCTCACGGATAGCGTCGCAGAGAGGATCGAATGGCACGATCACAGAAGAAAGGGCCGTACGTAGACGAGAAGCTGTTTACGAAGGTGATGAATTTCAAGGCTTCGGGGTCCAACGCGGCGATTAAGACGTGGTCACGGCGGTGCACGATTGTGCCTGAGTTTGTCGGTCACCGCTTCGAAGTTCACAACGGAAAGATGTTTCACTCTGTGTATGTGACGGAAGACATGGTGGGGCACAAACTGGGTGAGTTCAGTCCGACGCGGCAATTCCGCGGGCACGCCGCGCAGAGGAGGAAGTAGTGAACCCGTGCCCGGGGGCGGCGAGCGGCGCTTAAACGTATTTGAGTCGATTGAGGATGGACGAGCAACGGACGTGGACAGCCAGGCATCGCTTCGCACGGATTGCACCGCGCAAGGCGCGGTTGGTGGTCGATACGATCCGTGAGGAATTGTGCAACGATGCTGTCGAGCAGCTTCGCTTTAACCGCCGCCGGGCGGCGCGGTTTGTCGAGGCTGTTCTGAAGTCGGCGATGGTCAGCGCGGACGAGCAGGAGGCGGACATGCACCGGCTTTTTGTCAAGGGTGCTCGGGTTGACGGTGGGCCCTATTACCGTCGGTGGCGTCCCAAGGACCGGGGTCGTGCGCATCCGATCGCGAAGCGGACGAGCCACATAATCATTACGCTAGCGGAGTCCTAGGTGCGGAACGGATTGGGGCTTAGCCCAGCCCGTAGCAGGAGCAGACAGTGGGGCAGAAGGTTCACCCAACAGGTTTCCGAATCGGGATTACCGAGGACTGGCGTTCGCGCTGGTTTGCACCGAAAGCTGCGTTTGCCGAGTTCCTGATTGAAGACCAGAAGATTCGAGAATACATCGACCAGAAGCTCAACAAGCAGCCCCCGTATGCCGCCGTCGCCAAGGTGAACATCGAACGGACCCGCGACCAGGTCAAGGTCATGCTTCACACTGCCCGGCCGGGTCTTGTGATCGGGCCCAAAGGTGCCGAGGTCGACAAGCTAAAAGAGGCCCTCGAAGATTTAATTGATCGGAAGATCAATTTGAACATCGTGGAGATCAAGGTTCCCGACGGTAACGCGAAGCTGATTGCGGAATCGATTTCCGAGCAGCTTAAGAAGCGAGCGAGCTTTCGACGGGTGATGAAGATGCGGGCTGACGCAGCCATGGCAACGGGTGCGAGAGGCGTCAAGATCATGTGTAAGGGGCGCCTCGGCGGTGCGGAGATGGCCCGTCAGGAAACCCAGATACGGGGCTCAATCCCCCTGCACACGCTCCAGGCCCATGTGGAGTACGGGGTGGCCACGTGTCGGACGACTTACGGCACGATCGGGGTGAAGGTTTGGCTCTATCACGGTCGCTACGGTGAGGAGAGTGCCTCGGTTGAACCCCCGCCGCAGGGACGCAGCCGGGAGGGGCGCCGAGGGAAGCGTGGATAGTCAGTTGAGTGACCGCTCTGACGGTGTCAGGGTGGTGGAGGTTCGGCGATGGCGTTAATGCCCAAGCGAGTCAAGTGGCGGAAAAGCCAACGTGGTAAGATCCGCGGCAAGGCGACGCGGGGCAACGAGGTTGTATTTGGCGAATACGGTTTGCAAGTTCTGAAGTCTGGCTGGATTACTGCCCGCCAGATTGAGGCGGGCCGTGTGGCTGCAACCCACTTCCTCCACCGTGAGGGGCGGGTTTATGTTCGGATCTTCCCCCAAAAACCTGTGTCGTCCAAGCCGCTGGAGACGCGGATGGGTAAGGGGAAGGGTGATCCCGAGTTTTGGGTAGCGTGTGTCAGGGAGGGCAACATGCTGATTGAGATTGGTGGTGTGGAAGAGGAGGTCGCGCGTGCGGCCCTTATGCGGGTGGCGCACAAGATGCCGTATCGTTGTCGCTTCGTGAAGCGGCGGCACGGGCTGTAAGAGAAAAGCGGGTGTCGGTGGCATGAAGATTGGCGAAATCCGCGAAATGAAGACGGCGGAACTGTACGCCGAGTTGGACCAGCTTCGACGGCACCTGTTCGACCTGCGCTCTCAGGCTGTGACTGAGAAGTTGGAGAACCCTCACCAACTCAAGAGAGCGCAGAAGGACATCGCCCGCGTGCTGACCGTCCTGCAAGAGCGCGGCGAAATGGGTATCGAGGAAAAGCAACACCACCTGGAGTCCGTTGGGGCACAGCGGGCGGCTGGGCGGCGGTAGCGGAGTTTAAGGGACCCCCGGGCGGGCAACGCGGAATTCTCAGGAACCGATGGCAGATACACTGGTCAGCACAGCCGATGTCGCGCAGCGACGGAAGCGGAACCACCGCACCGGTACGGTGGTGTCCGACAAAGGTGAGAAGACGATCAAGGTGCGCTACGATTACACCGTCAAGCACCACAAGTACGGGAAGTACTATCGGCGGTCGACCTCGCTGCACGCACACGACGAGAAGAACGAAGCCCGTGTTGGGGACGTCGTCGAGGTTGCCGCGTGCCGCCGGCTTTCCAGGACGAAGTATTGGCGGCTGGTTCGAGTTATTCGACGCCTTGGATAGTGTGAGTCTTGCGCGGCCGTTCACGCTCCCTACGGTTGATGCGGCTGGACTGGAAATGTCGCGATGATCCAGATGCAGACGATGGTAGACGTGGCCGACAACACCGGTGCGAAATCGGCGATGGTGATCACTGTCTACAAGGGGAGCACAGCCCGGACGGGCAAGAGACGGCTAAAACGTGCCGCGATTGGCGATATCGTTCTGGTTACGGTCAAGCGGTCGCTGCCCAATAGCGAGTTTTCCGGCGGTTCCGATCGCAAGGAGCGGTCGAAACGCCGAAAGGCGAAAGCGGTCGTGGTACGGATGAGGGCCCCGACCCGCCGTCCGGACGGCAGCTATGTTCGCTTTGACAGCAACGCGGTTGTGTTGCTGGACGAGCGGAATGAACCTCGCGGAACACGAATCTTTGGTGCCGTAGCACGCGAGCTTCGTGAGAAGAACTTTATGAAGATTATCTCGCTTGCGGAGGAGGTTGTTTAGCCGAATCGCGTCCGGCGCTTTTTTCAAAGCGTAAGCCGGTGCGGGATGCGGTGGGACGAGGCTTATGGCGGTATCCATCCGAAAGAACGACGTCGTTGAGGTGATCTCGGGTGACCACCGCGGAGCACGAGGAAAGGTGCTGCGGGTCGACCCCAAGCGAGGTCTGGTCCTCGTGGAAGGGGTCAACATGGTGTATCGCCACGTCCGCCCGACACGGAGGAATCCGCAGGGTGGGCGCGTGCAGAAGGAGGCGCCGATTCGAATATCCAACGTGCTTCCCTACGATTCGGGTAAAGGGAAGGGACTTCGTGTCCACTTCAAGACCGAGTTCGATGAAAAGGGGCACGTGAAAGTGAAGCGGAGAGTGACGAAGGCCGGCACTACACTGCATATGCTGACACGAGCGGAGCGGTTGGCCAAGTAGTAGAAGCGAAAGCGGCGAGCGGCTTGGAGTCTGCGGGTGATGACAAGGTTGTTGGATCGCTATAGAGAGGAGATCATCCCCGAACTGATGGAGGTTCTGGGGACCACGAACCCCATGGCCATCCCCCGGCTCGAGAAGGTGTTGGTCTCGATGGGGACCGGTTCTCCGACGCAGGACAAGAACCGGCTTGGGGCGGTGGCCAGCGATCTGGCACAGATCACGGGACAAAAGCCGCAAGTGCGGCGTGCTCGTCAGGCGGTGTCGAATTTCAAGACCCGCCGCGGCTATGAGGTCGGTTGTCGAGTGACGCTTCGCGGCAGGCGGATGTACGAGTTCGTGGACCGCCTGGTCAACGCCGCCATCCCGCGACTTCGGGACTTTCGCGGATTAAACCCCAAGAGTTTCGATGGGCGGGGCAACTATTCGATGGGTCTTCCGGACCAGTCGATCTTTGCGGAGATCGATCTGTCGAACATTACCTATAACCAAGGGATGAACATTACGTTTGTGACGACCGCGCGGGATGATTCGAGTGCCCGCGAGCTTCTGAAGCGGCTGGGTGTGCCGTTTCGAAAGACGGAAGAGCAGGCAGCCTGATGGCAACAACCGCTTGGATGGTGAAGGCAAAAAAGGAACCGAAGTTCGCCTCGCGACGGGTGCGTCGTTGTGAGCTGTGCGGCCGCTCGCGGGCCGTGTATCGCAAGTTCAGGCTCTGCCGGATCTGTTTCCGGAGTCTCGCTCACCAGGGGTTGATCCCTGGTGTGCGAAAGGCGAGTTGGTAATTTGTGGTGCCGTGACGGTGGTTAACCGGTTGAATACGGAGCCCTTTAGCGATGTGGTCTGATCCGATTTCCGACATGCTGACGCGTATTCGCAACGGAGTGCGGGTGCGACGCAAGCAAGTCAACATCCCCTCATCGAAGCTCAAGGTTGGCATCGCCAAGGTGCTCCAAGACGAGGGTTATATTGAGGGTTATTCGGTCATTGACGACACGCGGCAAGGCATCTTGCGGATCGATCTGAAATACGGTCCGCGCGGCGAGGATGTCATTCGTCAGCTTCAGCGGGTGTCCAAACCTGGTCGCCGTGTCTACAGGTCTGTCGAGGACTTGCCGCGGGTGATGGACGGATTGGGTATCGCGATCGTGTCCACCAACAAGGGGGTGCTGAGTGACCGGCGGTGCCGCGACGAGAACGTCGGCGGTGAGCTTCTGTGTACGGTGCAGTGAGGTACGGGCGACGGGCGGTTGTCGTGTCCATCCATTGCCTTTTAGGAAACGGGCGGGAACGCGAAGATGTCACGAGTCGGTGAAAAACCAGTAGCTGTCCCAGCCGGTGTGACTTTCAAGGTCAAAGGACGGGAAGTCGAGGTGTCTGGCCCGAAGGGGCGCCTCGCGTGGGCGCATCCGTTCACCGCGGAGGTTCTCTATGATGACACCGCCAAGACGGTGACTATCAAACGCAAGGATCAAACGAAACAGAGCCGTGCGAATCACGGCTTGACGCGGGCCCTGATCGCGAACATGGTCAAGGGTGTCTCCGAGGGATTCGAGAAGCGTCTGCAGATTTACGGTACGGGCTACAACTGCAAGCTTCAGGGCAAGGTGGTGCAGTTGAACGTCGGGTTCTCGGGCCGGCGGGAGCGATCCGGCGCCCAGTTCGAGTTCCCCGTACCGGAGGGTGTGGAGGTCGTCGTGGAGCGTGACCAAGCCCGTGGCGACACCGATCCGGCGCAGTTGTTAATTCGGGGGAACGACAAGCAGAAGGTGGGTCAGTTCGCGGCGGAAATCAGGGCCGTGCGGAAGACCGAACCTTATAAGGGCAAGGGGATCCGATACGAAGGTGAGCACGTGCGGCGTAAGCAGGGTAAGGCCCTGACGGGTGGCGGATAGTCGAGACGGCACGGGAGCCGATGGTCGTACCAGGTGTGTTGGAGTGCGATGGGTTCACGGGAACTGAAACTGAAAAGGCGTTTGAGACGCAAGCGCGGGATTCGTAAACGTCTTCACGGGACGGGCGAACGTCCGCGCTTAACCGTGTTCCGGAGTCTCAAACACATCTATGCGCAGATCATCGATGATGATCGCGGTGTGACACTCTGCGAGGCGAGCACTCGGAACAAGGATCTGCGAGAAGGCTTTGTAAGCGGCGGGAACATAGACGCAGCCAAGCTTGTGGGCGCTGCCCTGGCGGATCGGGCCAAGACAAAGAACATTGAGGCGGTATGCTTTGACCGAAACGGGTACCGTTTTCACGGTCGGATTAAGGCGTTAGCGGAGGCTGCCCGAGAGGGCGGGCTGAAGTTTTAGGCATTGTTGCTACTTTTCATGGCGTATTGGTGGGATGCAGCAAGAGAGAACCATACCGGAAACGCCACAGACTGAGACATCAGAACCGACCATCGAAGAGGTTGTCGTCAAGATCAGTCGGTGTGCGTGCGTCGTGAGGGGCGGCCGTCGCTTTAGCTTTGGCGCCCTTGTCGTCGTGGGTGATCGTAACGGGCGCGTTGGTATCGGATACGGCAAGTCACCGGAAGTGCCCTCCGCGGTAGAGAAGGGCAAGAAGAACGCGATCCGCGATATGAAGTCCACCAAGATCGTCAACGGTACGCTTCCCCATCGCGTGATCGGGCGGTGTGGGGCGAGTCGTGTGGTAATGGTGCCCGCGAGCCCGGGAACGGGTGTGATCGCCGGGACCAGCGTTCGGGCGGTGTTGGAGCTGGCGGGCGTTCACGACGTGTTGACGAAGAGCTATGGCTCCAACACGCCTCGCAACTTGGTGCGTGCGACCTTTAACGGGTTGATGGAGTTGGTCAATCGAGAGGATGTGGAGAGACTTCGCGGTGTGAAGCTCGCCGGGTAGCGTGTGTAGATGGATATTGCCGAGATAACCAAGCTTGCGGGTGCGCACAAGCGTCGCCGACGTGTCGGCCGAGGTCACGGGTCCGGCCGCGGCAAGACCTGCGGTCGTGGACACAAGGGGGCGGGACAGCGAGCCGGCTTTCGTCGAGGCGGATTGAAAGAGGGTGGGCAGATGCCCACGTTCAGGCGGATGCCGAAGCGTGGTTTTAGTAATGCCAGGTTTGCGACAATCTACGCTGTGGTCAATGTTGGGGACTTGGAGGTGTGCTTCGAGAGCGGTGCCCACGTGACCCCGCAAGCCCTGCGGGAGGTAGGCCTGATCAGGAATCTGCGCTATCCGGTGAAAATTCTCGGTGACGGTGTGTTGACGAAGAAGCTGCGGGTAGATGCGACGAAGTACAGCCGGTCGGCGGCAGAGAAGATTCAGACGGCGGGCGGGGAAGCAAGAACCGCGCGAGGGATGGTGTTGCGAAGGGTGTTGTAGGCTGACAAGAGGTTATGGTCGGTTCCTTCATCAATATGTTCAGGATCCCGGAGCTGCGTAACAAGATATTGTTTACGCTTGGGATGCTGGCCATTTATCGGATCGGGTTTTATGTGCCGGTCCCGGGTGTTGACCAGAAACTGATGAGCGCGGGCACCGCCCAGGGTGGCGGTGGTCCGTTGGGGGATCTTGTCAACTACTTTCAGCTGTTTACCGGTGGCAACCTGAGGCAAAGCACCATCTTTGGCCTGGGTATCATGCCGTACATCTCAGCGTCGATCATCTTCCAGTTGTTGGTCACGGTCTGGCCTGCCCTGGAGAAGCTGCAGCGCGAGGGGGAAACGGGGCGGCGGAAAATCCAGGAGTACACCCGCTATCTGACGGTCGCGCTGTGTATGATCAACGCGATGGTGTGGATGCGGTACCTGGCAGGCCAGGGCTTTATCTTCCCGCACTATACGGGTCCTTTCCTTGGCATGTCGTTTACATATTTTCTTCTCTCATTGTTGGTCTTGACGACGGGAACGATTTTCTTGATGTGGTTGGGGGAGCAGGTCGACGAGTATGGGATCGGCAATGGCATCTCGTTGATTATCATGGCGGGTATTATTGCCCGGATGCCCCAGGCGGTCATCTGGGTTGGCAGGAACCTCACTTTGAAGACTACGACCAATCCAGGGGAGATGGACATTCCTAAGCTCGCCTTTTTGGTCATCATGTTTATAGGGGTGACAGCCGGGGCGATCTTGATCACCCAGGCCCAGAGAAGGATCCCGATTCAACAAGCCAAACAAACGCGCGGTCGCCGCGTCTATGGTGGGCAGCGTCATTACCTGCCGCTGCGGGTGAACCACGGCGGTGTGATGCCGATTATTTTCGCCAGCTCGATGTTGATTTTCCCGCGCATCATCTTCGCCGGCATACACGGTCTTTGGCCCAACCGTTTCTGGTACTTCTGGCGGGAGGCGTTTAGCTCGGGCCGATATGTCTATATTGTAAGTTACATCATGGCGGTCTACTTCTTTGCGTACTTCTGGACGACCGTCCAGTTTCGACCTAAGGAAATGGCCAACAATTTGCGGGACTACGGGAGCTTTATCCCCGGTCTGCGACCTGGAAAGCGGACGGCGGATTACCTCGAGCGTGTGATGGGCCGGATCACGTACGTGGGTGCCGCGTTTCTGGCCATCATCGCGATCATTCCCACCCTCGTGGCGCAGTCGCTGCAGATTCCGTTTATGGTTTCGGCTTTTCTGGGTGGAACGGGCTTGTTGATTGTGGTCAGTGTAGCACTTGATCTGGTGCAGCGGATCGAAGCAAACCTGATTATGCGGAATTATGAGGGATTCCTTGGGGGTGCTGGAGCGATCAAGGGGTCTCTGGGGTGACGTGGGCTGAGAAGGGCTGGATGGTCGTCGGACCGGTGGCCGCGGCTGGGGGATGGTGAGCCGTCAGCGGGATGGTCTTATTGGAGCAATCAGGTTTGCCGAGCAAGGTGCCCTGCGTGACACGCACCCGTGGGATCATCTTGAAGAGCGATCGTGAGATCGAGCTCATTCGAGCGGCAGGTAACGTCGTTCATCGCGTTTTGGTAAGAATGCGGGAGCTGGCCCGGCCGGGTGTGACGACCGGCGAGCTTAATCGCGTGGCCGAAGAGATTATCGCCGAGTCCGGTGGGATTGCCCTGTTTAAGGGCGTCACGAATCCCCAGGCTCGTTTTCCGTTTCCGGCTGCCCTGTGCACGAGCGTCAACGAGGAGCTTGTTCACGGGATTCCCGGGAACCGCGTGCTGAAAGACGGCGACATCGTCAGTATTGACTGCGGTGTGAAGTTGGCTGGTTACTGTGGTGATGCCGCCACCACGATCGCCGTTGGAGAGGTCTCGGGGGAGGCGACGCTGTTGATGGACGTGACCCGCCGGTCGCTGGATCTGGCCCTGGAGGAGGTTCAGCCGGGGCGGATGTGGAGCGAGGTTGCGGGGAAGATCCAAGCTTACGTTGAGGAGGAAGGTTTCGCAGTGGTGCGTGACTTCGTCGGTCACGGCATCGGCCGGGACATGCACGAGGAGCCCAAGGTACCGAACTATTGGGATGAAGGCCAGAGCTCGCTCGATTTCGAGCTTCTGGAGCGAATGGTGCTTGCGATCGAGCCCATGGTCAATGTGGGAACGCATCGCGTCGAGTACGGTGACAGAGATCGCTGGGTCGTAGTGACTCGTGATCGTCGACGTGCAGCCCATTTTGAGCATACGGTGGCGGTCACCGCCGTCGGCGTGGACGTGCTGACGGATGGGCGCTCGGTAGTCTGATCGACGCGGCACCGGGAGTGGGGCAATCATGAAAGTCAGGGCGAGTGTCAGACGCATTTGCGAGAACTGCAAGGTGGTCAAGCGCAGGGGGGTCGTCCGTGTTATTTGCACGAACCCTCGGCACAAGCAGCGACAAGGGTAAGGAGGTTCCACGTGCCACGTGTCGCCGGTGTTGATATTCCGAATGACAAGCGGGTCGAGTTCGCCCTGCAGTACATCTATGGGGTGGGTCCGAGGATCGCCATGGACGTACTCAAAGAGGCTGAAGTAGAGGTCGGCATCAAGGGCAAGGACCTGACGGAAGAGCAGATTGCCCGCATCGGTGCGGTGATCGACCGGAACTATCAAGTGGAAGGCCAGCTTCGGCGGATTGTCCAATCGAACATCGCCCGCTTGAAGGACATTCGATGCTATCGTGGTATTCGCCACCGCGTGCATTTGCCGGTGCGTGGTCAGCGCACACGGACCAATGCACGGACCCGCAAAGGGCCGAAGAAGACGGTTGCGGGCAAGAAGGGTGTGAAGGAATTGCGTTAAGGGGTTTTTTGTGGCTAAGCGTAGTGGAAAACGCAGGGCTCGCCGGAATGTTGCCCGTGGTTTTGCCCACATCAAGGCGACATTCAACAATACGTTGGTGACCATCACCGACGTGAACGGTGACGTATTGTGTCGGGCGTCTGCGGGGACGGTTGGCTTTAAGGGCACACGGAAGAGCACGCCGTTCGCTGCCCAGCGGGCGGTGGAGCAGGTGGCCCACGCGGCGAAGAAGTTTGGACTGATCGAGGTTGAGGTTCGGGTGAAGGGTCCGGGAACGGGCCGCGATGCGGCGATCACCGCCCTTCAGAGTTCGGGCTTGCGTATCCACTCGATTGAGGATGTCACGCCGCTGCCGCATAACGGGTGCCGGCCGAAGAAACGGCGGCGCGTATGATGGAAGCTGTCGATAGAGACCCAGGTCTGCGTAGCCGCGTGTGTGAACTGGGGATGTCGATCGGTCGGATTGGGAGTTAGCTGGACAAAGACATGGGACGCTATATCGGACCAGTATGTCGCCTCTGCCGCCGGGAAGGCGTGAAGCTCATGCTCAAAGGGGCGCGTTGCGAGACGGCGAAGTGCGCCATGGAACGCCAATGGCGATGTCACCCTCCGGGCATGCACGTGTGGCGTCGACGGCGGAAGGCCGGCGACTACGGCATTCGCCTGCGCGAGAAGCAGAAGGTCAAGCGGTACTACGGGGTGCTTGAACGACAGTTCCTGATCTATTTCCGCATGGCCGAGCGGGCGAAGGCCAATACGGGCGATGCCCTGTTGAGCTTGCTGGAACGTCGGTTGGACAACGTGATATGGAAGCTTGGCTTCGCCGCGTCGCACCGTGCAGCCCGGGCTGCGATCGCCCACGGCCATATCTATTTGAATGGTCGACGCCTCAATCGCCCCAGCTATCTCGTAAGGGTAGGCGATCAGATCAGTGTGAAGGGCTCGGACCGCAGTCAGAAGCTGGTTCGCGAAGCGCTTGGGGATGGGGGTCCACCGGTGCAGCCGTGGTTGCAACTGGATGCCCAACGTCTGGAGGGCGTTATAAACGCGATGCCCACGCGTGAAGACGTCCAGATTCCAGTCGAAGAGCAACTGATCATCGAGATGTGTAGTCGGTAGTGTTGAAGTCTGTTGCGGTTTGTGTGGGGCCGGCGCGAAGTCAGGCTTGATTCAAGTTACGAGGCCTTTGGAGGTCAGCTCGATGCGCATCAAGTGGCGAGGGTTGGAATTGCCGAGCCGCGTCGTTCGTGACGAGGATGTCAGCACCGATGCTTACGGACGGTTTTTCATCGAACCGTTCGAACAGGGATTCGGGACCACAATCGGGAATTCGCTGCGGCGAGTCCTGCTTTCGAGCCTAGAAGGTGCAGCTATCACGACCGTCAAGATCGATGGTGTCTCGCACGAGTTCACGAGTATCGAGGGTGTGCTCGAAGATGTCACCGACATCTTGTTGAATATCAAGGGGGTCGTTCTTCGCCTTGATGGTGACGAACCCAAGACGCTGACGGTTGAACGCGATACGGCCGGCGAGGTGCGGGCGGGTGACATTGTGAGCGATCCAGCGGTTACCATCGTGAACCCGGAACATTTGATTGCGACACTCACTGCTGATGTCCACTTCCGTGCCGAAATGACCGTCGCCAAAGGACGGGGTTACCGCACCGGAAGCGAGAACCGGTTGCCCGAGCACGAACTGGACGTCATTCCGATTGACTCGGTGTTCTCGCCCGTTTTGCGTGTCCGCTTTCGAACTGAGGACATGCGTGTCGGTCAGCGAACGAATTACGATCGTCTCATCCTGGAGGTCTGGACGAATCGGACGATCTCACCTGAGGACGCGCTTGTAGAAGCTGGGTTGATTCTCCGAAAGCACCTCAATCCACTTGTGTTGTACCACGATCTGGGAGATCAAACGGCGACTGTATCGGAGGATATGGTTCGCATCGTCGGTCCTGGCGACGCTGCGCTGGATGACCTGCTCGACAAGCCGATCGCGATGATGAACCTCTCGGTACGTGCCAGCAACTGCCTTGAGGCTGCCAAGATCGGAACTGTCAGGGAACTCGTCACGAGGACGGAGGCCGATCTTTTGCAGTTCCGCAGTTTTGGCAAGACGTCGCTGCACGAGGTCCAGCGAAAACTGACTGAGCTCGGATTGTCGCTTGGGATGAGACTGGATGGTCTCCCGCCGGCGGATGAGCAGGCAGCAGGGCACGGACCGATCATGCCCGGTTTGCCTGACTTCACCATGCCGGAATCGACCCCGCCGAACCCGACGCCATTGACTCCACCGACGCTGCCGGAGATGGGACCGTCAGTTTCAACCGAACCACGGGAGCTGGATGCGCCTGAGTCGGCGGGGCCGACGCCGTCAGAGTTGGCGACCCCGGAGTCGTCGGAGCCAGCGAAGCCAGAATCGTCAGCTTCGGGCGAGCAGCAGGGCCCGACTGACCCGTCGATGTCTGCGGAGACGGGTCCGATGGAAGCATTCACCACCGGAGAGTAAGCACGAGTCGTCACCGTGCCCCGACAGACTGGGGGAGGAAACAAGAAAGAAGACCATGAACCACCGTATCCGTCAGAGAAAGTTGAATCGGACTTCCGAGCACCGGCGGGCGTTGCTTCGCAATATGGCGCAGAACCTGATCGAGCATGGGCATATCACAACGACGCTCCCCAAGGCCAAGACACTCCGCCCCTTCTTTGAGCGATTGATTACCCTGGCGGTCAGAAGTCGGAAACTGGCAGCGGCCAAGGATGATGCAGGCTCGCTCCGAGCTCGTCGCAGGCTTCACCGCGTGCTCGGTGATCGTAGTATAGTCCCCAAGGAGCATCACGACGCCTACGCTTCAATGTCCGATGCCCACAGGGCGAAGAGAATGCGTATGGTGAGCGGCCGTCGGTACCGCACGGGTGAGCCGAAAGGTCGCCTGGCCTTCACCGGAGAGTCGGTGACGCACCGGTTGATCGAGACACTGGCACCGCGTTTTGAGGATCGCTCAGGTGGCTATACGCGACTGGTGCGTTTGGCTGACAGGCGATTGGGCGACCACTCGGCCATGGCGATGCTGCAACTTGTTGGTGAAGAGGAACCGCCGGTCTCATTGACCAAACCGGGCAAGTCCGCTCGGAAGCGTCGTACGGACGCGCGGTATGCGATGGCCGGCAAAGCGGCCAAGGCCCGGGCGGCCAAGCCCAAACCTGACGCGGACTCACAAGACGGAGAGCCCTCCGGCATGCCGTCCGCGGAACCCAGGGCGGACGCTGACGAACCGTCTTCGTCGTCTGATGCCGAGGAAAGCGGAGGGTAGCCCAAGACCGGGCATGGTCCGAAGGGGAAGGGGAGGCACGCAAGGGCGACTGATCCAGCGTGTGGCCGCGGCGAGATGACCGCTGTGGCGTCTGGGTGATCGACTGGCTCTTCATCAAGGACGATGTGTGGTTTCGCATCGTTCAAACGGCGCTTCAGGGAGAGTGTCATGCCGCACGATCCTGACTGCATCTTCTGCAAAATCGTCTCCGTAGAGCTGCCAGCTGCGGTGGTCTACGAGAACGAATCCGTTGTCGCATTCCTGGACATCAATCCGCTGGCGGACGGTCACATGCTTGTCATTCCACGTGAGCACTACGCGCTAATCACTGACATGCCGGCTGAAACCTCGGCCCAGCTCCTCGCGTCTGTTCCATTGCTCGGTCGGGCGCTGATTGCTGTCACCGGTGCCGAAGCGTTCAACGTACTTGTGAACCAAGGTGAGACAGCAGGGCAGGTCGTTGGCCACGTGCATTGCCATCTGATCCCCCGCAAATCGGGCGACGGGTTGGGCTATCGGTGGAACGCGGGCACGTATCCCGAGGGAAGGCTGCCCGAGCTGGCGGCTGCATTCCAAAAAGCGCTCGCCGCTCAAGGTTAGCCCGTCCAGAACGGTGCTTCATTCACCAATCACCTGCACGATCAGGCGTCGGGAACGCGGGCGGGTGTCAAAGTCGATCAGGACGATCTGCTGCCAGGTGCCCAACTGCAGTTGCCGGTCGCTGACGGGCACGGTCAGGCTCGGCCCCAACAGCGATGCCCGGACGTGGGCATGGCCGTTGTCGTCATGCCACGTTTGTTCGTGCAGATAGGTCCCGTCCTCCGGGGCGATCCCCTCAAAGGCGGCTTTCAGATCGCGTTTCACAAGACCGGGCTCGAATTCGGTTGTGGTGACCCCTGCGGTCGAACCGATCACGAAAACCGTGGTGGTTCCATCGTGAATCCGCCCGCCGGCAACGCAGCGGGCCACCTGGTCGGTGATGTTGACCACGTGGCTATTCCCGCGGGTCGAGACCTCGATGTGATGTGATTCAACAGCCATGAGGAGAGTCTAATCGACGGTGGGCGATATTCAACCGTACACGTGGTTTGGTCCTGCTCGTTGGGAGCTGACGGGATGCAACCGTGGATTGGCGATCTGCCCCCGTCTGCCTACCGACGAGGTCTATCGGGATTGTGTTCAACCGCGTAGGATGGTGGCGTGATGTCTGGGCTTTCGTATCGAACAGCCGGTGAATCGCACGGCCAATCCTTGATCGCTCTGATCGAAGGTATGCCTGAGGGTGTCTGTCTCGACGAGCGGGTCATCAACCAGGAGCTTGCTCGAAGGCAAGGCGGCTTTGGGCGTAGCGGTCGCATGAAGATCGAGCGGGACACAGCCCGGATCGTTACTGGTATTCGCAATGGCCTGACGATCGGTTCACCGATCGCAGTCGAGCTGGTCAACCGTGATCATCGGATCGATAGCGCTGCGCCGGTTTATCGGCCACGACCCGGGCACGCAGACCTTGCGGGTAGCTTAAAGTGGCTCACCACCGATTGTCGTAACACCCTGGAACGCGCGTCGGCGCGTGAGACAGCCGCTCGCGTGGCTGCCGGATCAGTGGCACGCTGTGTGCTGAACGAATTTGCGATCGCCGTGGTAGGCTACGTGGTGCAGATTGGCGACGTGCAGGCTTCGATCTCACCGGCAGCGACGTTGGATGAGCTGCAAGCAGCCCGTGACGCCAACGATGTGTATTGCCCTGACGCTTCAGCCGCCACGGACATGATCGAGGCGATTCGCCGGGCAAAGACAGACAAAGATACGCTCGGTGGGTTCGTTGAAGTTCAGGTACAGGGCCATCCACCCGGTTTAGGTAGTTGCATGACAGGTTGGGGCAGGCTGGATGGGCGGCTGATGCAGGCGGGCGGCTCGATTCAGGCCATCAAGGGGGTCGAGATCGGGCTGGGGTTTCGTGCTGCCAAGCTGCCGGGAAGCAAGTTGCACGACGAGATCGACTATGATCCGGCACGGCGTGACACGCCCAGCCTCGGGTTTGTCCGACGCTCCAACAACGCCGGCGGGCTCGAGGGAGGCATGACCAACGGTGAGCCGATCGTTCTTCGTGCGGCCATGAAACCCATCAGTACGTTGCTAAAGGGCTTGGACAGTGTGAATCTCGTGACAAAATCGCCCGAGCGTTCAGACTACGAGCGGAGTGATGTATGTGCCGTTCCGGCGGCGAGCGTCGTCGTGGAAAACGCGGTCGCCTTCGAGATCGCCAGGGTTTTCCTGGAGAAGTTTGCCGGTGACACACTCCGCGAGGTTCGAGCAGCATACGACTCCTATCTGGCCTTGGCTCGCACACTGGGAGAAACTGACCGGACCTGAAATGGGGGTGTCTGCCTCGGACTGAATCCAAGTCTGAGGGCGCCTCAGTCCCCGACGGACCTCGACGTGAACACCAAGCGCGATGCCCTCTGGACACCTCGCGTTGGCCGCGGGTTTTCCCAGGTCGCCACATCGGCAATAATACCCTGCCCGCCGGTGGGTCGCGCGGGCCGAGAAGCAGCGGGTTATGAGCACGTTTGCGGCTGTGGCGGAATTGGCAGACGCGCTAGACTTAGGATCTAGTGGGCGAAAGCCCGTGGAGGTTCGAGTCCTCTCAGCCGCATCGCAATTCGAGCCGCGAAAACTCCACCGCCTGGGATTGCCGATGACCATTGGGGTGCAGGTTGTGGACCGTGGTATGTCAAAGCACCTTGGTTGGGTGGCCAGGCGTCCCGTTGCCGTCTGGCGGACGTTGTCTTACGATAGCGGCGCGAGCCGTTATCGCTTGTGAGATTCATAACCCGATTGCGAGAGGTCCATCGTGTACCGTGACCCGATCAAAACAGTCATTCTGTTGTTGCTACCCTTTGCCTGTGTTGCGTGTATCGAGGTGGCGACACCCGAAATCGACTTTAGCGTTGCACTCCTGGGCGACAGCGGTTCCTTCGTTGTAAGCGGTACGGCTGCGTTGGAAGATCAAGACGGTCCCTGCCCAGTCTGGTACGGCGATAACGGATTTACGTATCATTTGTTCCAAAGTCCTCGTCTTGATAATGAGCTCTTCGATCAGGTCACTTCTCCGGGGACAACCGCGCGCCTTGTCCTTGTCGTGCGCAACGATCTCGAGCTAGCCTGCGCTTTTGGACGGACGGCCGAAGTCATCGATGTGCTTTCCGTTGCCGACTAACCGAACAAGTACAGCGTCCCATGCATCAGCCGGGCTCCCAGCATGCTGGGCGGTACCATCCGTCCAGCTCCACCGACTCGGCTACCGGCGCATGTGCGCTCCGCCGGCAGTGATCGCATGTTTATGCGGTGTCTTGTTCGCATTCAGCGGTGCGTGCAGCAATCAGGTGCTGCCGCCCGGCGCCGCAAGTGACGATACGTCTGCCGGGCGAGTGTTTCTGTTTGACGTGGAAGGTCTCGATCCTCCCGAGATTGGGCCCCCCACAGTCTATCACGTGAGATCGTTGTTTCCCATCGAGCCCGAGGCCGGCGACAGCCCGCTGGCAACCGCATTTGTGCTCACGGTTGTATCGGATGGTGAAAGCCAACTGGGTATCCGTTTGTGGGCTGATGGTGGTGATCCTATCGATCTTCTTGCAGATCCCCAACCCTACGGTCAACCCGCAGCATGGGACGGTCCGGCGTGGGTGGCTGACAATGACGCCGCTCGACAAGCGCTTTTGGACGGTCATGGTGCGTTTGCGTCCATCGGTTCCGAGTCGTCACAAGCTGGCATGCGTGACCATCTCGGCGTTGTCCTTGCTGAAGGTTCGTTCACCAGCACAGCACGACTCGTCGTCTATGGTGATCAACTCGACGGGATCGCCATCGGTGGCGCTGAGCTGAGAGTGGCACGAGAGTTCTTCTACTTCGGCGTGGCAGGAGATTCCATTGCCTGGGGCAACGGTCTCCGCAGGGCTGCCAAGATCCCGGCGTTGGTGCAAACCGTCATCGAAAGCGAACTTGGCGTTCACGTCGTTGAGCAGAACTTCTCCCAAACGAACGCTACGATCCTCCCTGGACCATTCGATATGCCCTGCACAACCGGGTGCTGGGGGGAGGTGCCCCGCACGCCTACCTCGGTGGCGACTCAGGTCACGTTGTTTGAGCGACCCGAGCTGATGGATCTTGTCCTGATCAATGGCTGCATCAACGACATTGGAATCGATACGGTCCTGGATCCTTTTATCGATCCTGACGTGCTCGGGGATTGGACGGTGGCCAAGTGCGAGCGTCCGATGGCGGATCTCATCGAAGAGGTCAAGTCAGTGGCGCCGAACGCTGCGATTGTCGTACTCGGTTTCTACCCGATCGTAAGCGAACAGAGCGAGCTGTTCGGTGTGAGCCGTGTCACCGAAATACTGGCCGACGAGCCCGTTCCGATTTGGGACGGACTTGTAGACGCGCTCGCTGAAAGCTCGCGGGTGTTTGCTGAGCAGGCCAATGCAGCCCTTGACCGGGCGATTGCTGAGGTGCGAAAATCGGATACTGACATGAAGGTGGCACTAGCGATTCCGGCGTTCGGCGCCGAGAACGCCGTGTTCGCTCCGGAAAGCTGGCTGTGGAACCTGACGCCGACGGCCGTTGCTCTGCCCGGCTTGGACGTCAACCTGAGTGCACTACCGGAGGATCCGATCGCCGATTTGCGCTGGAAGGCGTGCTTCGAGCGTGAACAATTGAGCGGTTTGGTGCTGTGTCTGTTGGCTTCCGTGGGTCACCCTCGCCCGGAAGGCGCCCAGGCATATGCTGGCGCGGTTGTCTCGCAGCTAAGAACGCTCGGGGTGCTGCCGGACGCTGGACCGGAGTGAATCGACGTGGATATGCAATACGTGCACTTAGGGCGCACGGGACTGAGCGTAAGCCGCCTCTGTCTTGGCACCATGAATTTCGGACCCGAGACGTCCGAGGAAGACAGTTACGGGATCATGGACGAAGCCCTTGCTCTGGGCATCAACTTCTTTGACACCGCCGACGTCTACGGATGGAAGAAAGGTGAGGGTTGGACCGAGCAGATCATCGGGCGATGGCTTACCCAAGGTGGTGGTCGGCGCGAGTCTATCGTGCTTGCGACCAAGGTCTATGGGGCGATGGGCGATGGTCCGAATGACCGCGGGCTGTCAGCGTATCACATCCGCAAGGCCTGCGAGGACAGCCTGCAGAGGCTGCAAACCGATCATATCGATCTCTACCAGATGCATCACATCGATCGGAATACGCCGGTTGACGAAATCTGGCAGGCCATGGAGCAGCTCACCGGCGAAGGCAAGATTCTCTACGTCGGCAGTAGCAACGTGCCCGCGTGGTGGATCGCGAAAGCTCAGACGATGGCGTCATGGCGGCACTTTCTCGGGCTTGTCTCCGAACAGTGCATCTATAGTCTCGCGGATCGGATGGTCGAGTTGGAAGTCCTACCGGCGGCACGGCATTTCGGCCTGGGTATCATCCCTTGGAGCCCGCTTGGGGGCGGAATGCTGGCGGGTATCCTCGAAAAGGTGAAGAAGGGGCGGCGGGCCGGCGAGTGGGCGCAGAATAAGCTGAAGAAGCACTACGATCGAGTTGTCGCGTACGAGGCATTCTGCAAGGAGATCGGCCAGTCGCCTGCCGACGTGGCCCTGGCGTGGGTACTCGCGAATCCGGCGATCACCGCGCCGATTGTCGGCCCGCGAACGGTGGAGCAACTTCACGATGCAATCGGTGTGCTGGAGTTGGAGCTCGATGCGTCAGTCATGACTCGGTTGGACGAAATATGGCCTGGTCCCGGCGGCCCTTCCCCGGAAGCATACTGCTGGTAGGGTGGAGCACGTTGCCCCGGGCGGGTGCAGGTCCGCAGCGAATGATTCAGTGATGATTATTTGGCACCATTGCCGGAAGCTCGAACCCGTCAAGACGTATCCAACGTCGGTCTCCCGAGAGGATATTGTCGACCAAAAGCGCATATTGTCGGGCCAGGTTGTCGATTTGGCTGCTGTCGACGACGTCGATTCTGCCGGAAGTTGCGCTTCTGTGGGTCAGGGTCCCGACCAGGGCGCTTTGAGGCAGGCGTACGCCTCCGACCCCGCGTCGGTAGACGAAGTGTCTCACTGGCCCGGTCTCTGACACGTGCGAATCCAGGTGAACGTAGATGCGGCCAAGTCTGATATCCCCGTCATAGACATCCCACGCCGTCACCGCTTGATGCCAGAGGTTGAGCCCGTGGACGCGCTCGTACCGAATCCCCCACAATCGTGATGTGACATCGAATGTCCCGCGAAGAACGTCGCCGACGCGTAAGCCGGATTGGCCGACCCCGCGTTCGCCTGCCACTTCAGACGGAGGCTGATTCTCCTCTGGCGATAACAAGACGTGTGCGAGTTCGCGGTGGAATGCGTCCATCCGCGACTGTACGGCCTCGCTCAACGGGTGTTCGGCGCTCTTATAAGCGGGATCATTGTGGAGAACACTCGCGACGAAGGAACGTGCCTCCGCGTCGCTGCGCGAGACGTCCAGCGTGCGGAAGGCGTCATACAATCCACGATCCAGCTTGAGCTCGGTCAGGTACTTGGCGACAGCGTGTTTACCCTCTTCGGCGACCGCGCGTACCCGAGGATCCGGGTGAACGTAGGCGAACAGCGCGCAATCGTTCGCGGCTGCATCCAGGTGCATCATCATCTCGTTGTAAGGAACCAGCGTGTTCTCGATCGTCCGCCGGCCTTCGACTTCAAGGAGCCGTGCCCGATAGGACCTGGCCCAGGCAAGGTGCTCATGTGTGTCGTTGTCGAGCTCGGCCGCTGTGCGATCGAGCGGAGTCGCCTCGAGCGCCCACATCGCGTAGGCATGACTGCTGACAACCCCCTTTGATGCACAGCCGACAGTAAGTGACAAAACCAGTGCACCGAAGAACCTCAAAAGCGTTGGCTTCATGACGTGCTCTCGCTCACGCTCATCCTAAGCCGCAAGAACTCCCATCCCGCGTAGCCTATGCGCCTGACGACGAAGGTCAATACTTGTCCGGGTGCGGCTGGGCTGCGGTGCGGCGGCGAAGGTCGGCGCGGTGGGGCGTTGAACGCAAGCTGCATCGGTCATGTCACAGGCCCACCGAGCGTAACCCACACCAGGGTCTTCAGATTGAACACCGCGTGGATGACGACGACGATCAGGACCGAACCCGTTCGTTCATAGGCGTACCCGAGCAGGACCGCGAGGAACACGAGGGCTCCAATCGCGTGCGGTTGGGGGAAGTGGACGGCACCGAAGGCCAGGGAGGTCATAAAGATGGCTCCCCAGCGGTGGGGAATCACATTGACCAGAAACGTCTGGAGCAGCCCTCGAAAAAAGCACTCCTCCGCGAGTGGAGCGACCACGGCTGCCCCTGCCCAAAGGGCGACGAAGACGCCCAGCGGTTGTCCCGGCTCGTACAACGCTCTGATGGTCGCGTGTGGTTTGAACTCGTGGTCCGGTGCAACGTAAGTTACCACGCTGACCGTTGCGTCGCGGATCAAGGGGCACACGCCGAGGGCCAAGAGGATCACAACGGCGATCAGGAGTGCTGTCGAGCGCCGCGGGGCTGTCCGCTGGCCAAAGCAGAATCGAGCCATGCCTCCGTCGAATCGCTTGGCCGCGATAACCAGGCAGGCCGCAATCCCGATCACCTGGGCACCGCTCCCAACGAACATCGTACCCAAAAGGCTCTCCGACTCCCCAGCCAGCAGCGAAGCCACGCCGGAAAACACAGCCGCGGCTCCTAAATAGACGGCGACCGCAAGGGCGATGGCGTCTTCATAAACGCGGTTTGGGCGCCACGGAACGTTTCTGAGGGTGGCCAGGTTCGGTCGAGCCGACCACCAGATGGCGATGATCAGCAC
Organism: uncultured Phycisphaeraceae bacterium; assembly: GCA_964405925.1. GTDB lineage: Bacteria > Planctomycetota > Phycisphaerae > UBA1845 > UBA1845. The sequence continues at coordinate 17,636 of CAYOQG010000006.1, read as the reverse complement.
CGCAGCAATCGCCAACACCGAAAGAGCCTGGTCAATGGCCTGCAGCGTGTGTTGGACCGGTGTTGGAGCAGGCTCGAGGTAGCTGATATTGGCGGGCAGCGAGACGATGGCGGTGAGCGGGCTCTCTGGGTAAAGGGACATCGGGCACGACTATAGTCGACGCCTTTGCGGACGCCAAATACGAAGGGCTCAGGGATGGGTGATCTTTCGGAGCCGACCAGCTACGAAGGATCGGCGCGTTGGCGCACGCCCCCATGGTCCCCGCTCATAGGGGGTACGGTTGCCTAGTGGACCCGTGCCACTTGTTGGAGGAAAAACTAACCCCTAATGCAGCGGTCTTCCCCTCATGTCTCGTGGGACGGGCAGGTCAAGCTCGGTGAGGATCGTTGGGGTCACGTCGTAGAGGGCGGGGCCGTTGACCCGCCCGCGAGGCGGCAGCGAGGGATGGGAATGGATGTACATGCCCTGTTGGGCGTGGTTGGCGTCGTCGGGGCCGGTGTCGTTCTGGAAGGTGTAAATGCTGTCACTGCCCACGAGCCCGACGGATCGCCAGCGCAAATCACCAAAGATCACCACGCCGTCGGGTGGCACACCGTTGACATGATCGTAGATCTCCTGGGGCTTATAGCACTTGTTGCCCATCGGCTCACCGTGGTGGTCCACGATGGCTTCGATCTTGGTAAAAAGTTCATTGCGGAATGATTCGTAATCACCTTGTTTGACCTGACCGTTTGGCTCGCGGCCCTTCACGTTGATGAACAGTCGGCCATAGTAGCCGCCCTCGCCCCATGCCGCGGTTTTCGACCAATCGACATCGTTGACGTCGAATTTCTGATTGGGCGTGACCGGTTCCTTGAAGTGCAAATAGCCCTCATTGACCAACCACTGATTGAGCATGCAACCGCCGACCATGGACTTCGCTCCGTGGTCGCTGACGACCCAGATGGCTGTCTTTTCGAGGTCTATGCAATTCAGTGTTTCGCCGATCTGTCCGTCGAGATATTTGTAGTACTCAAAGATTGCACCTTCGTAGGGGTTTCCAGGCTCGTGGCGGTGATGAGACCGATCCATACACGACCAGAAGCCGTGGTGCATACGGTCAGTCCCCATCTCGACCATCCAGAACAGGTCCCATGGTTTGTTGTTTAGTAAATAGCGGACAACCTTGAACTGCCGCTCGACCATAGTGTAAATCTGCTCGAGAAGCCACTTCTTGTCCTCTGTCCGGAACCCCTTGACGTCGACGAGGTATTCGCCGACGAGCTGGTTGACTTCTTTCCTTAGCGTGGGGGGGGCGGTCCAGGTAATCTTGGGATCGGTCGTGTCGGGGGTCAAAAAACTGGTGATCATATGGCCGGCGATGGGACGCGTAATTGGATACGTTCCCGGAAATCCGACAATCGTGGACTGTTTTCCATACTGCCCGAGGATATCCCATATGCGGGGCTCCTTGACCGCGAGCGCAGTTGCGATCATCAGTTTGTCATAGGAGTGGTCCGCGCGATTGCGAAACCCGTAGATGCCCAGCGTTCCGGGGTCCTTGCTCGACGCCATGCAGCTCCAAGCAGGAACGGTAATTGGGGGAATGCAGCTTGTAAGTTCCCCATATGACCCCGCATCCATGAGGCGTTTTATGTTCGGCAGATGATCATTCCACTTGTCGAACATCAGTGATGGTTCAGAACAATCCAGTCCGAAAACAGCCACCTTTTCTATACCACCCACATTCAGTCCTTCCAGTTGGAGTCAGTATCTCCCCTTCCCAGCGCCATACACCGCCTCAGTCTCCACTCGAGTGCGCGGCCTGTACGTCATTTTCAATCGTGTGTGATCCGATCAGTCTAGCGCACTACGTTGTATACCTACTTAGGTGCTCCACAGCACGTGGGACTACCCTGTCAACGGCTTCATGAATACCACAGTCGAGCACGGCGCCGGCAGCCTGCCGGTGGCCACCGCCGCCGAACTGCGCCGCCAATTCAACCACGGTCACGTCACCTGAACTCCGGAAATTCACTCGAGTCTTACCCTTGTTGCCCTCGCTGAATAACATAGCCAGCTGAACGCCATCAAGTGACCGGGGAACGTTGATCTGGTCGTCAATGTCGGCGGCTGTGCATCCGGCGTTGTGAATCTCATCATAGCCTGCAGTGGAGTAGGCCAATCGACCGTCAGCCAGGGTCTTCGTATTGGCGTACACCACCCTCAGCAGGTCAAACTCACTTTGTCGCTGACTTCGACAGAGGCGTTCGCCCAGCTCGGCTATGTCTGCTCCACATGTGATTAGATCTGCTGCAGCTCGGAGTGCCCACGCGCCCGTTGTGGGCAATGAGAAGCCGAGTGTGTCAGTTTGGATCCCGGCGTAGAGCCAGGACGCCATCTTCGATGTTATGGGTCGATCGGCTGCCCGCAGCAGGGCGTACACCAACTCACACGTGCTCCCCGCACGTTCGACGACCCAATTCACGTCGCCAAAACGCGTATTGGTCTCGTGGTGATCGACGTTGGCGACGGGTCGGCCTGTGGACCAGTCGCTGTCGGCGAGCACCGGCTCGATGTTGCATCGCGATTTCTTGGCGGTATCGAGCACCATAAACCCGTCGGCCAGGGCGAAATCATCAACTGTCGCGACCGGGGCCGCACTTCCATCGAACATGAACGTAAGGCGCTGGGAGAGTGAGCCGGGAGGGAGTGAGACTTTAGGGTGGCACCCGTCTGAGGCCCAAGCGGTGGCCATCGTCAGCATCGCACCCAGCGCGTCAGCATCAGGCACGACGTGGGTGATCACGATGGGTGTTTGCATCGCACGGATTAGCTCGAGAAGCTCCGCAGGCGGCTCGGGCGGGGGGCGCACGTGCCGATTGTCGTTGGCTGGCTTGGGTGAGCCTACTCTGTCAGGCATGACTGCGTACTACTTGTGGTCCCATGTACGGTATGTGGACTTCTCATCTGGGGTTGCTAATTCTCCGACTACATCTCCCTCATGGCCTCGATGAGGATATCGGCGATCTCAGACCGAGTGAACTCGACCGGTGGACGCTCACCTTGCCTCAACATGTCGCGCACCTTCGTCCCCGATAGGAAGATCTGATCACCCTCGATTCTCGGGAAGGTTTTGCCACTGACCATTCCACCGGCCTTTTTGGACCAAGCCGCGTGCTCAAACTTCAGTGGTGCGATCTTCAGTCCGTCTTCCGGCAGGGTGTCGAAGATTTCCTGGGCGTCGTACGTTCCGTAATAGTCACCCACACCGGCGTGATCGCGTCCGACGATGAAATGGCTGCAACCGTAGTTTTGGCGGTAAATAGCATGAAGGATGGCCTCGCGGGGGCCGGCATATCGCATGGCTGCCGGCATGATCGAAAGCATGGTGTGCTCAGGGTGATAGTAGTGGTCGATCAGAACCTGGTAACACTTCATCCGAACCTCAGCCGGTATGTCGCCCTCCTTCGTGGCCCCCATGAGTGGGTGAATCAGAAGCCCGTCAGTGATCTCCTGAGCGCATTTGGTCAGGTACTCGTGGGCCCGGTGAATGGGGTTGCGCGTCTGGAACGCAACGACCGTCTTCCACCCTCGTTTCTGAAATGCTGCCCGAGTCTGCGCCGGACCGAGACGGTGATCCGCAAACATCGGGTCGTGCCGCAGGGTCACGACGTCGATCTTTCCTGCGAGGCACGTGTCGCCCGATTCCATGAGGACCTTAACACCGGGATGAGCGGTATCGTTTGTAAGGAAGACCTTGCCGGCCATTTTCCTCTTGTCCTGTTTGTACTTCTCGCTGACGGTCACGTATCCGAGGAGTCGTCCGACGTCGTCGTTGACCGTGATGCGATCGCCGAGGTCCACCTTGTCTGCCGTGGCGTCGTCGACGGCGCAGGTGATGGGGATCGGCCAGACCGTTCCGTCCGTCAAGGTCACGTTGTCACAGACGCTATGGTAGTCTGCCTCGCCCACGAAACCTTCGAGCGGGCTCATGGCTCCGATAGCGATCATTTCCCAATCACATTGTTCATGCTCACTCAACGCGATCGAGACCGTTGATTCCGTGGGTCCCTTGGACGCACCCGTCCGGTTGACAAGGCGACCACCGTGCGGTTGTGTCAGATCCGTTAACCCCATCCGTTCCTCCTCGCGCGCTTCCACCTGGGTCAAACGCGAACAAACCACAAGTGCAGGTCGGACATCCACGACCTGACTCGAATCACAGCGTAGGGATAAGCTGGTCGGACTTCAACCCCTTGAAGGCAGACGCCCAATCGGGCAGGTCGCGTGCCGGCTTGGGTCAGCCTGCAGCCTGCGCCTGCTGTTTCGCGGGCGCCCCTTTCACCTTAACGGGCGAGACCACCATGGTCAGGCGGCGGCCCTCCATGGCTGGGAATCGCTCCACCTTCACCGTGTCGCCCAGCTCCGCCAGGATGCTCTGGAATATATCCATGGCAAGCTCCCGGTGGACCCGCTCGCGACCCCGAAACAGCATGGTGAACTGGACCTTGCTTCCATCCTCGAGGAACCCACGGGCCCTCCGCATCTTCACCTCTCGGTCGTGGGGATCGGTCTTGGGGCGGAGGCGGATCTCCTTGAGGATGATAACGTGTGCCCCGGCTGCATGCTTCTGCCGCTTCTTCTTTTCATACTTGAACTTACCGTAATCCATGATGCGGCAGACGGGGGGCCTCTCCGTGGGGGAGACCTCGACGAGGTCGAGCCCCGCTTCGCGTGCCAGATTCAGTGCCTCGGAGACCGGAATAATACCGAGCTGCTGCTGATTCTGATCGATCACGCGGACCGGCGAGATGCGGATCTGATCGTTGAGGCGCAGTGACTTAGCGATGGCCTTTAACCTTTCAAAAGAAACAGTTCAGGCTATTGGCGCTGCTGCCTTGGCCCCCACGGGCCGCCACGCTCCGTTTGACGGCACGGCCCACAGCGCGAACCTGTGGTTTATTCTCGACTGAGCCTATTGCTCCCCTTGCTTTCGATCTCGACGCGACACGTGTCGATGAATCGCTCGAGCGTTATATTGCCGATCGTGCGACCGTCGCGGTCGTTCACGTTGACGGTGTTATCCTTCGCCTCCTTCTCACCGACCACCAGAATGTAGTTGACCTTTGCCGTGCGGAAGCGATGCTTCTTCGGGCCGATCTTTTCGCCGGTCAGATCGAGCTCGATGCGGAGGCCCTCGTTCTTGAGGGCATTATGTACCGCTCTCGCGTACGTCTCGCTCTTCTCGCTGACAGAGGCGATTCCGACCTGGACGGGCGAAAGCCAAAGCGGGAACGCACCGGCGAAGTGCTCGATCAGGATCCCGACGAAACGCTCCATGCTGCCGAACGGTGCCCGGTGAATCATGATCGGTACGTGCGGAGCGTTGTCGGCCCCGACGTAATTCAATTGGAAGCGGTCCGGTAGGTTGTAGTCGACCTGTGTGGTCCCGAGTTGCCAGCTCCGTCCGATGCAGTCTGTGACCAAGAAGTCGATCTTCGGCCCGTAGAAAGCTGCTTCGCCTTTTTCCTCGCAATAGTCAACGCCGCTTTTCTGGGCAGCGGCGTGCAGGTCCGCCTCTGCTTGTACCCACTTTTCCGGCGTACCGACCCATTTGTCAGTTGAGGCGTCGCGCGTTCCGAGGCGGACCCGATAGTTGGTCAGGCCAAGCGTTTCGAGCACCAGGCGGCTGAGGTTGACCGTGGCTAGCAGTTCCTCGCCAAGCTGGTCCTCGGTGCAGAACAGATGGGCGTCGTCCTGGGTAAACCCGCGAACGCGAATCATCCCGCTAACCTCACCGCTCTGTTCGTAACGGAAGACAGTGCCAAACTCACCCAACCGTACAGGGAGGTCGCGATAGCTGCGTGGGCGTGAGGCGTACATTCGGATGTGGTGTGGGCAGTTCATCGGCCTGAGCAGGTAGCCCGCCTCGGTGGCCAAGGCCTGATAAAGTCGATCGATCAGGTCATCAATAGGCATGTCAGGCCGCACGCCGTCGATCGGCGCCCAGCCTTCCTGGATTGCCAAGACCATGGCACTTAACGCGGACCGCTCCTTCTGGGTCACCAAAGCCCCGCGGGATCGGACCCGCTGGGCAAACTGCAGAGTTCCCTGAAGGATCTTGCCCCGATCTGTCTCGAACATCGCGGGGTATTGGGAGTTTTCGTAGTACGGGTAGTGTCCGCTGGTTCGATACAGATCGAGTTGGCCAATTGGGGGGCTGATGACCATCTCGTAACCAAGCTTGAGCATTTCCTGGGTCAAGAAGTTCTGAAGCTCGGTGCGGATGATCGTCCCTTTGGGCTGCCAGAGAATCAACCCGCTGCCTACCTGGTCACTCACCGAGAAGAGGCCAAGCTCCTTGCCGATCACCCGGTGGTCCCGACGCTTGGCTTCTTCGAGTTGCTTCAGGTACGCGTCCAGCGAGGCCTTCTTGAAAAAGGCCGTGCCGTAGATGCGCTGCAGGGGCTGATCGTTGACGTCACCGCGGTAGAACGAGCGGCTTACCTGGCGGACCTTGAACGCCTGGATCATCCCGGTTCGTGGAAGGTGTGGACCGCGACAGAGGTCTTCGAAAGCCGCGTCCTCTCGGTCCCCAGTCACGTAGAAACTCAGTGCCTGGCCCCGAGCCCGCTCGGCGTTGTCGATCTTGTAGCGGCTGCCCTCGTCACGGAGCTTAACCATGCCGCTGTCGAAGGGGAGCTCGTACCGGCGGAAAGGGCGGTCCTCCTTGATGATCCTCGACATCTCCGCTTCGATCTGCGAAAAATCATCCGGGGTGATCGAACGCGGTAGGTCAATATCGTAGTAGAACCCGTCCTCGAGCGGTGGCCCGTAGACAAGCTTCGTTTCGGGAAAAAGCTTGCAGACCGCCTCTGCCATGACGTGGGCGGCGCTGTGGCGGAGTACGTAAAGGCTGTCCGCGTCGTCGTCACCGGCGGTTAGTATCTTCAGTTCGCATTCGCCGGGCAGCGGGCGGTTAAGGTCGATGATCTGGGTCCCGTCGTCGTTGGTCACACGACCGGCAATGGCGGAACGAGCCAAGCCCGGACCGATATGAGCCGCTACGTCGGCTACCGTTGCCCCGTCGGCAACGTCTACCGACCGGCCGTCAGGCAATCTGACTTTCAGACGCGATCTCCTAACAGAAAACCAGGCAACGACCCGAGAGCAAAGCCTCAGAAAACAAAAAAGCGGATCAGAGCCCGAGACACACGCAAACCAGTCGCCCGGGCCCGACCAGACCCCTTGCGAACCCGGCAACTAACATGTCGCGTGAATCGTCAAGCTTCGAACCGCCCTAACGACGTCAAAACGCAATGTTGGAACCTGACCGTTTAGGCTCGGCCAGCATCACATCCACAATTCAATATATCACATCGGCACGCCCGGTCAAGGATATTGGCAAGAAACTCGCCAAGCCCAGCATGCCGAGCGGGGCCCGAGACGACCCCTCCCGATCGCGGAGGTAGCCAGCGGTCTTGGGGCGCCGGATTCGAAACCGTGAGCCCCGTCAGACCCTAGACGCCGGACGCGCCGCCGAAAAGCGCCGTGATGATCTGGCTCGCCAGGGCGACCAGAATCGTTGTAATGATCGAGGCTATCTGAGTCAAAAACTCCGTCGAGGTCAAGAAACCGCCAATATCGAGCATGATGAATCCACTCCAATCGCGACCATCCGGTCCATCCTGCGGGACGCCCGGGGGGACCCGCCTGCCGCACATTATATGGCCAGACTCGCTGTCGGCAATCCAGGCTCCTGAGCCGCTGACTGCGTTCTTCGGGCGATGGTGCGTGCCCGGTATCCGGGGTCTAAACGTTGCCGGCCCACACGGACTGCTGCACAATCGCGAGCCGGGCTGCAGGCGGCCGATCAGCGCTCTGTCGTTGCCCTGCCGCGCTTCCAGTCGCACCTGCAGATCGCGAGGTCTTCGCCCCCTTAAATTGCATTCGACACGAACTCACGTTGCTCCTTGGCAGCCGCGTGGAAGTAGAAGTACTCCTTGCCCCCGACCAGTTCGAAATCCTCGGGGTTCGGTCCGAGGGCGGTGCCCATCAGATCACGGAAGCCTTTCTTGGGCTGCAGGGCTTTCATGAACCATTCGTTCTCGTCATAGCTGAACTTGACTCCCGGAGAGAATCTGTCGCGCCAGATATGTCTCTGATTTGTCTTGAAAGCAGCGGCCTTCACCGGATGCATGAAGCACGCTTGGAGACCGGCCTCGAGCCCCGTCGACCACGGATTGCCGCCGCCGTTCGCACGCGAAAGAGCGGCCAGGATGCGTTTGGCAGCTTCAAGGAAAGCGGCGCAGTTGCTTTGCTCCTTGGGCGTCCTCTTTGCGGGTTTGCATTTCCAGATGAGGTCGCTTCGGTCCGGCAGGACGCCGGCCTCGGCGTGGCCTATGTCCGGGGCGGCATAGGAAAAGAACCATGAGGCCAGGTCTACGCTGTGCCATGCCTGGCCCGCGCGAGTCTTCTGTTGGAGTCCGCTGATGTCGTTGTTGTCGCTGTCCCAATACCCGCTAAAACCCTGATGTGACCAAGTGTCAGCGTAGCTATGAAGAGCAATGCCCAGTTTGATCAGCGAACGGGTTCTTTCAACATGTTGGGTCGCTGCCTTGACAGCTTTTACGGCCTCTTGGACGACGTTCCTCGCAAGTCGCCCATTTCTCTTCACCCTTCTATACAGCGGCTCGTCAGCCCCTCCCTCCACCGAGGGAATGAAGTGAAAACAAACATATACGAGCAGTCGTCCCCTGGGTTTTACGATAGCTCGGTTGTAATCCAGGTCCTTGTGGGCGGTGCAGATCGGATCGAATATGCCACCGTCGGACCTGCTGCCACGGACCTTCGATTTGTCGCTTCGCTCGAACCTAGTGCCAGGGACCTTCGGATCTTTGTCCAGCGCCGTCCTTTCGTAAGCCACAGCGTCGTCGACGTACTGCGACGCATAGGCGATGAGCTGGGCTTGGTCCTCCGGAAAGCCCGCATGACGAGCAAGCACTTTGATGGCGGCATAGTGGAAGTTGATGTCCATCTGATTCTCCTCTTACGTGAAGGTCCGCGTGGCGCGACGGGCCGTTCTGATAGAAGCGTGACGTAACGACAGCCTTCCGCCACGTGGCGGACGCGCCCGACGGTCCAGAATCTGTCGCTGTCGACAATTTATGACTTGAACCGTTTACGATGTCAACGCCGCAGAACAGCGGTTGCCCAGGTGGAAGGGTCGATATACCAGTATAAGTCATCGCCGACAGTCAGGTATTGCTGGCCGTGGTCGCCGTCCTCCAGCATGTAGTAGAACCCGATGCGGGGGTGCTCCAGAGGGTCGAATCCGCTGAGACATTCGCCGGGGATGTGAGCCTCCAGCGCGTAGCCGGTTTTTGTGACCTGCGACGCCACCTGAATTCGCTTGATCGGCAGCATGGCGGCGTCCTGCCGGGCACGCTTGAACGCGTTGGTGCCCGCGACGGGCTCGTTCTTGTGGCGGCCGCCGCCCGTCGGCAAAAAGAAGAACTGCTGACAGAATCGCGTTGCCCTCTTGTTCGTTCGCGCGTCTCGCATGTCCGTGCACAGGCGGAGGTTGTCACTTTTCCAAAAGACGCTGGGGTCACATCGGAGTGGTTTCCGTTTGTCCTCAACGCGACATGCCATCGACAGTCCCGCCTCGCTCCAACACGCCCAAACGTCGGCGAAGGCTTCCTGTCCGTCCAGCTCGCTGAAATCGGGCAACAGCTCGTCGTCGGTCCAGCCGTCAAGCTTGCCATCGATGACCGGGAGATCGGATCGGTAACGCAGCGGGAACTCGAGATCAAGCAGCATCCGGTTGGGGATCAACGTGCTCATACCGCAACCAGCTCCTCTTTGGCACTGAGCGCAGCACACTTGTGCCACAGTTCTCGTAGTTGCTTGGCATCATTATGGGCGAGCGACCGAAGTAGGAAGCGGACACGGTCGTAGGCGTCATGGGTTTTGATCTGGACCTCCTCGCCAAGTCGGTCGACCTGTGTCGGGGTCACTGACCCCCTGGGAACCCGCAGATCGATGCGCAGCCCTCGTGCCATCCCGGTTGTGATCCGACCGATCGGCTCTGTTCGGTGGGGTGTGAAGAGCTGCACGGAGATCTTGCCTCCCCAGTCGACGATCAGGTCCGGTTGCATCGACTTGAATCGTCCGATCAGGGCGACGAGAAGCGTCGGCTTCCACTGGATCACGTGTCGCTTCGAGATGGACCGTTGGGAAAGATGCCATTGCTCGCCGTCGTTCTTCCACGGCTCGGCGCGTGCCGGGTCGGCTTCGGTTGCCGCCAGCTTCTCGTAATGGGCATCGATAGCGTCTTTGAAAAACCTTCGAAATGCCGGCTTTGGTAGGTCCTTCAAATCACGCAGATGGAACCGCCACTCCTCCCATCCGCCTGTCAAGGTGCGGCGGCGAATGCGATCCCATTGGCCATAGATGGGGAGGTCCGTTCGTTCGTCCAGGGTCTTGATTCTCAGTCTCGAACGTAATTCGATGGCGCCGAACGTGGCCTCCGGGACGCGGACGGCGACGTCCAAAAGCTCTTTCCCGCCGGTCAGAATGTGACAGAACCATGGCGTGCTGGTCTTGGCTGTCACTTCGATCCGCGTGCGATGGTTCCAATCCGGCGAGGTGAACGGTCCGAGTGACGTCATGGTGTCAACAAGCCACGTGAGGACTCGCGGATCCCATTCCGTCGGCTCTCCGTTTCGGTCTCGATGATCGATGGTATGCCAGGCGCGTCCGTCTCGCTCCCAGGGCATCTTCACGTCCTCGCCCAGATCGGGAATGGTGGTCGGCGTCGCCCTGGAGGCATCGGCCTCTGCGAGTCTGTGTGTCGGTCTGTGCTCGACAGGGCCGGCGGCAAGTATGGGTCGCAGTGCTGCCCCCGTGTGTGATCCTGGCGTCTTTGCGACGTCTTCCGGTGTTCCCTCGATGACGATCGCTCCACCGGCGTCGCCCGCCTCCGGGCCGAGGTCGATCAGCCAATCGGCCGTCTTGATGACGTCCAGGTTGTGCTCGATGCAGATGCAGGTGTTTCCATGATCAACCAAGCGGTGCAACACGCGCAGTAGCTTCTTGAGGTCGTCAAAGTGCAGACCCGTTGTCGGCTCATCGAGAAGATAAAGGGTCTTGCCCGTGGAGGGTCTGCCGAGCTCGGTGGCGAGCTTGACACGTTGTGCCTCTCCGGCGGAGAGCGTGGGGGCGGATTGGCCGAGCTGCACGTAGCCAAGTCCCACGTCGTCGAGCGTTTGAAGCATCTTCCGTACCTTCGGGACGTTCGTGAAGAGCTGCAAGGCTTCTGACACTCGCATGTTCAACACGTCGGCGATGCTCTTCCCTCGGTAGCGGACTTCGAGAGTCTCTGTTACATATCGTAAGCCCTGGCAACTCTCGCACTCCACCCAGACATCGGGAAGAAAATGCATCTCGATGCATCGCTGCCCCATGCCTTCGCAGGCTTCGCAGCGCCCGCCGGTGCGGTTGAAGCTGAAACGGTTCGGCGTGTAGCCGCGAATCTTGCTGAGCGGCAGCTTCGCAAACAGCTCCCGGATGGCATCAAACACTCCCGTGTACGTTGCGGGGCTGCTGGTGGGGCTGTTGCCAATCGGTGATTGATCGACGTTGATGACCTTGTCGATTTGCTCAATCCCCATCAGGCGGTTATGTCCGCCTGGAACTAGGCGAGCACGATGGATCCGGGAAGCCAGTGCACGATAGAGGATCTCGGAGACCAGTGTGCTCTTACCACTGCCCGACACGCCGGTGACACATGTGAAGCGTCCGAGCGGGAAGGCAACGTCGATTTCTTTGAGGTTGTGTTCCCGGGCACCATGGACGCTCAGCCACCGGACGGAATCGTCCACCGCCCGCCGATTCGCAGGGACGGAGATCGCCTCCTTGAATGCAAGATAACGTCCAGTTAGCGACCCACGCTTTGATCTCATTCGTTTGGGCGTTCCCTCAGCCGTGATTTCGCCGCCAAACGAGCCTGCACCTGGACCAAAATCCAGGAGATGGTCGGATGAATCGATAATCTCCCGATCGTGCTCGACCAACAGCAGCGTGTTACCCAAGTCGCGCAGACGCCTCAACGCACGAATCAATCGATCATTGTCACGGGGGTGAAGACCGATCGTTGGCTCGTCTAACACGTAGAGGACACCGGTTAGACCGGTGCCAATCTGCGAGGCAAGCTGAATCCGCTGTGATTCACCACCGGAAAGTGTCGATGCTGTCCTGTGCAACGTGACATAGTCGAGGCCCACCTCGACGAGAAAACGCAAACGTGAGGTGATCTCGTGCAAGAGCTCTCCGCTGATTCTCTTCTCCCGCGGCGAAAGTCTCAGATGATCGAACCATCCCAGTGTTCTGTTGAGTGGCCACAAGCAGACCTCATGGATCGTAGCGCCGTCGATTCGGACAGCCGCTGCATCGGGGCGAAGTCGGCCTCCAAGGCAGGCATCACACGGAACGTCCGTGACCAACTCCTCCAGCCGTTTGCGATACTGCCAGCTTGCCCGCGTCGCCCGGTCAATAGCGGGGAAAAACCCCCTCCATCGAAATCGCACGTCTTGAAAGTCTCCATCCCTTGCCTTCTCGTTGGATGTTCCTGTTCGTCGTTGCGGGCTGCCAATCTCAATCCATTCATCTCCACATCCATGGAGGAACATCAGCCGCTGTGTCTCGGTGAGGTCATTCCATGGTCGATTGGGATCGAACCCAATGTGATCGGCCAGCGCGGTTGCTATGGTATGGAGTTTCGACCCTGCAGTAACGACGCCCCAGCCAACGATTGCACCGTCGAGGATAGAGCGCGTTGGGTGAATGACGATCGCGGCCGGACTGGCACCAAGCTGTATTCCCAACCCTTCGCACGTCTCACACCATCCCAAACGACTGTTAAAGGAGAAATGGTGCGGGGTCAGCTCTTCGAAACTCTCGCCGCAACTTTGACAGGATCGATGCTGCGAGAACTGGAGCTCCCGCTGTTGCTTGGAACCGTCGTCAGCGACCACGTGAGCGACCATGACGCCTTCGCCAATGGAGAGTGCTTGCTCGACACTGTCTGTGATGCGAGCTACCCGGGCCTTCCGCACGACAATACGGTCAACCACTAGTTCCACTTGATGGCGGCGCTTACTGTCAATGTTTATGCATTCGTCTAATGAAAAGACGGTGCCGTCCACTCGGGCACGTGCGTATCCATTCGCGCGGGCGCGCTTAAAAAGCTGTTCGTGGCTTTCCTGCCCGGTCGGTTCGATGGGAGCCATCAAAAGGACTGTCTTTCCCTCTCCGATGGCCAGCACTTTCTCGACGATCTCGTCACTCGTCTGTGTGCCGATGTGAATCTTACACTTCGGACAGTGTGGTTGGCCAATGCGTGCCCAGAGTACACGCATATAGTCGTAGATTTCCGTGATGGTGCCGACGGTGGATCGAGGCGACTTGCTGGCAGTCTTTTGTTCAATGCAGATCGCTGGTGACAGTCCATAAACGTGATCCACGCGTGGTGGCTGTAGACGGCTTAGGAATTGGCGCGCATAAGCACTGAGCGACTCGACATAGCGGCGCTGACCCTCTGTGTAGACTGTGTCGATGGCGAAGCTGCTTTTGCCACTGCCGCTGGGGCCACAGCAGACCGTAGTCTTGCCTCGTGGGACGACGACAGTGATGTCTTTGAGATTGTGCTGCTTTGCTCCGACGACTGTCAACACATTCCGCCGCCCATCCCATCGTGCAGTCGTTGCGCCCCCATCCTGTTTGGGCGTTTGGACGTCTGGATGTTTCGCCGATCGGAGTCTGTGACGTTTCCTATCCGTGCCGTCGAGGACTGGCCGCAACACAGCAGCGGTGTGCGATCGTCTGGACTTGACGACTTTCTCCGGTGTTCCGGCTGCAACGATACGCCCACCGGCTGCCCCGCCTTCGGGACCCAAATCGATGATCCAGTCTGCCGTCTTAATCACATCCAGGTTGTGTTCGATCACGATGACCGTGTTGCCGGCATCGACGAACCGGTGGAGAACAGCTAGTAGCTTTTTGATGTCATCGAAGTGCAGACCTGTCGTTGGTTCATCGAGCAGATAGAGGGTCCGTCTGGTCGACCGCTTGACTAGCTCGCGAGCGAGCTTGATCCGCTGGGCCTCACCACCGGACAGTGTCGTGGACGACTGGCCCAACTTGATGTAGTCGAGGCCAACGTCGTGTAGTGTGCGAAGCATGGCCGCGATCTTGGGCACGTTCTCGAAATGCTTGAGAGCCTCTTGAACATCCATACCGAGAATGTCGGCGATGCTCTTTGCCTTGTAGAGGATTTGCATGGTCTCCCGGCTGAACCGTCTGCCGCCGCACACTGGACACGTGACCCACACGTCCGCCAGGAAATCCATCTCCATCTTGTTCTGGCCATTGCCCTCGCATGCCTCGCATCGTCCGCCGCCGGCGCGACCGGTGTGAACATTGAAGCTGAAGCGGCCGGGTTTGTAGCCGCGAATCCGTGAGTCGGGCAGCTTAGCATAGAGTGCTCGGATTTCGTCAAAGACCTTTATGTAAGTAGCCGGGTTGGACCGTGGTGTGCGCCCGATCGGGGACTGATCGATATTGATGACCTTATCGAGGTGCTCCATTCCCTCGATTCGCTCGTGGTGACCGGGAGTAGCCTTGATGGCTCCATTCAGATCGCGATTCAGAGTCTCCCATAGTATATCGTTGACGAGCGAGCTCTTACCCGAGCCTGAGACTCCGGTTACACATATGAATCGCCCGAGGGGGATGTCTACAGTGAGGTTGCGCAGATTGTTCTGCCGCGCCCCGATGACTGTAAGCCAGTTCACCTCGTCTCTGGCGAGTGCAGGTGCCTGCATTACCGCGTTGGCTGTTCTCTTCCGACCCCTCATGGCAAGTTGTCGCTAAATCCCCGCCTCGTCACGGAGTCTGATCAAATCTTCCTCGATGTCCAGAGCACGGGCCTGCTCAAACAGGTACTTCCAGTCCATCCGTGCCCCCTTCGCCCGGGCAACGCCAAGGGCGTTGTGCCACTGCTTGGTCGACTGCGTGTCCTTTCGCCAGAGCAATTTCATGAGCATGATGTCTTCCGGAGAGACGACGTCAATCCTTTCGCCCCCAGCTTCGAATAAGATACCCTGACGTCGTTCAAACACGCTCCGATGGAACGGCGTTAATGGGACGACCGATAGGTCGACCTTGAACGCGGTGTCCAGGTCGACAACGTTGGCCAAGCCACCAGTCCGCGATGCTTGAGCGAGCGAGTCTTCATTGCGGTAGAACCGCGATGGGAGCGCCCGCGCCAAAACGCGGGCCTGTGCCTCCGTCATTCGTACGATGATATCCACATCCTGGGTAGCCGTCGGTTCACCGTGCACCCCGCTCGCAACGGACCCCGTAATTGCGTACTCGATGCCGGCTTCGTTAAGCGCGGTTGCAATGATGCTAATGACCTCATAGATCTCGTTCGTGTGCATGTTGCTGTTCCCTTATCTGCACCAGGCGCTTCGCCTTCAACAGCATCGCCGTCATCGCGCACAGGAGGCGCAGGTTGCGTGCCGGTCCTCGCCCCTGTGCCAAGTGAATCTGCATCTGGCGGTCGCGGTCTTGTGGTCTCATCGAGTCAAACGCTTCGTTGATTGTGTCGATGACTCGCTGAGCACTGCCGCTTTCATCGTGGTAATCACGTATCACGGTCTCATTCCTGTCCTGTCAGCATATTGCGCCCTTTCAGGGCTTGTCCTGTCTCATCCGTCCTTTTCCCCAGGGCGTTGCCCTGGGCTGTTAGGTGGCCCCTTCAGGGCCGAGTCAGATAAACGGACCCTCTCCCTTAGTTTTCAATATCCGGTTGAGCAGACGATCGTACAACCGCTCCGGTGTCTCATATACGACTCTATTGATACCCGTTACGTCAAAGTGGACCTTCTGACCTTCTGGGCAGCAAAAGATGACCTCACGTCCCAAACCATGTGCAAGTCCCGCCTCATAGTAGACGCCCTGGTTGTTGTTGGTCAGGTCCGCAATGAGGAAGGGGGCTTTGCGAATATCCGCGATGATACGATCCATGATCGGCTCGTTGTGCTCATCCGTATCCGCGCGCTTCGCCTGCCATCCGGCCTCAGTGCATGCGGTCTTTATATTCTCCTCGAAGAGTACGAGCATCTGCTCCGAATGGTCGGGGTCTCCATCTTGTTGGGGGCGACCGAACCACATGGCGACGAAGACAGGATTCTTAACATCAGCTTGGGCCCGAGTAAGTTCGTCGAATTTTTCCCACCCCTTGGGTGTGATCCCTACTCTTCGGGGATTACGGTTCTTCGTCTGCGTGATCCACTCATACTCTTGCATCGCCTCGAAAAAGTACACGGGCTCGCCGTCATGAATCGCCAAAGGGACAAACCGTGTGAGTTCGGTGGGTTGGATCGTGACCTCTCTTCCGGCGATACCCACACCGATCCTTCGGACGAGCGTGAGGAGCGAGCGTTCAATCCGTACCGGGACACTGTCTGACCAGTCTCGAAGCAGTTCCTCGATATGGACGCCCCCGGAATGATGGACGGTATACTTCCCACGGTCTCGAAAAAGCAGAAACGGTCGAGGGGCCCCATGTAAGTGCCTCTCACTCAGGACGGCGCTGATCTTGGCGGGGGAATTTGTGCTTCTCCATCTGTCGTTGTCGAGAAAGTCCTCCTCATCGTTGCGCTCCAACACAAAGACGCCACAATGCTCACATTGGTATCGAAACACCCCGGTTTTGTAGTCGTAGTGGCGCGGAGCTGGTCGGTGGCAAAGGGGGCATTTTTCTTCTTCACTCATCTCTCATTTCCTTCGGCGGGCGGAAGCTGCCCTGCGTCTGCCGTCGCGTTTGGTTGGACCGTTCGTCGAACGTGTTGCCACTGGCCTACGCTGCTTTGGTATTTCGATTTCCTGGTCGCCGCGGAGGTAGCTGCCGGTGATGGAACGCTTCGAGCGGGTGACCTTCTCGATATCACCCTGGACGACGATCTTGCCACCGCGGATGCCGGGGCCAGGGCCGAAGTCGACGATCTCGTCGGCGGTTCGCATGGTCAATTCGTCATGCTCGACGACGATCACCGTGTTGCCCATGTCACGCAGGCGGCACAGCGAATCGAGCAGTCTTTGATTGTCGCGGGCGTGCAGGCCAACGCTCGGTTCATCGAGGATGTACAAGACACCGACGAGACCCGCACCGATCTGGCTGGCCAGCCGAATCCGTTGCGATTCCCCACCGGAAAGCGTCGGAGCCGTACGATCGAGCGTCAGATACCCGAGCCCCACGTCACGCAGAAATCCCAATCGGCCACGGATCTCCTTGAGCACTTCCTCAGCGATAATCTGCTCCGTCGGTCCGAGCTTGATCTTCTCAAAGAACTCAGCCACTTCCTCGATCGACAGGGCGGAGACTTCCCGGATCGAGCGTCCTCCGACCTTGACCGCCAACGCTTGTGGATTCAAGCGGGCGCCCTCGCAGTCCGGGCACTGTCGCTTACGCATGTACTTCTCATAGTAGGCACGCACGAAGCTCGACTGCGCTCTGCGATGCTTGTCACGCAGCTCGGCAATCACGCCCGCAAACGTCCCCCCATGACGCCACACCCCACCCGACC
>CAYOQG010000005.1:39629-51071 GCA_964405925.1 uncultured Phycisphaeraceae bacterium | reverse complement strand
ACGACACAAGATAACCGAGTGACCAATGAGGACTGCGAGGCAACGAGAGGGGCAACGTGGTACGTGGACAACTGCTGTGGCGGAGACATGGTCCTGGGATACTGTAGCAGCAAAACTCCTACCGAAGGCGTGCCCACCGTCTCAGCACGGTAACCGCGCGGAACGCGGAAGGCAAGATTACGTGGAGGCAGCGGCTCGAACATGAGGATCGGGCTCTGCTTCGAAAGCGTCTTCTGGGATGGCCACGGCGGATACCGGTGATTCTGGAATCGAGCTTTGGCTGGGAATGGATGTGCGAGGAACTGGAACAGGCCGGACTCGAGCCCCTGCTGGCCAGCAGCCGCAAGGTGGCCGCTTGGCGGGACGCCCGCGGGATGGCTAAGAGCAATCGCACAGACGCGGACCTGCTGTCGGAGTTGGCAAGCCACACGGACCCACCCGGACCCACCGGCCCTAAGTCCAATCGTCCCTCGGTCCCCCCGTCCCTATGTCCCTGCTCCCGCGTCTCTTCGTCGCTGCGTTCCCGCGCCTCAGTCCCCACCCTCATCTCTGCCTTCAAAGCGCTGTTTCCAGCCCGGCATCTTGTCAAACGTGATGTCAGCCCAGAGACCTACGCCGGCCTTGCGGGCACGCTTTTCGATTCTCTTGAATTTGTCATAGTAATGGTGATCAAATCGCAGATCGGCGTAAGCATACCCCTCCTCGAGCAGCATCTCGTTAAACATCCGTCCGCCACGCTCGAGAAACACATACGCCAGCAGCCGGCCATACTTGCCCCGCGAGCGCTTGGGTGAGAGGACAATATGAACGTCCCGACCGCCGAGCACTTTCTTGGCATAGGAAGAAGCCTCCGGACCAAAGTGCATATCCGTTCCACCACCGGCTGCCACCTCCGGCGTGTCGACCCCCCATAGGCGAATGCGAGTGACTGCCTTGTCTCCGTCGGGCGCGTTGATGTCGAAGGTGTCACCGTCCACCACGTGGACCACACGAAAGGTGCGATCATGGTAGCGCGCCCAATCGTCACCCTGGACGGGCGTGCGCGCGGTCCGGCTACAGACCAGAGCAACCAGCAAAACCGCAGCCAACGCGAGCCCAGGCAGGCGGCACCGCCAGACCGACGGCATTGTCACCGACGATGGCAGTGGTCTACGACGTCGCCGCATGCTCATGGTCTCGACTCGCTCCCACCGTCAGACTTTCCCAATCCGAAGGCGTCGTGCAGGCAGCGTAGTGCCGCGAGGCCGTCCTCACGTCGTACAATGCAACTGATCACGATCTCGCTCGTGGAGATGTTATCAATGTTGATCTTTGCGGCTGCGAGCGTATCGAACATCGTCGCCGCCGTGCTGGCGTGGGTCCGCAGTCCCACACCAACGGCGCTGACCTTCGAGACCCCTTCGTCCACATCCACACGCAGGATGCCGAGCTCCGAGGCCAGTCGCTCGCATATCGATCGCGTCTCGGGCACCGTGGCGGCGTCCGTTGAGAAACCGAGGTTGGCATGCCGTCCACCATCATAGATGTTCTGCACGATGTCGTCGACGAGAATTTGATGCCGGGCGAGCTCTCCGAAGATCCGGCCCGCTACCCCCGGCGTATTGGGAACCCCGGTCAGGGTCACGACAGCCAGATCCTCCTTGAGTGTCACTGCGCTGACAGTAACCGCCTCCATTCCAGACGCATCCGTGGTGATCATGGTTCCATCCGCGTCGGTAAGCGAGCTTCGCACATGAATGGGTACGCGAAACTTCTTGCCGAATTCGACCGCCCGGGAGTGCATCACGGTGGCACCGGTCGCGGCCATTTCCAGCATCGTGTCATAACTGACACTGCCGATCTTACGAGCCTGGGGCACCAGCCTCGGATCAGCCGTGTACACACCGTCCACGTCGGTGTAGATCTCACAAACGTCAGCCCCCAGAACAGCCGCCAGGGCAGCAGCCGTCGTATCCGAAGCACCACGCCCCATCGTGGTGATTTCACCGCCAGGATCGATCCCTTGAAAGCCGGCGACGATTACAATTTTACCGGACAACAGTTCACGTTCGATCCGGTCTCTGCTAATCCGTTGGATTCGAGCCCGCGTGTGAGCGCTGTCCGTAAGGAGTCCCAGTTGAGCGGCGGTAAGACTTATCGCCTCGTGACCGGCGGCATCGATGGCCATCGCCATCAGGGCAATGGACACCTGCTCGCCGGTTGTGAGCAGCATGTCCATCTCCCGTTTCGGTGGGTTGTAGCAGACCTGGTTGGCAAGGCCGATCAGCTCGTTCGTCGTGCTCCCCATGGCGGAGACAACCAGCACGACCCGATTCCCACTCAGTTTCGCCCGGATCGCCCGGCGAGCGGCACGATGGATCTTCTCAGCACTCGCAAGACTGGTACCACCGAATTTCTGGATGACGAGAGGCATGGGAACATGTTAGCGAGTCGGATGGCTCCCAGCGATGGGTCTGACACTGTCAAGATTGCACGAGGTCGCAAGGTCGCCACAGATCAAGATCAGATGTCTTCCTGTGGCCGTACTGAAAGCGTGCAAACATGAAACGGCGCGGAAATGCTTGTGCCAACGCGACTGTCCAGAGAACGTTACCGTGCGCCTTCAGGTAACCTCCGAGTTTTGGACGAGGACTCCACAATAGCTTGGGACTCCGCCGCGATGTCCACCGGTCCGGGCGGCAGTCGCACCAAGGCTGGCCGTGTTACACCGATGCGCGACTGCTCCCGTCGGATGCGTCCAAAGAGCCCATCGAGCGCAAACGCCGGTCTGCCCTGCTCCGGTTGCGCGGCTCCGGGTCGGGATTGGTCGAAGAACCTGATTTCATGGTAGGGGCTTTTCGCCGCACGCTCGATTTCCTCATCATCGGTAAGGTCATCACGGTAGACGTGTCCGACGATCCGCCAGCCGGGCAAAACTCGGCGGAGCATCTCGACGTGGTGCAGCACGACCGGATGGAGCAGAGCGCCCGGAGTCGGTGCGAAGGCAACCGTGACTGCGTGATCCGCCCAGCGCCGGATGACATCGGTCCACCAGATGTCGTCCAACCAGGAAGCGAGCTCGGAATCGCTGTTGGTCGCCTCGATTGTGAGAAGGATGGGACCAGCCAGAACATCCTCGGGGACGCCGCCGTCGTCGTACGCCGTGACGACCCTCGCGGGCTCGCGAGGTGGCTGCCTTCTGGACTCCACAGACCGGCGGATTTCACGTTGCGCGTTCAGGTCCATCACCATCGCCTCCATGCGATCACGTTCTCCCTCGGGCCGGGACTATTATCGGAGCACGGTCGCGCAATACTTGACGCCTGCCGGTGAAGCTCGGTCGGGACTCTCGTCCGATCCCGCCCAAGTGGGCAACCGGGAGGCCTAGTCAGGCATAAGTACTTGTATTCGCCTTACTTATGGACGCTTTGGGCGCTCGAAAATGCGATACGCGTCCCAATCGCAGCGCCACAAAAAGGAGCGCAAGTGAAATGTCGGCAGCCCGGCGCGCAGCACCCTGCAACAGAGTAGGTTCCGCAAGCGGCACGGCGCATCGCGATGCGACACCTTGTGATTTCAGTCCGTCTGATTGACCAGGGCGACCGGACAACGGGGAGTCGTTTGTTAGGATCTTGACGTTGGCATGACCACGGCGTCGACCTCGATCTCGATCAGCATCTCCGGATCCGCGAGGGATTTGACCTCGACCATGGTCGTGGCCGGGAGGTGGCCGGCAAAGAACTCGCGATGGGCCCGCCCATACTCGGACAGACGGCTGATGTCCGTGACGAACAGCCGCGTACGCACAACGTCTGTCATCTTCGCACCGAGCTCTTCGACTGCCTGCTGGATGATCTGAAGACACCGGCTGGTCTGGGCGAAGCCGTCGCCAGGGGCATAGACATTGCTGTTCTCGTCAATCGGGGCGGTCCCGGTCACGTAGATATGGTTTCCCGCCCTGATCGCCCGGCAATAGCCGATTTCCTTTTCCCATTTGGCACCAGAGAATGCACGCGTAAACGGCATGGCCAGTCTCCTTTGTTTTCGCGGCTTAGGACATTGGCTGCTATGGCTCTTCTGCGACGTTGGTTAATCCGAGAGCCTCCACCATCACATGAAAGATCACGTTCTGCTCGAGGACGCCGTGGAACAAGTGTGCCTGCGGCCCATCGGCATAAAGGGGGACATCCGCGCCGCTGTGCGGGGCTGAGTCTGCAGGAACCACAGCCTCGCTCAGATAGTCCGGGCTGGTGGTGTCGACGTTGGTCAGATCAGGACGCCCCTTGGTTGAATACTTGTAGCCACGACCCCGGTGTGGAAACGTCTTGATCCCTTCAACTTGCTCGTCGGACGGTCCGGTAAAACCCGGTCCCATGGCGTAAAGCAGCGGGGTATAGGGCAGGCCCACTGCATCGCGTGCCAGGACATCGGCAGCAGTACCGCGCTCTCCCTGCACCGCGGCCTTGCCGAGGATCGGATTGCCACGCTTCGCGTATCCGCCCATGGTGAGCATGTGGCCATGATCTGCGGTCACAATGATCAGCGTCTCTAGGCGTTTAGTCCTCTTAAGTGCCGCCTGAACGGCATTGTCCAGCTGAATCGTCTCCGTTAGCGCCCGGTAAGGATTGTTGGCATGGTGGGCATGATCGATTCGGCCACTCTCGACCATCAGAACGAATCCCTTGTCGCTCTTGGAGAGCAGCTCGATCGCTTTTGAGGTCATCTCCGCAAGCGAAGGCTCTTTCGCCTTGTCGTTCGGGCGGTCGTGCTCGTATTGCATGTGGCTAGGCTCGAACAGCCCCAACAGGTGTCTCGTGGTCTGGGGGTCGACGGCGGCGAACTGGTCTACGTTCCAGACATACACGGACTGTGGTTTTCGTAGCCACTCGGCGGTCAAGTCACGACCGTCGTCGCGCGTTCCCGCTTTGGCAGGGTACTCGGGATCCCGCAGGGTATTGGGCAAGAAACCTCGTCTCCCACCACCGAGCACGACCTCCGGCCCGTCGCCGAAGGAAAACTCGATGAGCTGTCGGGCGATGTCGGGAAAGTCCGCTTGACTGGCGGCAGGGGGAAGGTCTGAGCTTGCCTCCCAATCCCGATCGGGCGAGTGGGCGTAACAGGCAGCGGGTGTCGCATCCGTGACACGTGTCGTCGTCACGACACCGGTGGACAGCCCGGCCTTTTCTGCAATTTCGATCAGCGTCGTCAGCCTGTTGCCCTTGATGGACTCATGGTCGCCCCGGGTCACGTGCTGATTGACACACAGCATCCCCGCATTGGACTTCACGCCGGTCATCATCGCGGTGGCCGTGCCCGCGGAATCCGGTGTCTGAGCGTCCACGTTGTACGTCTTGACGAATGCGGAATAGGGGAAACGCTCGAAGCTGAGGAAATTCTCTTCGCCAGACTCGCCGCGCTGTTGACCCGCGAAAATGCGGGCAGCCGTCACTGTGGTGACACTCATCCCATCACCGATAAACAGGATCACGTTCTTGGCTCGCGAGGTGATCGGGGCCAGTCTCTTCGCCCGCTCGACGGTGGCTCGACCGTCGCGATAGCACTGCTGCGGAGTCTGGGCCCAGGTCGTGGTCAAGGCCGCCAGAAGAGACGTGACGAACGCAACCGCATTCAATCTTCCTTTCACCGCCCATTCTCCGTGAAGAACCTTACCAGCTATGCATCCTGGGGTGTTCACTCGCTCCTCCGTACGGTCTCGATGGCTGCAACGGCCATGCGGTCACATTCTTCGTTTTCGGGATGACCTGCATGGCCGCGGACGTGCTCATAGGTCATGTCGTGTTGTTGCGTCAGGGCGTAGAGCTGCTTCCAGAGATCGACGTTTTTAACCGGAGGCGAACCGGCTTTCTTTCCTCGCCTCCAGTTCTGGGCAATCCAATCCTTGATCCAAATGGTCAATCCGTGGATGACGTACTCGCTGTCGCTGACTAAGTGCACGCGTCTGCGCTTATCTCCCTTGATCGCTCGCAAACCCTCGATGGCGGCGGTCAACTCCATGCGATTATTGGTTGTTTTCGGCTCTCCGGCTGAGAGTCGCTTGACCGTCCCCGTTGAAGGGTGCTTTAAGATGACAGCCCAACCACCGGGGCCCGGATTTCCACTGCAGGCACCGTCGGTAAAGAGAAGGACTTCGGGCGACTCATCCGATGCTGACTCACTCACGTCGCGGCGTTCCGTCTGCTTTTGCGGTTGTCGAAGCTCAAGTGTCGGGCATGGGCAGGAGGCACGTTCCAGAGCACTGTCCGTCGGTCGAACTGATGGTTACGTATGCGCCGCGTCAGGTAGGCTGAGACCAGCCGAATCCGGTCGCGGCGACGCCCGACCGCCAGAACGCGGGAAGTGCGACGCAGACCCACGTACTCGAAGTAGCTGAACACCCCACCGGGTTTCAGTGCCCTTCGCACGACACGAAACACCTCTCGTACATCCCTCAGATCGAAGGCGGTCAGCGGCAGTCCGGATATGACGAAGTCGTAGCGGCCCTCGAAGGGGAGGTCTTGAAAGGCGGACCGGAGAAGCCGGACACGACCCTGGGCCACCGCCGGAGCAAAATCCACCCGATTCAGCACATCGCGTTCGAGGACGTCCGCGAAATCAGACACAATCTCGCAAACATCGAGCTCATCCTCCTCGCCAAGCAGTTTGCCGATGTGGCGGGTGACGGCACCAGTCCCCGCCCCAACCTCCAAGACCTTCGCGGGCCTTGTGTGCTGGCGATACGGTTCGCAGAGCGCAGCGGCCAGAGCGCGAGAACTTGGAGCGAGCGCACCGACAACGTTCGGCCGGCGAAAGTAGCCCTTTAAGAATGTTAACCGATTGGCAACCACCACTTAGTTTCCTTTTCGATCGGGCATGGGCGGCGACGGCGGGGCCCGCCACCTTCTACCTCGGTCGCCACCTGGCCGTCCTGCGATCCGCGTGACGCGGTCGGGCAGCGATGCTACCACGGGACGGCCAACACAGCCAGTGTCCTTACCCTGCATGGATGACGCATGGTCGCACAACCTTGATTCGTGGTCGGCCCAGCCGTTATTCCGCGGCTTCCGCGTAATCGGCGGGTCAACGACCCGCCGGGCCCTGCCCGTTTCGATCGGCTACTCTCCCGCTCCGGCCAAAGGAGATCAAATGGACCTTCATCGAACGACGCGGAGCCGGGCTGTATCTTGCGATGCCGCGTGTTGTTCGTATCGGCGCAACAGAAGCGGCTTGAGGCGCTTGAATTCGTCCGCCACCGGCCTTTCTGGCAAGAGCGCGCAGATCTGCTCCCCCACCAGCAGCAATCCCGCATAATCCTGTTCCCGTAGACTTTGGGAAAAACGCTTCCGCAATGACGCTTCGGTTCGGTCGGCGAGAAGCTCCAATTGCCGACGCATGGATGCCACTGTGGTTGAGTCCGCAGTGTCGACAAATGCGGCGAAGATCTCACGGCACTTGGCCAGGTCACCGGTGCGTAGACTCAGTTTCCACTGGCGATGGAGGTTCCTGCTCGTAACCCCGCCGCCAGCGCCGGTCGGCGACCGGTGGCGGTCGTCCTTGGGGGCCGACACGCCCCAGCCGGTCGCGTAGTCCGCCGGCGCCGGCCCTCGCTCGGTGGAGTCCGCGGGCGGCTGCTCGTCCATCGTGGTCACGAGCCTGGGGTAGGCATCGCGATCGAGTGAGGCAGCCACAAGCTGGCCCGGATCGCCCGGTCCCATCGCAGCCAGGTCCATCATCCTTGTTTCGGATTTCGCAGAATGTGATTCGCGGGCGTCGCGCAGCATCCGCTCGACTCGCTCAACCCGATCGAGCAGTTCATCGAGCGACTGCCCCGCTGACCGGATGCTGGCACCGAGTCGGAGCACGTGATTGACAACCGCGCCTGCCGCCAGGGCGACGATGATGATCAGCCACCCGAGAAACGCACTCAGTCGATCACCGGCAAATGCGGCGGGAATCGCGATAAGGAAACCGACAACGACGTGTAGACCGGTCACGACATACAGTGTCTTCTTGATCGGGTGACCCATCTTGGCAGAGAAACGCCGTTGTGTCATAACACGACCTCCGCAATGACGCCACTCGTCACGCACGCGTTGGCTGGACGGAGGCTGACTCCCATCTTGTTCCTTCCCTCCTTGGACCACGTGGTCACGACGATGATCGTTCCCGCGGCACGTTCAACGGGACGACGCCCGCACCCGTGGAATCAGCCCGGGTCAAGCTCTCGCGATCGGGGCGCTCATACCCGGCGAGCGAGCTGGGCACGGGAATCGTCACTTCGATCCACAAGGAGTCTTCGTGAGTCTGAACGCGACCCTCTTCAAGGCCAGCCGGGATCACCACCGTGTCCCCGAGGGCAAAGGTAACCGGTGAGGCGGCGCTCTTGCAGACCACGCTTCCGCGACCTTCCAACACGATCCAGATAACCAGCTCCTGGTGGGGAATCTGCTGGTCAACCCCCTCGCTCATACGAACGCGCTCGATCGTAAATGAGAGGCTCCGCACGAGGCTGGTCACCGACGCCCATACGCTTGCAACGTGTTCGGGCCGTTCGTCCTCAAACGTAGCGGGGTCATAGGATATACACTGCAGCGCTTCCTCCAGGTGGAGGTCGCGCGGGCGACCGGTCGAGGGATCGATCCGCTCCCAATCATAGACACGGTAAGTGATGTCGGAGGGTGTCTGCACCTCGGCCACAACGACACCGGCTCCGAGGGCATGAAGGGTACCGCTGGGGAGGTAGTAGCAGTGGCCCTTGCGAACGGGCACACAATGGAGGACCGATTCGACCTGTTTGTCATCGATAGCCTGCCGCAGAGCAGCCGGGTCGACACCGTCGCGGACGCCACGGAAGATGAACCCGTCCCGCTCCGCGTCGATGACGTACCAGGCTTCGTTCTTGACGCGTACCCGTCCTCCCATGCGTTTGGCCATGGCTTCGTCCGGGTGCACCTGAACGCTCAATGTCTCACAAGCGTCCAGAAACTTGATGAGAAGGGGAAATCGGCCTTCAAAGAGCGGCGCCCGGCCAACCAGGTCCGTACCCCACTCGGCCACGAGTTGACCTAACGTCTTTCCACGGGCTGGACCGTGGGCGACCACGGATTGATCGTCCTCGAGATCGGCAACTTCCCATGATTCCCCGATCGCCTCGCCTTCTGGGGGTCGCTTGTTGAGGAGTCTGACGAGTTTTCGTCCGCCCCAGATCTTGGGCTTGAAGATGGGTTCGAAGATCAGCGGATAGACTTCCATTCTCGGCGCACTCCTGCCAAGGGCGATTGTAGGCTCGGCGGAACTGACCGCAACCGATCCGATTCCGTGTCTTGCGTCGACATTCACGGCATCGGCGGACTCGTTTGCGTCGACGCACCACGAACGATAGACTTGCCCGCGGCCTCGGCAGCCGACTACGCCCGATTTCGCAGATACCGCAGGCCAGGCTGCCGGATCAGTGGAAGCACAATCCCTGGCACCTCGTCAAGCAGCACGAGGCGCCTGAAACTGTGAAAAGGAGTCAGCGATGTCGGGAGATTCCAAATCCGCACAACCAGAGACGATCTCGTTCAATGATTTCACCAAGATCAAGCTCCGCGTGGGCCGGGTGATCGAGGCTAACGACCACCCGAACGCGGACAAACTCATCGTGCTGAAGGTGGACTTGGGCGACGAGCAACGTCAACTTTGCGCTGGCCTGAAGGGTCACTATAAGTGCGAGGACCTTGTCGGCCGGAACCTGGTCATCGTAACGAACCTGGCACCGCGGATGATGCGCGGCGTCGAAAGCAAGGGCATGTTGCTGGCAGCGGTCACGCCCGGCCAAAGTCAAGTGGTCGTGATCACCACCGAGGCGGATATCGCGCCAGGGAGTGAGGTCACCTGACCGGTTGGGAATCCTGATGATCGTCTCGTCGTCTCCCGGGGCTTGGATCCAACACGGTTGGCCCGGTCGCAGCCTGCGACGAGTGCTGACGGCGAACTGAACCGCGCAGGGCGAATGAAGATGGCGGCGACCCTGTTCACGCCGTCTTCGAGACAGTGTATATTCCCATCTAATGGAGGAGCAGGCTGGCAATTCCATTGAGGCATGGACCATCGGACGTCTGCTCAAGTGGACTTCCGAATACCTCTCAGGGCACGATGTCGACGAGGCGCGTCTGTCGGCAGAGATCTTATTGGCCCACGCAGCCGAGTGTCGACGGATCGATTTGTATACAAGGTTCGATCAGCCGCTGAACGAGGCTCACCTGTCCCGGTTCCGCGACTGGGTACGGCGGGCGGCAGCTCACGAGCCGATTGGCTACTTGGTCGAGCAGAAGGAGTTCTTTTCCTTGCCGTTCCGGGTGACGCCGGATGTGCTGATTCCGCGTCCAGAGACGGAAGTGCTGGTGGAATGGGCCATCGACCATTGCACCGAGGCAAGTCTTGATAAGCCGCGACTGCTTGACCTCGGAACCGGAAGCGGCTGTATCGCCATCGCCTTGCTGGTTCAGCTACCCGGCTCCCGTGCAGTGGCGACGGACATCTCCGCGGCGGCGCTCGAGGTCGCACGGGTCAACGCGGAGCGGCACCACGTGTCGGATCGTCTTACGTTGGTTGAGGCGGATGGTTTGGCTTTGCCCGGTGGCGTTGTGCCGGTGGACGGGTTTGACCTGCTGCTGTCGAACCCGCCCTACGTGGCTGCGGACGCGGTGGGGAAGCTGGATGTCTGCATACGTGAGTACGAGCCCCTCGCAGCATTATCGGACGGCGGGGACGGTCTGTCCTTCTATCGTCAAATCGCGGTCGAGGGACCGGCTCTGCTCGCGGAAAAGGGCGTTGTGATGGTCGAGGTCGGCGACGGTCAAGCGGCGACCGTCTCGAGCACCATGGAAGGACCTGGAAGGCTGACGCCGGAGCAAACCCGGAAGGATCGCACCGTCGGTCAGCAGCGGGTCTTGAAGTTCGTCGTGCACCCTGCCACATTAAAGGCTTAGGACCGCAACTGGAGAGGAGTACCCGTGCACTTTTTCGAGATTGTCGGGGGCAACCGGCTCAAGGGCACCGTGCAGATCAGCGGTGCCAAGAACTCAGCACTTCCGATCATGGCCGCTTCCATGCTCGTCGAGGGGGAAACGATCTTGCGGAACGTGCCTGACCTGGCGGATGTCCAGCAGATGCAGGTGCTGTTGGGAAGGCTCGGGGTAAAAACGCACCGTGATGAGGATGGGGCACTACACCTTCGGGTGGAGGACGAGATGAACGCCCACGCGGAGTATGAGCTGGTCAGCAAGATGCGGGCGAGCGTGTGCGTGATGGGTCCTCTACTTGCCAAACGGAAGCGGGCCCAGGTCTCGATGCCCGGCGGGTGCGCGATTGGCGATCGGCCGATCGACCTTCACATCCGTGGCCTGCGGGCGTTGGGCGCCGACTTTGACCTGGCCAACGGCGACGTGCTGCTGCGGGCAAAGAAGCTGAGCGGTACAGAGA